>NZ_CP186695.1:2154717-2480161 GCF_049532975.1 Sphingomonas sp. MS122 | reverse complement strand
TTCGCGGGTCGCAGCGCTTGCCCTCGCCCTCGCGTCGGCATCCGTGCTCGCGTCCTGCGCGACGCCGACGCCCTATCAGCCCGCCACCGGCAGCGGTTCCTACCGCACCGGCTATTGGGACGAGCAGATCGAGAGCAACCGCTTCCGCGTCACCTTCGCCGGCAACAGCCTCACCTCGCGCGAGACGGTCGAGCGCTACCTGCTCTATCGCGCCGCGCAGCTCACGGTCGAGCGCGGTTACGACTATTTCACCCTCGCCGACCGCGATACCGAGAAGAAGACGCGGACCTATATCGACCGTCCGTTCCACTCGGGCCCGTGGGGCTATTGGGGCCCGTCGTGGCGCTATTACAGCCCGCGCTGGGGCTGGCGCGGCTGGAGCCCCTTCTACGGCGATCCCTTCTGGGACCGCGACATCGACGTGCGCACGGTCGACCGCTACGAGGCGAGCGCGGAGATCGTCGTCGGCCGCGGCCGCAAGCCCGACAATGTCCGCGCGTTCAGCGCGCGCGAGGTGCTCGACAATCTCGGCCCCTCGATCGCGCAGCCGCCGCGCCCGCGCTGAGACCAGGTTGAGGCAAGAAAAGGGCCGTCCGGGAGACCGGGCGGCCCTTTTCCTTTAGCCCCTCCCCTTTCAGGGGTGGGGCTAAGCGAACCGCTACAGCGCCCCGTGGCAGTGCTTGTACTTGCGGCCCGAACCGCACGGGCACGGCGCGTTGCGGCTGACGCGGCCCGCCCATGACGCGGGATCGTCGCTCAGCACCTCGCCTTCGGGGCGCGGGATCTGCATCGGCGGGAGCTCGTTCGAGATCAGCCCGGCCGCGCCCGCATCCCAGTCGCCGCTATTGTCGATGCCGGTCAGCGGATCGATGTGCGTCGTCAGGAAATCGGGCAGATCGGGAAGCTCGGGCGGCGGCTGGAACTGGAACTCGGCCCAGGCCAAAGTGCGCGTCACGTCCTCGCGGATATTGGCGAGCATGCGCTCGAACATCGCGAAGGCTTCCTGCTTATACTCGTTGATCGGCGTCTTCTGCGCATAGGCGCGCAGGTGAACGACCTGGCGCAGCGCGTCGAGCAGGCCGAGATGCTCCTTCCAGTGATGGTCGAGATTCTGCAGCAGGATCGACTTCTCGATCTGCATCCAGGTCTCGGGGTCGAGATCGTCGGACTTGGCCTTGACCCTGGCGTCGGCGAGCTCGCGGACCTTGTTCTCGACGTCCTCGGGCTCGATCCCGTCGGTTTCGGCGATCCACTGCTCGATCGGCGCCTCGACGCCGAGCGTCTTGTGGACATTCTCCTTGAGGCCCTCGAGGTCCCACTGCTCGGGATAGGTCTCGGGCGGGCAGGCCTGGCCGACGATGTCGTTGACCGTCTCGGCGCGCATGTCCTCGACCACGTCGCCGACGGTCTCGGCGTCCATGATGTCGGCGCGCTGCTCGTACACCACCTTGCGCTGGTCGTTCATGACGTCGTCATATTCGACGACCTGCTTGCGGATGTCGTAGTTGCGCGCCTCGACCTTCTTCTGCGCGGTCTCGATCGCCTTGGTCAGCCACTTGCTGCCGATCGCCTCGCCGTCGGCGATGTTGTTGCGCATCATCTTGGCGAACAGCGTGTCGGGGCCGAAGATGCGCAGCAGATCGTCGTCGAGGCTCAGGTAGAAGCGCGACAGGCCCGGGTCGCCCTGGCGGCCCGAGCGGCCGCGCAGCTGGTTGTCGATGCGGCGGCTCTCGTGGCGCTCGGTGCCGAGCACGAACAGGCCGCCGGCCTCGAGCACCTTCTGCTTCTCGGCCGCGACCTCGGCCTTGATCTGGGCGATCGCCGCTTCGCGCTCCGGCCCCTCGGGCATGTCGCGCAGTTCGTCCTCGATACGGAACTCGACATTGCCGCCGAGCTGGATGTCGGTGCCGCGGCCGGCCATGTTGGTGGCGATCGTCACCGCGCCCAAGCGCCCGGCCTGCGCCACGATATGCGCCTCGTTCTCGTGATGGCGGGCATTGAGGACCGAATGGTCGACGCCTTCCTTCCGAAGATATTCGGAGAGCAGCTCCGACTTCTCGATCGAGACGGTACCGACCAGCACCGGCTGCCCCTTCGCCGCATGTTCCTTGATCGTGCGGGCGATGGCGATGAACTTGTCCTGCTGCGTCTTGTAGAACTCGTCGTCCTGGTCGATCCGCTGCACCGGCACGTTGGTCGGGATCGAGACGACGTTCATCTTGTAGATGTCGAAGAACTCGGCCGCCTCGGTCGCGGCGGTGCCGGTCATGCCCGAGAGCTTGGGATACATGCGGAAATAATTCTGGAAGGTGATCGAGGCGAGCGTCTGGTTCTCGGGCTCGATGTTGACACCTTCCTTGGCCTCGACCGCCTGGTGCAGCCCGTCCGACCAGCGGCGGCCGTCCATCATGCGGCCGGTGAACTCGTCGATGATGATGACCTTGCCGTCCTTGACGATGTAGTCGATGTCGCGCTTGCGCATGACGTTCGCCTGCAGCGCCTGGTTGAGGTGGTGCACCACCTGCGTGTTCTCGAAATCGTAGAGGTTGGCGCCCTGGAGCAGCCCGGCCGCCTCGAGCATGCGCTCGGCGGTCTCGATCCCGTCCTCGGTCAGGACGACGCTCTTCTGCTTCTCGTCCTTCTCGTACAGGCTCTCGTCGAGCTGCTTCACGATCGCGTCGACGCCGATGTACAGCTCCGACTTGTCGTCGGTCGGGCCCGAGATGATCAGCGGCGTGCGCGCCTCGTCGATCAGCACCGAGTCGACCTCGTCGACGATCGCCATCTTGAAGGGCCGCTGGACCATCGATGCGCGGTCATACTTCATGTTGTCGCGCAGATAGTCGAAGCCGAACTCGTTGTTGGTGCCGTAGGTGATGTCGGCGGCATAGGCCTCGCGGCGCTGGTGGTCGGCAAGGTTAGGCACGATCACGCCGACGGTGAGGCCGAGGAACTTGTAGATCTGGCCCATCCACTCGGCGTCGCGGCGGGCGAGATAGTCGTTGACGGTGATGACGTGGACGCCCTCGCCCGGCAGCGCGTTGAGATAGACCGCCAGCGTCGCGACCAGCGTCTTGCCCTCGCCGGTGCGCATCTCGGCGATCTCGCCGCGATGGAGCACGATGCCGCCGATCATCTGCACGTCGAAATGGCGCATGCCGAGCACGCGGCGCGATGCCTCGCGCACCGTCGCGAAGGCTTCGGGGAGAATCGAGTCGAGCTTCTCGCCCTCGGCGAGGCGAGCACGAAACTTCACGGTCTGCTGCGCGAGTTCCTCGTCGGACAGCGCCTGCAGCGCGGGCTCGAAGCCGTTGATCTTCTGGACGATGGCCCCGAGGCCTTTGACGTACCGGTCGTTGGACGAACCGAACAGGGATTTGGCCAAACCGCCGAGCATGATGGATTCCAGTCGTATGAAATTGCGGGATGCGCGCCCGGACGACCGAGCGCATCGTTCAAGATTCGAGAAGGGCCGCCCGTGTGCCCGGGCGGCAGCGCGGCTATTCGAGCCGGCGTTCGCTCGTCAGCCGCGCGGGACGAAGCGCCGGCGCGGCATGGATCGCGAAGGACGCCGCGGCGGGACGCTGCGGCACTGCGGGAAGGACGATGCTGCGGGTGGCCGTGGTGGCAGCGACCGCGTCGGCAACCGTCTCGGCAGCACGCGTGATCGCCGTCTCGCTCTGCCGCTGCGCCGCGCGCAGGTCGCGGTCGCCGGTGAAGGCACCGGTCAGACCCGCCAGCAGGGCGGAAAGAAACAGCAGCAATTGCACGATTCTAACCTGTAACATCCCCATGTTGCCCAGCGCTGAACGATGAGCCGGTGCGGACATAGGGCGGGAGTCGGCTTCCTCCAAGTCCAAAAGCTCAATCGCGCCGCCGCACCACCTCGCACCCCACCCGCGCGTCAGGATAGACGTCGAGCTTCATCGAGCGCACCTTGACCTCGCGCACGCGCGTGTCGGCCGCGAGCGCGAGCCGCGCGACTTCCTCGCACAACGTCTCCTGCAGCTCGATATGCCGGGCCTGCCCGAGCGCGCGGATACCTTCGCGCAGATAGTCGTAATCGACCACCGCCTCGATCCTGTCCTCGGGCACGCCGTCATAGGCGCAAGTCAGCCACACGCTCACCGCAACGCGCTGCGGCGCGGCGCGCTCATGGTCGTGGATGCCGAGGCCGATCACGACCTCGAGCCCCTCGAGCAAGATGGTGTATTCAGCCACGCGGCCGCTCACGCGTCTCGAACATCACGTCGCCGTCCCGGCGCACGAAGCGCTGGCCGCAATCGACGAAGAGGTTCTGGCCGGTGACGCTGCGCGCGGTGAGCAGATGCTCGACCGTGCGGGCAATATCCTCGACCGCCACCGGCTGCTCGAGCAGGTTGCGCGACGCGACGCGCGCGAACTCGTCGGCGCTCTGATCGAGCGAGGGCAAGGTCAGGCCGGGCGACACCGCATTGACGCGGATGCGCGGGGCGAGCGCCATCGCCAGCAGCCGCGTCGCCTCGCCCAGCGCCGCCTTGCTCAGCGTGTAGGTGAGGAAATCGGGGTTGGGGTTGGCGAGCTTCTGGTCGAGCAGGTTGACGACCGCGCCCTCCGTCAGGCCTGTCTGAGCCGCCAGCGCCGACGCCAGCACCAGCGGCGCGCCGAGATTGACGTGCATGTGCCGGTCGAGGCCGGCATAGTCCGCCACCGGCACCGCGTCCCAGCTGAAGATCGAAGCGTTGTTGACGAGCCCCTCGACCGGCCCGCCCAGCCCCGCCGCAGCCGCCTGCACCAGTCCGCGCGTCTCCGCCGCATCGGCGAGGTCGGCGGTGACCAGCGCCACGCCAAGTTCGGCGGCGAGCGCCTCCGCCTCGTCGTGCGAGTCATGATGATGCACCACGACGCGGTGCCCGGCGGCGGCGAGGTGGCGCACGATCGCCGCGCCGATCCGTCGCGCGCCGCCGGTGACGAGCACGCGCATCGGTCAATAGCCCATCAGCGCCAGCACTTCCTTGCGGCTGCGCTCGTCCTCGCGAAACACGCCCATCATGCGGCTGGTGACCATGCCGACGCCCGGCGTGCGCACACCGCGCGCGGTCATGCAGGCGTGGCTCGCGTCGATCACCACCGCGACGCCGCGCGGGTGGAGGTGGTTCCAGATGCAGTCGGCGACCTCGGCGGTCAGCCGCTCCTGCACCTGCAGCCGCCGCGCATAGGCGTGGAGCACACGCGCGAGCTTGGAGATGCCGACGACATGGTCCTGCGGGAGATAGGCGATCGACGCCTTGCCGATGATCGGCGCCATGTGATGCTCGCAATGCGACTGGAACGGGATGTCCTTGAGCAGGACGATCTCGTCATAGCCGCCGACTTCCTCGAACACGCGGCTCAGGTGGTGCGCGGGGTCCTCGCCATAGCCCTGGCAATATTCCTTCCAGGCGCGCGCAACGCGCGTCGGCGTGTCGAGCAGCCCCTCGCGAGTCGGGTCGTCGCCGGTCCAGCGCAGCAGCGTGCGCACTGCCTCCGCGACCTCGTCGGGCACCGCGATCTTCGGCAGCGGGGCGACGATATCGCCGTCATCGGGTTCGTCGTGATCGTGAACGCTCATGGCCGTGGCCGCCTCATCCTTGGTACCTGACGCTACGGCAAGCCCGCTTGCCTGTGTTGCGCTCGAGCAACAACCCGTCCCGAACCGGAATAGCAAGCATTTCCGCGGGATTCCTAGCGTGATTTGACGTTGACGTAAGGATTCCCGGAACGGTAGCTTCCGCGACAACTTAGACAGGTGACCGCCAAAGCAGCGGCACCGCCCAGAGAGGAGACCTTTCATGCGGAAGTTCCAACTGCTCACCGCGTCCGCCATCGCGTTGATGGCCACGGCTCCCGCCTTCGCGCAGGAGACGCCCGCCCCCGCGCCGGAGGAAACCAGTTCGGCCGACGAAGGCGAGGTGGTCGTCACCGCCACCGGCCGTGCGCAGGTCGCGCAGGACGTGCCGATCGCGGTCAGCGTGGTCGGCGCCGAGCAACTCGAAAATACCGGCGCCAGCGACATTCGTGGCTTGCGCCAGGTGACGCCGAGCCTTCAGGTGACCACCGGCCAGTCGGCCGCGACCGGCGTGGTGCTGCGCATCCGCGGCATCGGCACCGCGGGCGACAACCCGGGCTTCGAGCCGGCGGTGGGCGTGTTCATCGACGGCGTGTTCCGTGCCCGCGCGGGCGTCGCGCTGGCCGACCTGCCCCCGATCGACCGGGTCGAGGTGCTGCGCGGCCCGCAGGGCACGCTGTTCGGCCGCAACACCTCGGCCGGCGCGCTCAGCATCACCACGCAGGGACCCTCGTTCGACCTCGGCGGCTATGCCGAGGCGAGCTACGGCAATTATGACGAGATCGAGGTCAAGGCCGGCCTGACCGGCGGGGTGAGCGAGCAGCTCGCGCTGCGCGTCGACGGCGGCTATCACAAGCGCGACGGCTATATCACCGACCCCAACACCGGCCGCGACTTCAACAATGTCGATCGCTGGTTCGTGCGCGGCCAGGCCAAGTTCGAGACGACCAACATCGTCTTCCGCCTGATCGGCGACTATGCCGAGACCGACGAAGCGTGCTGCGGCGCGCTCAATAGCGGCTCGGGCTTTGTCCTCTATCCCTCGGGCCGCGACACCAGCGTCGCGGGCGGCCTGCTCGGCTTCGTCACCAGCAACCTGATCGAGGCGCTCGCCGCCAACCCGCTCGCCGGCGGCGCGGCGGGCCGCGACGGCATCGTCCGGCCGTTCGATCCCGAAGGCCGCCAGATGGCGACCTCGCCCAACCGCGACCTGACCGAGCGGGTCAAGGAATGGGGCGTCTCGGGCCAGCTCGACTGGGATCTGGGCGACGTCTCGCTCACCTCGATCACCTCGTGGCGCGACTGGAAGGCGACGCGCAGCCAGGACATCGACTTCTCCGGCCTCGATCGCGCCTATCGCGACGGCTATCGCACCGGTATCCGCGACTTCACCCAGGAAATCCGCCTCAAGGGCAGCGCGTTCGACGGGAAGCTCGACTGGTTGGTCGGCGGCTTCTACCTGAACGAGAAGCTCACGCTGACCGACACCGTCCGCTTCGGCACCCAGACCGACCAGTTCGTCGACGGTATCGTCAACCAGCTGACCCGCAGCGCGGCACTGCCCAGCGGCGCGCAGCTGTTCGGGACGCTGCCCGGCGTGCCGCTGATGGGCCAGGTGCTGCTCGCCAGCAATCCGACGCTCGCGGCCGCCGCGGCGGCAGGCGGGCCGGCGGTGCTCGCGACCTTCCTCCAGCCGATCCCGCGCACGCCCGACGGGGCCGGCCAGCAGGCCGACCGCTACACGGTGGACACCGAGGCGTTCGCGATCTTCACGCACAACATCATCAACATCACCGACAATGTCTCGCTGACGCTGGGCCTGCGCTGGAACCACGAGACCAAGGACATCAACGCGAACCTCAACGCCGCGGTCCCGGCCTGCTCCTTCTGGCTCAACCCGAACGCGGCGCTCTATCGCGGCGCGCTCAACGCGGCGGGGCTGTTCAGCCTCGCGCATCTCTACACCTGCAATCCGACGATCAACTCGGAGTTCAACGGCACCTATAACGGCGACCGCAGCGAGAACGAGTTCACCGGCACCGCCAAGCTCGCGTTCAAGATCAGCGACGATGTGCTGTTCTATGGCGGCTATGACCGCGGCTACAAATCGGGCGGCTACAATCTCGACCGCGGCTCGTTCGACTCGATTCTGCTCGGCGGCAACGGCGCGCAGGTCGCCGATCTCGAGTTCGACAACGAGACGGTCGATGCCTTCGAGGTCGGCTTCAAGACCAACCCGCTGCGCGGCTTCCAGTTCAACGCCGCGGCCTTCTACCAGGAGTTCAAGGGCTATCAGAACAACCAGTTCGAAGGGACGCGCTTCGTGGTGCGCAACTTCGACAAGGTGATCTCGAAGGGCATCGAGCTTGAATCGGTGATCCGCCCGAGCTCGGATCTCACCTTCGCGCTCAACTACACGCTGCTCGAGACCGAGGTGCGCGATCCGCTCGCGGGATCGGACAATGGCAGGCCGCTGACCAACTCGCCGCGCAACGTGATCACCGGCGCCATCACCTGGACGCCGCAGATCAGCGACAATGTCGGCGCGCTGGTCCATGTCGACTGGCGCACCAACAGCGATGCGAACACGATCAACAACCCGATCGCACGGCCGTTCACCACCAATGACGGCTACAGCATCGTCAACGCGCGCGTCGGCCTCAATTTCGGCGAAGGTGGCCGCTTCGGGCTCGAGGCCTATGTCGAGAACCTATTCGACACCTATTACAACATCACCTCGTTCCCGATCCCTGAGCAGGGCAGCAGCTTCGCGGTCTATCCCTCGCCGCCGCGCTTCTACGGCGTGAAGGCGCGCGTGAAGTTCTGAGGTAATCGGGACCAGCCGAGCCGTGACGGCGACAGGAGGGCGCACCCGGGAAACCGGGGGCGCCCTTCGCGATTATTCCCAGGATCGGAGAATCGGCATGGCCTGGGCGCCCAGGGCGGGCGACTGCGTCGTGGAAATCGCGCGAAGGCACCGAAAAGGGCGAAGTTCTCCACAAACAAACGTCGGATATGGTCTTGAAAGGCCATCAAGTACGTGCATCGCGCGAAGAACCACAGTACATCGTTCGCAGCGACAACGGAGGGAAAGCAGCCCACACGCCGTCGGCGCTGACCAAGATTTGAGCCGGTGGCTAATTCACCGGCTCGCAGAGGAGAAGAAAATATGGCGGAAAAGAAGGCATCCGGCGGGGCCCGTGGCGGCATCGCGAAGCCCGTCACCCCCTCGGCCGACCTTGCCGCGATCGTCGGCACCGGCCCGCTGCCGCGCAGCGAAATCGTCAGCAAGATGTGGGACCACATCAAGAAGAACAATCTCCAGAACCCCGCCAACAAGCGCGAGATCCTGGCCGACGACAAGCTGAAGAAGATTTTCGGCGGCGACAAGGCGACGATGTTCGAGCTGAACAAGCATATCGCCAAGCACGTCAGCTGATCGGCTCCGGCGCCAGCGCCGGATCGACATGCAAGAAGCCCCCGAAGCAGCACGCTTCGGGGGCTTTCTCATTCCCGCGCTACGCGGTGGCGGCTCGCTACCAGTTGAACCGCACCGATCCGACCACGGTGCGCCCCGCGCCGAAATAGCAGCTGTTGTTGAACGGACAGGCGCTGACGTGGCGCGCGTCGAACAGATTGGCGGCGTTGACCGCGAGGCTGAGCCCGGTGAGCGCGCCGCTCGCCTTGCCGAGGTCATAGCCGATCACCGCGTCCACCAGCGTGAACGAGTCCGTCGTGAAGCGCTGGAAGGTGGCGAGGCCATTGATCACGGCATATTGGGTGGTGCCGTCCGATCCGCCGACATAGCGCACGCCGCCACCGAGCGTCAGCCCGCCCAGCGCGCCGGTGACCGATGCATTCCGTCCGAAATCATACGATACGAAGCCCGATGCGAGCCACTCGGGCGTGCCGAGTTGGCGCGTGCCCGTGGTGGTCGGGACCGCTCCGGTGCTGGCGTTGGCGCGGATCGCGGGCGTGCCCTGGGTGATGATCGCATCGGTGTAGCTGCCAGCGAACACCACATCGAGCCCGCGGATGACCTCGCCCCGCCCTTCCAGCTCGACGCCGCGCACGCGCACCTCGCCGATCTGGATCTGCGAGTTGGACGGGAGGCCGTTGCCCGGCGCGCCCGGATCGGCCACCGGCACCTTCTGGCGCCGCAGATCATAGACCGAGGCGGTGAAGATCGCGTTGGTCCCCCTGGGCTGGAACTTCAGCCCCGCCTCATATTGCTGGCCGGTAACGGGTTCGAACGGCTCGGTCCTCAACGGACTGCTTCCCGGCACATAGCGCGACCCGGTCTGCGGCTCGAACGATTCCGAATAGCTGACATAGGGCGAAAGCCCGAACTCGAACTCGTAGAGCGCGCCCAGCCGGGCGGTGAAGGCGCTCTGCGACAGGAAGGTTGCGGCGTTTGCCTGCCCGACCGCGAGCTTCTTGTTGCGCGTCGTCTGATCGTACCAGTCGAAGCGCCCGCTCGCGATGAGCTGGAGCCGGCCGATCGCGATCTGGTCCTGGAGGTAGAGCCCGACCTGGGTGCGCTTGCCATAGGTGTTGATATAGCCGGGCGACAGGACGGTGAGGTCGAAACTCGGCAGCGTTCCGCCATAGACCGGGTTGAACAGGCTGAGATTGGGAATGCTCGTCTGCGGATCGTTGGAGACCCCGGTGTTGAACTGCTGGAAGTTCTCGCCCGTGATGTTCTGATAGTCGATGCCGACCAGCACATTGTGCTGCACCGGCCCGGTCGCGAACTTGGCGGCGAAATGGTTGTCGAGCGTCAGCGTGTCGAAATCCTCGTCCGCGCCGCCGCCACCGCGGATGATCGTCGAATAGTCGCTGCTGAGGCCATCGGCGGTGCGCGCGAAGCCCGCGACATAGAGCTGACGGTAGCTCAGCTCGTTATTCTGGAAACGCAGGTTCGAGCGGAAGCTCAGGCTCTCGTTGAACTCGTGGCGGAAGAAGGCGGCGATCGCCTTCTGGCGGTGGTCGTAGCGCTCATAGCCGGGATCGCCGGTGTTGATGTCGCGAGGCAGCTCGCCGAACGGATTGGGCAGCACAGAGCCATAAGCGGGGACGCCCGAATAGCCGCCGCCCGAGGGCGAATGTTGATAGGCGGCGAGCAAGGTCAGGCTGGTCCGATCGGTCGGCGCGAAGGTCAGCATCGGGCTGACATGATAGCGTTCGGAGAACGTCCCCTCGGTCAGCCCGTCGCTCTGCTGCCAGCCGCCGACGATGCGGAACAGCAGGCGGCCGTCGCGATCGAGCGGCTGGTTGACGTCGGCCACCGCGCGCAGCGTGTCGTAATTGCCCGCCTGCAGCTCGACGCGGCCGAACGCGGTCGCTTCGGGCAGCTTGCTGACCAGGTTGACCAGGCCGCCGGGCGTGGAGTTGCCGTAGAGCACCGAGGCCGGCCCCTTGACGATGTCGATCCGCTCGATGCGGTTGAAGTCGATCTGCGGCATCGAATAGGGCCCGGCGATCAGCCGCATGCCGTCCTGATACACCCCCGGCGCGAAACCGCGGAGGATGAGCTGGTCGTAGCGCGTGACCATGCCGCCGCGCTGGTTGGGCGAGACGCCCGCGACATAGCCGAGCGCTTGGTTGATCGACTGGACGTTGCGCAGCTCGAGCTCGGCGCCGTCGATCACGGTGATGCTCTGCGGCGTCTCCATCAGCGGGGTGTCGGTCTTGGTGCCCGATCCAGTGCCCCTGGTGTTGACGCCGGTAATGACTACGGTCTCGCCGGCCCGACCGTCACCTGTATCGGTATCGTCGCTATCATTCGCCGCCGCGAGCGAGGGTGCCGCCAGTGCACACGCGATCAGTGCTGCACGCGACAACGTGGCTGAAAACTTCCCGTGACGGCGAGCGGACATCTGGCACCCCTGATATTGATAACGATTCGCAGGAGCGGTTAAAGGTCATACGAGTTTGTTGCAAGCGCGAAAGGACGGCGCTGCGGTGGTGCGCGGGCCGGACTGCGGAATACATGTCGGGAAAAATGGTGACCCCGGCGCGATTCGAACGCGCGGCCCTCAGATTAGGAATCTGATGCTCTATCCTGCTGAGCTACGGAGTCACTCGCGCCCCAATAACCGGGTTTGGAAGGCGCCGCCAACCCTGTTTGCAGCGGTGACAAGCTTCAGTTGCGCTGCTCGGGCGGGACCACGGGCAACGGCAGCGGTGCGACCGGCACACCTTCCTCGATCAGCGCCTTGGCCTCCTCGACGCTCGCCTGGCCGTGGATCGGGGCATGCGCCTCGTCGCCGAGATGCATCGCGCGCGCCCTGTCGGCAAAGGCGACGCCGACCCATTTCGAGCCTTCGAGCATCTTCGCCTGTGCCTGCGCGAGCGCAGCCATCAGTTGTCTGGGATCGGGCTTACCGGCCGCGGACCCAGTGTCGACGCGGCGGTTGCCCTTGGCAGCGACATTGGGCGCCATCACCGCCTTGTCGATCGCAGTATCGCCGCACAGAGGGCAGGCGACCAGCGCCCGCTCGCGCTGACTCTCATAGTCCGCACTCGATCCGAACCACGCCTCGAACACGTGGCCGGCGGTGCAGCGCAGGTCGAAGACGATCATCGCACCACCTCGACCGGCGGGATTGCGCGGCGATGCGCGATCGCCGGCACGCGCGAGCGCACCTCCGCGACGCGCGCCGGATCGATCTCGGCGAAGCCCAGACCCGGCCCGTCGCCCATGTCGAGCAGCACCTCGCCCCAGGGATCGACCGCGAGGCTGTGGCCATAGGTCGCGCGGCCGTCCGCATGCGTACCCGCCTGCGCCGCGGCGATGACGTGCACGCCCGCCTCGATCGCCCGCGCGCGCAGCAGCACGTGCCAGTGCGCCGCGCCGGTCGGCCGGGTGAACGCCGCCGGCACCGACAACAGGGTCGCGCCGGCATCGGTGAGCGCGCGGAACAGATCGGGGAAGCGCAGGTCGTAGCAGATCGACAGGCCGAGCATGCCGAGCGGGGTCTCGACCACCGCAGCACTAGCGCCGGGGGCATAGGCGTCGGATTCGCGCCAGCGCTCGCCGGTGGGCAGATCGACGTCGAACAGGTGGAGCTTGTCATAGCGCACGCGGATCGCGCCGCTCTCGTCGATCACGAAGCCGCGATTGACGAAGCGGCCGTCGGCCTCGCCCCGAAGCGCCAGCGAGCCGAGATGCACCCAGATGTGGTGCTTCGCCGCCGCCTCGCGCACTGCGGCGAGCACGCGATCGTCGCCCTCCGCGATGAGGCTCGCCGCCGCGCGGGCACGGTCGCGGTCGAGCAGGCCCGACATCTCGGGCGTGAACAGCATTGCCGCACCCTCCCCCGCCGCCTGAGCCACGCCGTCGGTCAGCGTGCGCGCATTGGCGAGCGGGTCGATCCCGCTCGTCATCTGGAGGATCGCGGCCTTCATGCGTTCAGCAGCGCGTCCAGCCTGCCCTCGCGTTCGAGCGCGGCGAGATCGTCGGACCCGCCGATATGCACGCCGTCGATGAAGATCTGCGGCACGGTGGTGCGGCCATCGGCGCGCTGGATCATCTCCTGCCGCTTGGGCCCGCCCATCGTCAGGTCGAACTCCTCATAGCCGACGCCCTTGCTGTCGAGCAGCGCCTTGGCCCGCGCGCAGAAGCCGCAAAACGCCTTGGTGTAGATTTCGATCTTCGCCATTTCATTGAGGTGAGAGCGCGGCCCGCGCTTGTCAATCGGCCGCATCGGGATCGAGCACGCGCGCCCAGCACAGAATCGTCACCCGCGCCGCGCCCGCGCGCTTGAGCAGGCGCACACAGGCGTCGGCGGTCGCGCCGCTGGTGAAGACGTCGTCGACCAGGACAACCGACCGCCCCGCAACGCGTTCGCGTGCACCGGGCGCCGCCGCAAAGGCGCCGGCCACCGCCTTCGCCCGCCCGCGAGCGCCCAGCCCGCGCAGCACCGGCGTGGCCCTGATCCGGCGGAGCAGATCCAAATCGGCCGGGACACCGCGCAGCCGCGCGAGCTCGTGCGCGATCAGCGCCGCCTGGTTGAAGCCTCGCCCCCAGATGCGCCAGCGATGGAGCGGCACCGGCACCAGCAGCTCGGCATCCCCCGGCATCAGCCGCGCCATCAGCCGCGCGGCGGTGGCGGCATAAGCGGTGCGCCCGCCATATTTGAGCTTGAGCACGAGCGCGCGCGCAGCCGGGCCATAGGCCACTGCCGCGCGTACCCCGTCATGAACAGGCGGCACCGCGAGACATTGGCCGCACAACGCTTCCTCGCCGCGGTCGAATTCGAAGGGCAGATTGCACGCGGCGCACCAGGGCGGCGCGATCAGCGTGAACTCGCCCCAGCATGACGCGCAGAAACGGTGATCGGCCTCGACCACCTCGCTGCAGCCCGGGCAGCGCGGCGGGAGCGCCAGCGCGATGAGTTTCAGGATCGGTTGGCGTGCCCCCACGGCGCTTCTTGTCGCGTAGCCGCGAAACCGGCACAAGCCGCCCCGTGACTTCAGCTGCGCCACCGCCCGAGATCTTCGACCGCACCCGCCGCCGCGCCCGCCGCGACCGCGCCGCGCCGCGCTTCGCCGATGCCGCGTTCATCCGGGAGTGGATGCTGGAGGGAATCGCCGAGCGGCTCGACGCGGTACGCCGCACCTTCGCCGACGTGCTCGATCTCGGCTGCTTCGACGGCAGTTTCGTTCCCCCGCCGGGCGCGCGAGTGACGCGGATCGATGCGGGCGCGCGCTTCGCCGCGATGGCGGGGGGCATCCAGGGCGAAGAGGATCAGCCGCATTTCCCCGACGCCAGCTTCGACCTCGTCGTCGCCGCGGGCAGCCTCGACACGGTCAACGACCTGCCCGGCGCCCTGGCGCTGGTCCGCCGCGCCCTGCGGCCCGACGGGCTGTTCCTCGGCGCGTTCCTCGGTGGTTCCACACTCTCGACGCTGCGCGCGGTGCTGCTCGAAGCCGAGGCCGACCGGCCGGCGGCGCGAGTCCATCCGCAGATCGACGTACGCGCCGCGGGCGATCTGCTCGTCCGCGCGGGCTTCGCGCTGCCTGTGGCCGATGTCGAGAGCCTGAACGTCCGCTATGCGAGCCTGTTCGACCTGGTCCGTGACCTGCGCGGCATGGCCGGGACCAGCCTGCTGCCCTTCTCACCGCTTTCCCGTGCCACCGTGGGTGGCGCCGCTGCCGCGTTCGCCGCGCGCACCGATGCCGAGGACCGCACCACGGAGCGTTTCGATGCAATCTTCCTGACCGGCTGGGCGCCCGATCCTTCGCAGCCACAGCCGGCGCGGCGCGGCTCGGCCACTGCCTCGCTCGCCGCGGCGCTCAAACCCCAAGATTGATCACGGCCCCTAGATCAACGCCTCGAGCAGACCGATCAGCGGCTTGTCGGCGGGCGGCATCTCCAGCCGGTGCAACTCGAGCGGACGCACCCATTTGAGCGCGGTGGCATGGCGCGGCTGCGGCGCCCCGTTCCATTTGCGCAGCGCGTAGAGGAGCAGGAGCAGGTGCCGCTCGCCCAGCGCCTCGCTCGCGAAGGTCGCGGGAGCAAGGCAGGCGCGCTCGACGCCGATGCCGAGCTCCTCCTCCAGCTCGCGGCACAGCGCCGCCTCGGGCAGCTCGCCCGGATCGACCTTTCCGCCGGGGAATTCCCACAAGCCTGCCATCGGCTTGCCCGGCGGACGCTGCTGCACCAGCACGCGGCCGTCGCCATCCACCAGCGCCGCCGCGACCACCATGAGCAAAGCATCGGCAGGCATCACCGAATCGGAGCTAGCAATTTTCAACATCGACTTTTCGTTAATCTTGTTTCCCTAACTTTCGGCAAGCTCAATCGGACAAGACTGCACGGATGCAAGTGCTGACGACACTTTATGGCCGTCTCCTGCGCTGTCGCCGCGCCGCGACCGCGGTCGAATATGGCCTGATCCTCGCGCTCATCGTCCTCGCCATGATGCTGGCGCTGATCGAACTCGCCGGCACCACCACGGGCATGTGGAACAACGTCAGCTCGGCTGTCCAGAACGCCCGCTGATCTTGCACGCGAACCGGCGCGTCTAAGTCCTTTGTTAACTTCCGCCCCGTAATTTCCGTAGTTGCTGGACCGGGGGGCTTCATCCCGCGTGCAGCCGGGTAACTGAAGTTGTGAACAGGATGGAGACCGGTATGAACACGATCCGCAAGATTTTCGGCAACAAGAAGGGCGCGACCGCCATCGAGTACGGCCTGATCGCCGCTCTGATCGCCGTCGCCGCGATCGCCGCGATGCAGGGCCTGGGCAACCAGCTCAAGACCACCTTCACCAACGTCTCGTCGAACATGAAGGCGTCGTAAGACCCTCATTTCGAAGACAGAAAACGGGGCGGCGGACTCAAGGGTCCGCCGCCCTTTTTCATTGGTGCGACAGCCGGTGATGCCGAAACGCGTCCAGGAACTCAGGCGCGGCCCATCGCCAGGAACTTGGCGCGGCGGCTCTGGCGCAGCGCATCCGCGCTCTGCCCGGCCAGTTCGCCGAGCGCCACCTCGATCGCGTCGCCGAGCGAATCGATCGCGGCGTCCCGGTCGCGATGCGCGCCGCCCAGCGGCTCGGGCACGATCGTGTCGATCACGCCGAGTTCCTTCAAATGCTGCGCGGTCACCTTCATCGCCTCGGCCGCCTCGGCTGCCTTGTCGGCGGTGCGCCACAGGATCGAAGCGCAGCCCTCGGGCGAGATCACCGAATAGACCGCGTGCTCCATCATCAGCACGCGATTGCCCGCGGCCAGAGCCACCGCGCCGCCCGAGCCGCCCTCGCCCAGGATCGACGCGACCAGCGGCACGCCGGCGTTGAGGCACGCCTCGGTCGAGCGCGCGATCGCCTCGGCCTGACCACGCTCCTCGGCTTCCATGCCCGGGAAAGCGCCCGAGGTATCGACCAGGGTGATCACCGGGATGCCGAACTTGTCGGCGAGCTCGACCAGGCGGATCGCCTTGCGATAGCCCTCGGGCTTGCCCATGCCGAAATTGTGCTTGAGGCGGCTGGCGGTGTCGTCGCCCTTTTCGTGGCCGATCACCATAACCCGCTGCCCGCGGAATCGGCCGAGCCCGCCCTGGATCGCGGCGTCGTCGGCAAAGGCCCGGTCGCCGCCGAGCGGCATGAAGTCGGTGACCAGCCGCGCGACATAGTGCTTGAAGTGCGGCCGCTCGGGATGGCGCGCGACCAGCGTCTTCTGCCACGGAGTCAGGCGCGAATAGGCGTCGCGCAGAAACTTGTCCGATTTGGCCTGGAGCTTCGCGACTTCGCTGTCGATGTCGACCTCGCCGCCGGCCGCGGCGCCGCGCAGCTCGTCGATACGGGCTTGAAGCTCGGCAATCGGCTTCTCGAATTCGAGGAAAGTAGCCATCGGCGCGGCCCTATGCCCCCTCTTTGCCCGCGTCAACGCGTGGCTTGATCTTGGGCTGGTCGGCGAGCGGGTGGCGCTCGTTGACGAGCTGCACCAGTCGGGCGCTGTCGACATGAGTGTAGATCTCGGTCGTGGCGATATCGGCATGCCCCAGCATCGCCTGCAGCGCGCGTAGGTCCGCGCCGCCCTCGAGCAGATGCGTGGCGAAGGCGTGGCGCAGCACGTGCGGGCTGATCCGGTCGGGCGGGATGCCTGCCTCGGCGGCGAGCGCGCGGATCATCTGGTAGAGACGCACGCGCGAGAGATGGCTCTTTCCCGATGGGAACAGCCACGGCCGCTGCACATCGACATACGCGCGCCACGCCGCCACGGCGGCGCGGGCGCGGTCGCTCAGCGGAACCAGCCGCTCGCGTCCGCCCTTGCCGCGCAGGATCAGATAGGGCTTGTCGGACTGCACCGCGTTGCGCGGCAGCGAGACGAGTTCGGTCGCGCGCAGCCCCGAGCCGTAGAGCAATTCGACCAGCGCGAGCAGCCGGAGGTCGCGCGGATCCGGCGGCGCGCGCTCGATCCGCGCTTGGATCGCGGCGAACAGCCGGTCGACGTCGGCGGCGGACAGCGTCTTGGGCAGGCTGCGGCCGCTTCCCGGGCGCGGCAGCGCGCCACCGGGATCATCGGTGCGCAGCCCCTCATCGGCGAGAAACGCGAAGAAGCGCCGCAGCGCCGCCGACTTGCGCGCGACGGTCGCGCGGGAGAGGTCGCGCCATGCGTGGGCCAGCTTCTCGATTCCCGCGCGATCGGCGCCTGCCAGCCCACCCGCCAGCGCCTCCGACGCGAGCCGCAAGTCGGTGCCATAAGCCGCGATCGTGTTGCGCGAGGCGCCCGCCTCCGCCGCCATCATCTCGAGGAAGCGCTCGATCAGCGCGCGGTCGTCGCCGGGGCTGGCGCCGGTCAAAGCCGCGTGATCGCCTCGACGGCGATCATCCGCGCATAGTTGCCGAGCCCCACCCGGTTGAGCGCACGGGTGATGTGGTAGAGCGCCTCGGGCGAGACGCCCTCCCATGCCCGCGTCTGCATCCCCGCCGCGGCGAGCAGCACCACGGTACCCGGCTCGCCGCGTTCCGCAGCCTCGCCGATCGCGCGGGTCCAGGCATTGGCTGCTTCGAAATTCACGCCAGCGCTGCGCATCAACTGCACGCCGTCGCCCTCGGCCACGCGTCCGGCGCCCGCCATGGCCGCCGCGTAGAGCGCGCGGTTGGCGCCGGTATAGGCGCCCGCGTCGCCTGCCGAGACCGGACGGCCCGACGGATCGGCGAGCAGCAGCATGGCCCAGCCCTCGCTGCCGCGCGACGCAACGCTGCGCCAGCGCATCGCGGCGCGATCGAACCCGGCACTCAGCATCGATGCGATCAGCCGGTCGGCATCCTCGGCCAGCGCAGCATCGGGGTTGAGCCGCGCCGCCGCCCGCGCGGTCAGGATCAGGCGGCTGTAACGCGCGCCCGCGCTCTGCGGCTCGTCCCACAGCGAACGCATCTGCTCGACCCGCTCGGCCGGAGTCGCGGCGGTGAACGCGGCGCGCAGGTCGCGCGCGACCGCCACCTCGGTGGTGGTCGCGTCTTCCTGCTCCTCGATTTCGCCATAGAGGTCGGTCAGCGCCTGGCTCGAGAACACACCCTGGCTCGCAGCCGCCTCCGCGGCCGCGATCCGGTCGCGCCAGCCGAGCCCCGGCGCGGTCGCGCGCCAGTAATTCACCTGCGGCCCAACGGTGCCGTAGAGCTCGGCGGGCACCTCGGTCGCCGACGCCACCGCGAGGCCCCAGCGCCAAGCGCTCAGCTGGTCGACCGCGTCCCATTCGATCGTCACCGCGCGGCGGCCCGAGACGCCCATACCGACCACCTTCTCGGCGAGCAGCAGGTCGATGGAATTGTTCATCCGGCGGCGCGCCGCATCGATCAGCGGCCCGGCCTTGTTGGGATCGCCCTCCAGCCCCGCGCACATCGCCTCGGCGAAGCGCCAGTTGCGATCAGGCGCGGTACGCAGCGCAGGTACCACCATCGGGCACATGCCGCCCGGATCGGCGGTCGCCAGCATCGCCTGCATACCGATCTGGAACAGCTTGGGCGTATAATTCTCGATATCGACCGACTGCACCATCGCGCGCGCGGCCTCGGCCTCGCCCATGCGAATCAGCAGCCAGGCGCGCTCGGCGGCGAAGTCCGCGCCGTTGAGCCCACCGGGGGTATCGACTCGCGACAGCAAGGCGCGGCGCAGCGCGATCGACAGCCAACGCGAGGCGATGGGCGCGTCGAGCCGCCGCATCAGCGTCTCGAGGAAGCCGCCATCGGCGCGGCCAAAGGCATTGGCAGGGAGCCCGTCGCTCGTCGGCGAGGACGGCCCGACCTGCGTCAGCGAGCGCTTGGCGAAATCGGGCAGCTCGTAGCGCTGGATCACTGCATAATCGATCTCGCCGGGCACCCCGGTCGGAGTCGCACCCGGCGTGGGCGAGGGGAGCGGCGGGGATGCGCCGGGCGCCGCTGTAGCGGTTCCCGTCGGTGCGGCGGCAGGACGCGGCGCGGCCGGCTGCACGGGGGCAGGGGCAGGCGCCGGCGCGGGCGCGGGGACGGGGTCGTTGAAGCCCGGCGGCAGCAGCGATTCGGGACGGTCCTGGCCCAGCGCGGGAATCCCCGCGCCGGCCGCCAGCACCACGCCGAGCGCGGTCAGCGCGACGCTAGTTCGCGAGATTTTCAAGCGGCACGGCCTTCTCGACGGTCACCGGCTGCTTCTCGGTATCGCGCCCGGCAAGGAAGAACAGGCCGCCGATCAACAGCACGGCGACCACGATGATGATGACGAGCGAACGGGACATCGACCCCCTCAAAAACCGGATATCAGTACAGGCGATCAGGCCTTTTGCCCGAGCGCGGCCCTCGCTGTATAGCCCCCGCGACCATGCTGCAAACCCGTCCCGCCGATCCTGTCGTCCCGCCCCGTCCAATCGTGCTGATCGGGCTGATGGGCGTGGGCAAGACCACGGTGGGCCGCCGCCTCGCCCAGCGTCTCCATCTGCCCTTCGTCGACGCGGATCACGAGATCGAGGCGGCGGCGGGCATGACCGTCGCCGAGATCTTCGAGCGCTTCGGCGAAGACCATTTCCGCGACGGCGAGCGGCGCGTGATCGCGCGGCTGATCGACGGCACGCCCAAGGTGATCGCCACCGGCGGCGGCGCCTTCCTCAATGCCGAGACGCGCGCGCTGATCCTTGACCAGTCGATCGCGATCTGGCTGGACGCGGCGCCACATGTCCTGGCCGAGCGCGTGTCCAAGCGCGACCACCGCCCGCTGCTTCGTGGAAAGGATCCCTTGAAGGTGCTCACCGAACTCGCCGCCGTCCGCAACCCGGTCTATGCGCTCGCGCCGATCCATGTGGTGAGCAAGTCCGCGCCGCACGACGCCACGGTCAACGCGATCCTCGAGGCGCTGCGCGCATGAGGATCGTCCCGGTCGCGCTCGGCGCGCGCAGCTATGAGGTCCGGATCGCGAGCGGGCTGCTCGACCGCGCCGCCGAGCATTTGGCGCCGCTCGCGCGCAAGCGACCCTTCGTGATCGTCACCGACGCCAATGTCGCGCCGCATGCGCAGCGGCTCGCCGAGGTTCTCGCCGCGGCCGATCTCGCGAGCGAGATGGTCGTGCTGCCCGCGGGCGAGGGCACCAAGAGCTGGGCGCAGCTCGAATCGCTGCTCGACCGTCTGCTCGATCTCGGCATCGAGCGCGGCGACCATGTCATCGCATTGGGCGGCGGAGTGATCGGCGACCTGGTCGGCTTCGCCTCGGCGATCCTGAAGCGGGGCTGCAACTTCGTGCAGATCCCGACCACCCTGCTCGCGCAGGTCGACAGCTCGGTTGGCGGCAAGACCGCGATCAACGCGCGAGCGGGCAAGAACCTGGTCGGCGCCTTCCACCAGCCGGCGCTCGTGCTGATCGACCCCGACTTGCTCGACACGCTCCCGCTGCGCGAACAGCGCGCGGGCTATGCCGAGGTCGTGAAATACGGTCTGATCGACGACGCCGATTTCTTCGCCTGGTGCGAGGGCAATGGCGAGGCGCTGCTCGCCGGCGACGCCGATGCGCGCGCCTATGCCATCGCCCATTCGGTCGGCGCCAAGGCAAGGATCGTCGGCGAGGACGAGCGCGAGACCACGGGCACGCGCGCGCTGCTCAACCTCGGCCATACCTTCGGCCATGCTCTCGAGGCGGAGACCGGCTTCTCCGACAGACTGCTGCACGGCGAGGGCGTCGCAGCCGGGATGGCGCTCGCCTTCGCCTTCTCGGCGCGCCAGGGGTTGTGCCCGGCGGCGGACGCCGCGCGTGTCGCAGCGCATCTCCGGGCGAGCGGCCTCCCCCATGATCTCGCCAGTGCCGGCATCACCGCGAGCGGCGCGCGACTGGTCGAGCATATGCTCCACGACAAGAAGATGGACGCGGGCACCCTGCCCTTCCTGCTCGCGCGGGCGATCGGGGCGACCTATCTCGATCGCCACGTCGACCTGGCCGAGGTCGCGGCGTTCCTCGACGAGCAGGCACGTCCCTGACCGTCATCCCAGCGAAAGCTGGGGTCCAGTCACCCGCATCGCGCTTGGGGCACGAGATTCCAGCTTTCGCTAGGATGCCGACAGAGGAAGGCTTGAGGCGGAAGGCACAGGCCTCCCGCCCCCGTCCCCTCCGCTCGGAGGACGATTCTAGGCCTCGAGCTGGCGCATCAGGCTGCGCACGGCGCCATCGATTTCGCTGTCGGTGCCGCGCAGCTCCTCGATCCGGCGGACGGCGTGGATCACGGTGGAGTGGTCGCGGTTGCCGAACTTGCGGCCGATCTCGGGCAGCGAGCGCGTGGTGAGGCGCTTGGCGAGGTACATCGCGATCTGGCGCGGACGCGCGATCGCCACGGCGCGGCGCTGCGACACGAGGTCGAGCTGCTTGACGTCGAAATGCGACGACACCGCCTTCTGGATCTCGTCGATCGTGATGCGGCGCTGGCTGCCGCGCAACGCCTCGCCGAGCACGCTCTCGGCGAACTCGATCGTCACCGTCTCGCCGTTGAGCTGGGCATAGGCGACGAGGCGGTTGAGCGCACCCTCGAGCTCGCGCACGCTGCTGCTGATCCGCGCCGCGAGCAGGTCGAGCACGTCGGCGGGCACCGCGGCCCCCGGCATGTCCTCCAGCTTGCGGTCGAGAATCGCGCGGCGCAGCCCGAGCTCGGCGGGCTTGATGTCGGCCGCTAGCCCAGCGCCGAGCCGCGAGGCGAGCCGCGCCTCGATCCCCTCGAGCGCCAGTGGGCTGCGGTCGGCAGCGATGACGAGCCGCTTCCCCTCGCGCATGAACTCGTCGACGGTGTGGAAGAACTCCTCCTGAGTCGATTCCTTGCCGGCGATGAACTGAAGGTCGTCGATCATCAGCAGGTCGACACCGCGCAGCCGCGCCTTGAACGCGAACGTGTCCTTCTCGCGCACCGCGCGGACGAACTCGAACATGAAGCGCTCGGCGGGCATGTAGATCGCGCTCGCCTCCGGGCATGCCTCGAGAAAGGCGTGGCCGATCGCGTGCATCAGGTGAGTCTTGCCCTGGCCGGTCGAGCTGTGGAGGTAGAGCGGGCTGAAGCGCGGCTTGCCCGGCTCGGCCAGCGCCTTGGCGGCGTTGAACGCGACTCGATTCGATGCATCGACCACGAATCGGTCGAAGGTGAAGCGCGAATCGAAGCGCGGACGCTCGGCCGACGCCGCGGCCTTGGGCGCGGCAGCCGCAACCGGCGCGATGGCGACGGGCGATTCGGCTTCGGGCACGAGCTCGCGAGTCTCGCGCGGCAGCGTCTCGATCGAAACGGTCCGTACATTGGCCAGCAGCGCGCGGAATTCCATCAGCAGCCGCTCGGCATAATGGCCCTTCACCCAGTTGGTCATGAACGGCGAGGGCAGGCCGAGGCGCACGGTCTCGGCGTCGTCGCTGTCGATCAGGACGATGGGCTTCAGCCACTGGTCGAACAGCCGCTGGCCTGCGGAAAGCCGCAGATTGCCGCGCACGCGTGTCCAGGCCTTGGCTTGATCCATCCTTCACGCCCCTCTCGTCATCGCCCGCGTGCGGGCACAGCCTTCCCCCATGCGGAAAGCGCCCCCTTCCGCACGCTGATTTCGCTCAGGCAAAAGATCGCCGCAGCCGGAATCGCATCCGCACTGGCCCGTGACCTTCGCTGAATCGCCGCGAGAACGTCGCGGCGGAAGGTCGTTTTAGGGACCATTTTTCGAGTCGATCAAGAGGGCGACGTGTAAAGAATCTGAAATAAGTAGGCTTGACTCGTCTCGTGCCCGGAAATCCGCGATTCAAGCATCAAGTTGCGGTAATTATTCGCGAATTCTGCAACGTTACAATAGCGTGACGACGCGACTCGCGCAATTCTGCGGCTTAGCACCGGACTTGTTCGCCAAGTTCTTGAACGCACAAGAAAAACCCCGCCGGGGCGTCCCGGCGGGGCTGGTAAATCTTTGGAATCGCGTGGATCAGGCGAGCGCGGCGAGGCGCTTCGTCAGGCGCGAAAACTTCCGCGCGGCGGTGTTCTTGTGCAGCACGCCCTTGGCCACGCCGCGCGCCAGTTCCGGCTGCATCGCCTTCAGCGCCGACTCGGCCGCCGACTTGTCGCCCGACTCGAGCGCGCTCTCCGCCTTCTTGACGAAGGTGCGGATGCGGCTGACGCGCGCGCCGTTGACGTCGGCGCGGCGGGCGTTGCGGCGGATGCGCTTCTTGGCTTGCGGCGTGTTCGCCATGTAGTCTCGTTCCTGTTTTCGATGCGAAAAGAGGCGCGGAACCAGTGTCCCCGCCTCGGGAAAGCGCGCCCCTTAGCGAGGGATGACGATTCGGTCAACCTAACGCTGGCATTTCGGGCACCAGAAGGTCGAACGGCCGCCCTCGGTGTAGCGCGCCACCGTGCCACCGCACTCGCACGGCTCGCCCTCGCGGCCATAGACCTTGAACTGTTTCGAGAAATAGCCGAGCTCGCCATCGGGCCGGGCATAGTCGCGCAGGCTTGATCCGCCGGCCTCGATCGCGGCGTCGAGCACCTCGTGCACTGCCGCGACCAGCCGTGCCAGCCGCGGCTTCGAAACCGATCCCCCGGCCCGCTTGGGCGAAATTCGTGATTCGTACAGCGCTTCGCAGACATAGATGTTACCGAGTCCCGCGACGATGCGCTGGTCGAGCAGCAGCAGCTTGATCGACGCGACTCGCCCGGCGAGCATCGCCTTCAGATGGTCCGCGGTGAAATGCGGGCCGAGCGGTTCCGGCCCGAGCGCCTTGAAGGCGGGCCATTCGCCAACCTCCGTCGTCGGCACGAGATCGACCGAACCGAAGCGCCGCGGATCGTTGAGCGCGATCACCCGCCCCTCTTCGGTTTCGAGGATCAGATGGTCGTGCGGCAGCAGCTCGGTCGGATCGACCCGCCAGCGCCCGGACATGCCGAGGTGGAAGATCATCGTATCGCCGCGATCGGTGTCGATCAGCCCATATTTGGCGCGCCGGCCGAGCGCGGTGACGGTCGCGCCGGTGAGCCTTTGCCCCAGGTCCTGCGGCATCGGGCGGCGCAAGTCGGGCCGGCGCAGCTGCACGCGGCGGATGCGCCGCCCTTCCAGCACGGGGGCGAGACCGCGCACGGTCGTCTCGACTTCGGGAAGCTCAGGCATCCCCACCCCCTAGCGCGGGGATGACGAACACGTAAGACACGGCTAGAGCGCACGCCCATGAGCATTGCTTCCGACACCGTCTCCTTCGGCTATGAAGACGTCGCCCCCGACGAGAAGACCCGCCGCGTCGGCGGGGTGTTCTCCAGCGTCGCCTCCAGCTACGACCTGATGAACGACGCGATGTCGGGCGGGCTGCACCGTGTGTGGAAGGACGTGTTCGTCCGCCGGGTGAAGCCGCGCGAGGGCGAGACGATCCTCGACATGGCCGG
Organism: Sphingomonas sp. MS122; assembly: GCF_049532975.1. Taxonomy (GTDB): domain Bacteria; phylum Pseudomonadota; class Alphaproteobacteria; order Sphingomonadales; family Sphingomonadaceae; genus Sphingomonas. Next base: position 2,455,230 of record NZ_CP186695.1, on the reverse strand, counting down.
GGGCACCGGGGACATCGCCTTCCGCATGGCCGAATCGGGCGCGGCGATCACCGTCGCCGACATCAACCCGGACATGCTCGCGGTCGGCATCGACCGCGCCGCCAAGCGCGGCATCGACGGCCTTGTCTGGACCGAGGCGAATGCCGAGACGCTCCAGTTCCCCGACCGCTTCTTCGACGCCTACACCATCGCCTTCGGCATCCGGAACGTGACCGACATCCCCAAGGCGCTGCGCGAGGCGCATCGCGTACTCAAGCGGGGCGGGCGGTTCTTCGTGCTCGAATTCTCGACCACCGTCTGGCCGGGCTTCTCGGACGTCTACGACGCCTATTCGCACCATGTCGTGCCCAAGCTCGGCAAGCTGCTCGCCAATGACGAGGACAGCTATCGCTACCTGATCGAATCGATCCGCCGTTTCCCCGACATGCCGAGCTTCAAGCGCATGATCGAAGAGGCCGGCTTCGTGCAGGCCCGTGTCGAGCCGATGCTGGGCGGCCTGGTGGCGATCCATAGCGGCTGGAAGATTTGACCGCTCCCGCCGTCCATCTCTTCCGTCTCCTCAAATGGGGCCGGATCCTCGCGCGCCACGGGGCGCTACGGGGGATCGAGCGCGACCGCAACACGCCGCGCCCGGTGCGCCGCCTCGCCAGGCTCGCCCGCTTCGGCGCGCGCGTGCCTGAAACGCCGCGCTATGCCGACGCGCTGCAGGCAATCGGTCCCGCCGCGATCAAGCTGGGGCAAACGCTGGCGACTCGTGCCGACCTGATCGGCGAAGCCGCGGCGCACGACCTGATGCGGCTGCAGGACGCGCTCCCGCCCGTCCCTTTCCCAGTGATCAAGCGCGCGATCGAGACGAGCTTCGAGCGGCCCGTCGAGACGCTGTTCGCGGAAATCGAGGAGGTCCCGATCGGCGCCGCCTCGATCGCGCAGGTCCATCGCGCGACCACGGCCGACGGCCGCCAGGTCGCGGTCAAGGTGCTGCGGCCGGGGATCGAGGCTGAGTTCGCCAAGGCGATCGACACCTATGAATGGGCGGCCGCGCAGCTCGAGGCGCTTGGCGGCGAGGCCGCGCGGTTGCGTCCCCGGCTGGTCATCGAGACGTTCAAGCGCTGGACCGCGCGCGAGCTCGACCTGCGCCGCGAAGCCGCCTCGGCCTCCGAGCTGTCGGAGTCGATGGAGGCCGAGCCCGATTTCACCGTCCCCGCGATCGACTGGCAGCGCACCACCGGCAAGGTGCTTACCCTCGAATGGGTCGACGGGATCAAGCTGTCGAACCGCGAGGCGCTGATCGCCGCCGGCTACGATACCCAGAAGCTCGCGGACACGCTGGTCCGCGCATTCCTGCGCCAGGCGATCTCGGAAGGCTTCTTCCACGCCGACATGCATCAGGGCAATCTCTTCGCCCTGCCCGGCAACCGCATCGCCGCGATCGACTTCGGCATCATGGGCCGGATCGACCGCCGCGCGCGGGTGTGGCTCGCCGAGATTCTCTACGGCCTGATCACCGGCAATTACCGCCGCGTCGCCGAGATCCATTTCGAGGCGGGCTATGTCCCCCCGCACCACAATGTCGCCGAGTTCGCGACCGCCCTGCGCGCGGTGGGCGAGCCGATGCGCGGGCTGCCGGTCAAGGACATGTCGGTCGGGATGATGCTCGATTCGCTGTTCAACATCACGCGCGACTTCGACATGCAGACTCAGCCGCATCTGCTGCTGCTGCAGAAGACGATGGTGATGGTCGAGGGCGTCGCGACGCGGCTCCACCCCGACATTAATTTGTGGGACTCCGCCGCGCCCTTCGTGCGCGAATGGATCCGCACCGAGCTGGGGCCCGAGGCGTTCATCGCCGACCGCTTGTCCGAGGACCTCAAGACCCTTGCCCGGCTGCCCCGGCTGATCCGCAACATCGAGCGGCACTTCCCCGATCCCGGCGGCGCGCCCCCGGCCCCGCCGCTGCGCGAGATCGAGGTGGTCCGCGTCGGCGGCTGGCGCTATGGCGTGGTGGCGCTGCTCGCCGCGGGCGCGGGCGTCGCCGCGACCTTGCTGCTCACCTGACAGCAGCGATCGGCCGCGGTAGAAGACCGCCCGGATGACCCGCTCCCCGCTCTGGCTCGCGCTCCCCAGCCGCTTCGCCGCGCTTCCCCGGACGCGGGCGCGGATCGTGCTCGGCGTGCTCGCTGTGCTGCTGCTCGCCTCGCTCACCGCGCTCGGCGTGCCGCAGCCGGCGCCCGACGCCGCCGGCGCGGGGGGCGACCGCCAGACCGATGTCGCGCTCTATGAGGGGATCGTCGCTGCAGTCACGCATGGCCAGGACTATTACCGCGCCGCCGCCGACGCGTTGCGCGCGGGCAGCTACCCGCTGCGCCCGTTCCTGACCTTCCGCCTGCCCGGCCTCGCGGTGGTCCAGGCCGCGCTGCCGCCGGGGGTCACGCTCGCGCTGCTCTACGCTCTTGCCGCCGTGACCGGTTTCGCCTGGTATCGACGGCTTGCCGAGGCGCTGCCCGGCCTTGCCCCGCGCCTCTTCGTGCTGTTCCTGCTCGCCGCGGGCATGCTCGCCTTCGTTCAGCCGGCGCTGATCGCGTTCCACGAGATCTGGGCCGGTCTGCTCGTCGCATTGAGCCTTGCACTGCGCCGCCCCGGGCAATGGGTCGAGGCGGCGTCGATCGCGCTGATTGCGATGCTGGTACGCGAGACCGCGGCGCTCTACGTCCTCGTCATGGCCGGACTGGCCTTCGCCGAAGGGCAGCGGCGCGAGGCGATCGCCTGGATCGTGGCGCTTGGCGTGTTCGCGGGCGTACTCGCGGCGCATGCGGTCGCGGTCCATGGCGTCACCGGCGTGCTCGACGCCGCCTCGCCGGGCTGGACCGGGATGCATGGCTTCGGGCTGTTCGTGCGGGCGATGTCGCTCGCGACCGGACTCCAGCTTTTGCCGGCGGTTGCGGCGGCGTTGCTCGTCGCGCTCGCGCTGTTCGGCTGGGCGAGCTGGCGCGATCCGCTCGCGCTGCGCGCCGTCGCGACCTTTGCCGCCTATGCCATGGTGATCAGCCTCTTCGCTCGGCTCGACACCTTCTATTGGGGCCTGCTGATCGCGCCCGCCTTCCTCGCGGGGTTGGCCTTCGTCCCCGACGGGCTGCGCGATCTGACGAGCCGCGCCCTCGACACGCGCCGTGTGCGGGTGCACAGGGTCGAACGATGAAGCGCATCCTCCTGATCGTCGGCGGCGGCATCGCGGCATACAAGGCGTGCGAGCTGATCCGGCTCGCGCGCAAGGCCGGGATCGGCGTGACCTGCGTGCTCACGGCTGGGGGACAGCATTTCGTGACGCCGATGACCCTCGCCGCCCTGTCCGAGAACCAGGTGTTCACGACCCTGTGGGACCTCAAGGACGAGGCCGAGATGGGACATATCCAATTGAGCCGGAATGCCGATCTCGTCGTCGTGGCGCCCGCCACCGCCGACCTGCTCGCCAAGATGGCGGGGGGACAGGCCGAGGATCTCGCGACTACCTTGCTGCTCGCTACCGACAAGCCGGTGCTGGCGGCGCCGGCGATGAACGTGCGCATGTGGCAGCACGCCGCAACCGTCCGGAACGTCGCGCAGCTGCGTGCCGACGGTGTGACGGTGATGGAGCCCGACGAGGGTCCGATGGCGTGCGGCGAGTTCGGTCCCGGCCGCCTGCCCGAGCCACAAGCGATTCTCGAGGCGATCGAGGCGGCGCTGGCGCCCCGCGCTGGACGGCTCGCGGGCAAGCACATCCTCGTCACCGCGGGTCCGACGCACGAGCCGATCGATCCGGTGCGCTACATCGCCAACCGCTCCTCGGGGAAACAGGGGTTCGAGATCGCCGCCGCGCTCGCCGAGCTCGGCGCGCGGGTGACGTTGGTCGCCGGCCCGGTCACCCTGCCCACCCCGCCGCGCGTCGATCGCGTCGATGTCGAGACTGCGCGCGAGATGGCGGCGGCGGTCGATGCCGCGCTCCCCGCCGACGCGGCGGTGATGGTCGCCGCGGTCGCCGACTGGCGCACCGCCGATGCGGCGGAACAGAAGATCAAGAAGGGCGAAACCGCGCCTGCACTCACGCTCACCGAGAACCCGGACATCCTTGCCACGCTCGCGCAAAGCCCGCATCGCCCGAAACTCGTCGTTGGTTTCGCCGCCGAAACCGAACGGGTGGTCGAACACGCCACCGCGAAACGGACTCGCAAGGGCGCGGACTGGATTGTCGCCAACGACGTTTCCGGCGATGTGATGGGTGGAGATGCGAACACCATCCACCTTGTCACCTCCGGGCGTACCGAGAGCTGGGAACGCCTGTCCAAGCAGGATGTCGCCCGCCGCCTCGCGGAGCGGATCGCCGATGCGCTCTAGCCTGATCTTCCTTCCGCTGCTGCTCGCGGCGTGCGCCTCGACCGGCGACAAGCCCGCGCCGAGCCCGGCCGCGCCGCCGCTGTTCACCGAGACCGTCGGGAAGCCGCAGCGCGGCATCGAGACCTTGTTCGTCGTCGTCCATGGCGATGGCGCCGCGGGCACCGAGATCGACATCAGCGGCTTCGCCAAGTCGCTCGCGGCGACGGAGCCGGAAAGCGCGGTCGTGCGGCTGCTGCGCCCGGGCTATGCCGACGGTGCGGGCAACCAGTCCCCGGGGACGCGCGGGGCCGGCGCCGGGGACGACTATACCTCCGACCGCATCGCGGTGGTCGGCGATACCATCGCCGCGCTGCGCAACCGCTACCGCCGCGCCCGCGTGATCGCGATTGGCGAAGGCGGCGGCGCGGCGGTCGTCGCCAACCTCGCCGGGCTGCGGCCCAATCTGATCGACGGCATGGTGCTCGTCTCCTGCCCCTGCGCGCTGCCCGAGTGGCGCCGCTACATGGCGGGACGCGAGAAGCCGGCCGATCCGTGGCGGGCCAAGATCGACAGTCTCGATCCGTTGCAGACCGCCGGCGGTATCGCACCGACATTGCGCGCGGCGCTGATCAGCGGCGCCGACGACAAGACCGTGCCCGCCCGCTTCGCGCGTTCCTATGCCGAAGCGCTGAGCCTGCGCGGCATCGCCACCGATTTCCGCATCCTGCCCGACCAGGGCAGCCAGATCCTCGACGATCCGCAGGTGATCGAGGCGACGCGGCGGCTGGCCTCGGCGCTGCCCCGGAAGCCGCAATGAGCGCACCGATCACCATCCGCCTGACACGGCTGCCCCACGGCGCGGGACTGCCGCTGCCGGCCTATGCGACGGCCGGAGCGGCAGGGATGGACGTCGTCGCGGCCGAGGACCTGATCCTCGCGGCCGGCGCACGCCACGCCGTCGCCACCGGCTTCGCGATCGCCATTCCCGACGGCTATGAGGTGCAGGTGCGCCCGCGCTCGGGGCTTGCGCTCAAACATGGCATCACCTGCCTCAACACGCCGGGCACGATCGACAGCGACTATCGCGGCGAGGTCAAGGTGATCCTCGCCAATCTCGGCAGCGAGCCTTTCCCGATCGCCCGGGGCGAGCGGATCGCGCAACTCGTCGCCGCGCCGGTCCAGCGCGCGGTGTTCGAGGAAGTCGTGGCGCTCGACGACACGCTGCGCGGCGCCGGCGGTTTCGGATCGACGGGTCGGTGATGCCGGAGTTGCTCGCCTTGATCCTTGCCCTCGCCGCCGCGGGGCAGCAGGCTCCGCCTGCCGCGCCGACGCAGACGCCAGCGCCGCCCGCGAGCGGCCAGGGCACAGGCATCGACTGGACCACGCTGCCCGACCTGCCCTATCGCCAGCCGCCGCAGATGACCGCGGCGATGCACACTTATGTCCAGGGCCAGGTGCGCGCGCGCAAGTGCCGGGAGCGGCGGCTGGTCGACGGACGGCCGGCGATGCGGGTCGAGGTGGCGGTGCTCGTCCATCCAGAAGACGGCGTGCGGGCGTCGATCCCCCGCTCGATCGGCTGCAACGTGGTCGAGCAATATGCAGCCGGGCTGGTCACCAGCTTCGCGCGCAACAACCTGACCGCGCGCGGCAGCGGGGCCGAGCAATGGTATCGCGCGACCGTGACCTTCGTCTGGAAGAAATGAGCCTTACCGACCAGGAGCTCGAACGCTACGCGCGCCACATCGTGCTCAAGGAGATCGGCGGCGCGGGCCAGATGCGGCTCAAGGCGGCGCGGGTGCTGGTGATCGGCGCGGGCGGGATCGGGTCTCCCGCGATCCAGTATCTGGCGGCGGCGGGCGTGGGCGCGATCTGGATCATCGATGATGATCGAGTCGATCTTTCCAACCTCCAGCGACAGACGCTCTTCACCGTTGCCGATATCGGGCAGCGAAAGGTCTCGGCCGCCAAGGCTCGGGCGCACGCGATCAATCCTCATATCGAAGTTCACGCTGTGCTCGACCGCATCGAGCCACAAAATGTGGATTTCGTCCGGGACTATGACGTTGTCCTCGACGGCACCGACAATTTCGCCACTCGCCTGCTCGTCGCCGACGCTGCGCTGCGCCATCGCGTGCCGCTGGTGAGCGCCGCGGTGGGCGAGTTCGAGGGCCAGCTCGGCGTGTTCCGCGGATGGGAGGCGGACAAGCCCTGCTACCGCTGCTTCACCGGCGGCGATCCCGAGACGCCCGGAATCAACTGCGCCGAGCAGGGCGTGCTCGGCGCGCTTACCGGCGTGCTCGGCAGCCTCGCCGCGCTCGAGGTGATCCGCTCGATCGTGCCCTTCGGCGAGGACAGCGCGGGCAAGCTGCTGCTCGCCGACACGCTGGCGCTGCGCTTCCGCACGCTGACCTTGCCCAAGGATCCCGGATGTCCGGCATGCGGGGTCTGACGATCGTCGCCGCCACCGGCGATGTCGAGCGCTTCCGCGCGGCATTGTCGCTCGCCTGCGCACATGCGGCACTAGGGGGCGCCGCACGGCTCTATTGCCATGAGGCCGCGGCGACCCTGCTCGTGCCCGGCGCGGACGCGGACGATGCCCTGCGCGCCGAAGCGGGCCTGGCGAGCCGCGCCCAGCTTCTCGACGAAGCGCTGGCGATCGGCGTCACTCTGATCGGCTGCCAGACCGGCCTCGCCGCCGCCGGCATCGCCTTCGACACCCTGTCCGCCGGGGTCGAGCCGGGCGGTCTCGTCTCACTGCTCGCCGGCCTTGGCGGGGACCGGCTGGTCACGCTCTAGGCGCGTTGCGCTCGATCCATTCGATCGCGAAGGCCAGCATCGGCGCCGCGTCGACCAGCACGCTATCGGCGTCCCCGACCTTGCCACGCACACCCCGGCCGGTCGCGAGAAACCCCTCCACCACCGTCCCGAAATAATCCTCGGCAAAACCCTCGGGCGGGTCGGCGGTATCGAACTCCTCGATCGTGCGCCACTCGATCCCGCCGTGCGCCGCGAATGGCACCTCCTTGCGGATCACCCGCTTGGGAATGTCCGCGAGATGCTCGGCATGATGGATCAGCGTCATCGTATCGAGCGGCGCGCCCAGCATCAGCACCTTGCCGCCCGCCTCCGCGAGCTTCGCGAAGGGCGAGCCGGGGCCATAGCCATAGTCGAGCGCATGGTCGGCGGTCAGCCACGCTGCCCGTGCGCCGATCGCCACGATGCGCGCGCCGGGATTGGCGCTCGCCACCGTGCCGCGGATCGTGCGCAGCAATTCGGGGAAGAGGCCATTGTCGCGAACCGCGCGCGACCCCTCGCGGTCGAACGGCGGCACGTGCGGCTTCCACCACATCGGCACGCGGCCATGCGCGTCGAGCAGATCCTCGTAATCGGCTTCCCAATCGGCATAGGCGGCGATCGTCCCGCCTTCGCCAACGGCATCGCGCAACGCGCCGATCACCGAATCGCCCTGCCCCAGCACCGGTCCGATACGGCGCAGCGCCGCGTGGACCATCACCAGGTCGCCTTCCGCAAGGCCGAGCGCACGCAAGTCCGCGGCGAGTTCGTCGCGCGTGCGCATCAGTCGGCGGGGAAGCCTTGCCGCTTGCCGCTCGCCTTGTGGACCACGCCGTGGCGCATCACGAACTCGACCCTCTCCATCCGCGTCACGTCCTCCAGCGGGCTGCCCGCGACCGCGATGATGTCGGCGTCCTTGCCCGGTTCGATCGTCCCGATCGCCGACGAGCGCCCGAGCGCCTCAGCCGCATTGATTGTCGCCGCCCTGAGCGCCTGCGCGGGCGTCATCCCGGCCTTGACCATCAGCGCAAACTCCTTGGCATTGTCGCCATGCTTCGACACGCCGGTGTCGGTGCCGTAGGCGACCTTGACGCCCGCGGCGAACGCCTCGGAGTGGCTGGTGAAGGCGGCGGCCGCGGCTTCCTCGGCCTTGGGGATCGTCGCGGGCGGGAGCAGGCCCGCACGCGCGAACTCGAGCGCGGCGGCGGGCGCCATCATCGTCGGGACGAGCCAGGTGCCGCTGGCCTTCATCATCCGAATCGCCTCGTCGTCGAGGAAGGTGCCGTGATCGATCGTGTCGACACCCGCCGCGATCGCCGCCTTGGTCCCTGCCGCGGCATGGCTGTGGGTCGCGACCTTGCGGCCAAGGCCGTGCGCGGTGTCGACGATCGCCTTCATCTCCTCATCGGTCATCGCCCGGCCGAGCCCGCCCGAGACGTTGGAGAGCACCCCGCCGGTGGACATGTACTTGATCACCTGCGCGCCCAGTGCGACCTGCTGGCGCACCGCACGTCGGCAGTCGTCGGGACCGTCGCAGGTGTTGATCTGATGCTGATGGAGCGCGTCGGCGAATTCGGCGGCGACGCCGTTGGTGCCGTCGGCATGCCCGCCCGAGACCGAGATCGCGGTGCCGGCATTCACGATCGTCGGCCCGGCGATCGCGCCGCGCTCCACTCCCTCGCGCAGCGCCCGCATCCCGCGCGCATTACCGCCGAGGTCGCGCACCGTGGTGAAGCCTGCGTCGAGCGTCACGCGCGCGTTGGCGACGGCGTACATCATGTCGTCGGCGTCATCGCGGTTGAGCGCGGTCAGCCGCTCGCGCAGCGGATCGCCGCCGATGCCCCAGAGATGGACGTGCATGTCGACCAGCCCGGGCAGCACGAAGCGGTCCTTGAGGTCGATCAGCTCCGCGCCCGCCTCGGGCGCCGCGAAGCCATCGCGTACTTCGGCCACCTTGCCGTTCCGAACGACGATCGTGCTCGGCCCGCGCGGTGCCTCGCCCGGCTTCGCCAGCAGCGCCCCGGCATGGATGAACTTGACCCTGGGCGCCGGCACCACGGTCTGTGCGGCGAGTGGCGTCGCGGCAAGCAACAGGGCGGTGACGGCGGCGATACGGCGCATGGAGGCTTCCCCTTTTCGTTTCGCGGGAAACTAGCAGCAAGCCCTCAGCTCGCCATCACTTTCTCGCGTCCTCCTTCGCCAGCGGCAGCACATGCTGAAGCAACGCTGCGAAGGTCCGCCCAGGCTCCTCGACCATCGGCAGGTGGGAGGAATGCTCGAACCATACGACTCGCTTGCGCGGCGCCGCAACCCGCTTGAGCCAGGCATCAGCGAGCTGTGACGGCGTGGTCTGGTCATGGCGCCCGAGGAAGAAGATCACCGGCGTGTCGATCCGGTGGACTTGGTTGAAACCCACACCGGCGAGCCGCGGCCATAGCGTCTTGACGGTGAACAGGCTGCCGTCGCCCCACGCCTTGACGTCGGCGGGCGTATATTCGGGCGAGAGCCGCGGCGCGCGCAGGTAGAAGTTGGCGTCCTTGCGATAGGCCGCAAGCGAGCCATAGCGGATCGCATATTTGCGCCAGCCATCGGCCTGGTCGATCGTGAAGCTGCCGCCGTCGGGATAGGGCCTGAGCGCCTCGATCGCCCTTACCGCCTCAACGTCGCCGCGCTGCTTCGCTTGGGCGATCGTCCAGGCCATGCCGGCGCGCTCGTTGTCGCGCCAGTCGATCGCCTGGCCCATGCCGACATAGGCATGGAGCAGGTCCGGCCGCTTCGCTGCCACCGCCAGGCCCACGGTGCTGCCCCAGCTATGGCCGAGCACCACGACCCTGCGCTTGCCATAGCGCTTGCGCAGCGCCTCGATCAGTTCGATCGCATCGTCGCGATAGCGCTCGAACGTCAGCGTCGGCGCAAGCCTCGCCGGATCCTCGAGCAGATAGGACCGCCCCGCCCCGCGCTGGTCCCATTGCACGACGGTGAAATAATCCTCCCACGGCCGTTGGAAGCTCCACGCGATCGGCATCTCGACCGCGCCGGGCCCGCCATGGATGAACAGCAGGATCGGGTTGGCGCGATCCGCGCCGCGTACGTTGACCACCTGCCGCGCCCCGCCGAGCGTCACCTCGAACGTCTCCTGTACGCCGTTCGGGGTGACGATGCGACTAAGGTCGGCGACCACCTCGCGGCCTGGCGCATAGGCATCGGTCTGCGCAGCAGCCGGCGCCGCCAGCAATGCGAGAATGGCGGCCGCACGCAGCGAAGGGAACTCAGACATTGGTCACCTCGATACCGGTGAAGGGCAGGATTCCGCGATATTGTTCGAGCGGCGGCGCGCCGGGCAGCAGCGCGCCATGGCGCAGCATGAAGACGTGGCGGACGATCTCCGCCTGCTGCTCCAGCCCGTAGCGCTCGAGCCGCCAGCCCGGCTTCAGGCTGTAGCCGTAGCGGCAGAACGGATGGCGCCGCAGCGGCAGGAAGATGCCCTTCTGGTGCTGCCAGACATGCACCATCTCATGGATGAACAGGCCCTGCAGCGCGAGCGAGGCCGCCGCGAAATCGTCACGGTAATTGTCCCCCTTGGGGTGGAAATGGATGCACCCGAGCGGCGCCATCGCGACGTTGCGCGGCTGGAAGAAGATCCATTTGCGGTTCGCGATCCCCGCGCGCGAATAATCGATCGAATCGCCGAACACGCTGCGAGCCAGCGCGATTTCTCCGGGCGTGAGCGGGCGGGTGGCGTGCGCGGTCATCGGTCCGACCGCACATAGGGCGTCGCGCGGCGCAGGTCACGCGCGACGCGTGCGGCACGCGCGCTTCAGTCGTGCGGCATCAGCCGGGTGTGCTCGTCCGCGAAATCGCGGATTGCCTGCATCTCCGACCGCGCCAGCCGCCAGGCCTCGACGGTGTAGGCGCCCCGGAACCGGGCGAGGTCGGTCGCAAGCAACGCGGCGACCATGATCGCGAGCCTTTCATATGGTTGGATTCTCATATCTTGGTAAATGATTGGCTTTCCTGGCCCTACCCCAATTCGGGCTCGTCCTTTCGGGCAGGCCGGCTCGCCCGTTACGGCTTGACGCGTCGGGCATGGTCTTCACTCTGAAGCAAAGGGAGGGCGGGATGCACAAGCTGACGAGATTGGCGGGAATCGCCGTGATCGCCGCAGCGGCGATGGCGGGTACCAGCGCGGCGCCGCAGGCGCGGCAGGAACCGGCCGCGCGGCAAGACGCCGCCCGGCCCATGTTCGCGATCGTCTATCGCGCCGGGCCGGCGTGGAAGCCCGGCGTGCCGATGAAGGACCAGGGCCTGCGCGACCATTTCTTCTATGTGAAGGCGCTGCATGCGCGCGGCGACATCGTCTATGCCGGCCCGCTGGGACCCGATGGCGGGCTGATCCTGATCCACGCCGCCGACCAGGCGGCCGCGGATGCGATCGTCGCGGCCGATCCCGCGGTCAAGGCGGGGATCTTCGTCGGAACGGTGCGCGACTTCACGCCGCGCTTCGTTGGGGCCGGCGCGGCGACCGCCACCAGCCCCTGAAGCCTCCTAGTGCGAGTCGTGCGCGTCGCCCGCCGCGCGGACCTCTGCTTTCACCTCGATCGTCTTGCCGTCGGCAAAGGCGAGGCGCAGCGGCACGGTGCCGCCCGCGCGGACCTCTGGCGAGAGGTCGTAGAGCATGACATGCTTGCCGCCGGGCTTGAATTCGACACGCTCCCCCGCGGCGATCGCGACGTCCTTGACCGGCGCCATCGTCATCATCTTGCCGTCGTGTTTCATCTCGTGGATCTCGGCGCGGATCGCCGCCGGGCTCGATACGGCGACCAGGCTGGTCGCCTGCGTCCCGCCCTTCACCGTGAAATAGGCCGCGCCCGGCCGCCCCTGTACCGCGGGCAGGCGCACCCAGGCATTCTCCGCACCCAGCTCCGCCTGCTGGCATCCGGCCAAGGTCGTGGCGGCCAGCGCCGCGCTCGCCAGAATCACGCCGAAAACCGCCCGCATCACGCCTTCTCCTCCCGATTCGGGAAACCCGCCGGATTTCCTATTCGCCGCATTATCTTGCGGCAAGGCGCGGCCCACCTATATCGCGGCATGTAACAGCCGAATTGCCGTTTCAGGGATTCGGTAAGTCGTTGAAACTTTTGAATAGCACGGGGGCCAATAGAGGACTCATGGGTAAGGTTATCGGAATCGATCTCGGCACGACCAACAGCTGCGTGGCAGTGATGGAGGGCGGCAAGCCCAAGGTGATCGAGAATGCGGAAGGCGCGCGAACGACGCCCTCCATCGTCGCCTTCGCCAAGGACGGCGAGCGACTGATCGGCCAGCCGGCCAAGCGCCAGGCGGTCACGAACCCCGACAACACCGTCTTCGCGGTCAAGCGCCTGATCGGCCGTCGCTTCGACGATCCCATCACCAAGAAGGACACCGAGCTGGTCCCCTACACGATCGTGAAGGGCGCCAATGGCGACGCATGGGTCAAGGCCGGCGGCGAGGATTATTCGCCGAGCCAGATCAGCGCCTTCATCCTGCAGAAGATGAAGGAAACCGCGGAATCGTATCTGGGCGAGACCGTCACCCAGGCGGTGATCACCGTCCCCGCCTATTTCAACGACGCCCAGCGCCAGGCGACGAAGGACGCCGGCAAGATCGCAGGCCTCGAGGTGCTGCGCATCATCAACGAACCGACCGCCGCGGCGCTCGCCTATGGCCTCGAGAAGACCGACGGCAAGACGATCGCGGTCTATGACCTTGGCGGCGGCACCTTCGACATTTCGATCCTCGAGATCGGCGACGGCGTGTTCGAGGTGAAGGCCACCAACGGCGACACCTTCCTCGGCGGCGAGGACTTCGACTCGAAGCTCGTGCAGTTCCTGGCCGACGACTTCAAGAAGGCCGAGGGCATCGACCTGACCAAGGACAAGCTCGCGCTGCAGCGGCTCAAGGAAGCCGCCGAGAAGGCGAAGATCGAGCTCTCGTCCGCCGCGACGACCGAGGTCAACCTGCCCTTCATCACCGCCGACCAGAACGGCCCCAAGCATCTCGTCAAGACGATCAGCCGCGCGGATCTCGAGCGCCTGGTCGACGACCTGATCGCACGCACGCTCGAGCCGTGCCGCAAGGCGATGGCGGATGCCGGTGTCAAGGCGAACGCGATCGATGAGGTCGTGCTCGTCGGCGGCATGACGCGCATGCCCAAGGTGCGCCAGGTCGTGAAGGACTTCTTCGGCAAGGAGCCGCATACCGGCGTCAACCCCGACGAGGTGGTGGCGATCGGCGCGGCAATCCAGGCCGGCGTGCTGCAAGGCGACGTCAAGGACGTGCTGCTGCTCGACGTGACTCCGCTGAGCCTCGGCATTGAGACGCTGGGCGGCGTGTTCACGCGCATGATCGACCGCAACACCACCATCCCGACCAAGAAGTCACAGGTCTATTCCACCGCTGACGACAATCAGCAGGCGGTGACGATCCGCGTCTTCCAGGGCGAGCGCGAGATGGCGGCGGACAACAAGCTGCTCGGCCAGTTCGACCTGGTCGGCATCCCCCCGGCACCGCGCGGCGTGCCCCAAATCGAGGTGACGTTCGACATCGACGCCAACGGCATCGTCAACGTCTCGGCCAAGGACAAGGGCACCGGCAAGGAGCAGCAGATCCGCATCCAGGCCTCGGGCGGCCTCAGCGACGCCGACATCGATCAGATGGTGCGCGACGCCGAGAATTTCGCCGAGGAGGACAAGAAGCGCCGTGCCGCGGCCGAGGCGAAGAACAACGCCGAATCGCTCATTCACACCACTGAGCGCCAGCTCGCGGAGAATGGCGATAAGGTCGACGACGCGCTGAAGGGCGAGATCCAGGCGGCGATCAACGAGGCCAAGGCCGCGGTCGAGAGCGGCGATTCGGACGCGATGAACGAGAAGAGCCAGGCGCTCGCACAGGTGGCGATGAAGCTCGGCCAGGCGATCTACGAGAAGCAGCAGCAGGCGGAGGCTTCGCCCTCGGCTGCGGCTCCGGCGGAGAATGAAGGCGGTGACGATGTCGTCGACGCGGAATTCTCCGAGGTGGACGACAACAAGGCGTAAGCTATGCTCGCCCCCGCCATTTTCGAATTTCGGGGATGGCGGGGGCATGGGCGGGGGCCGAGTGAATGACCACCCAGACTGACTATTACGAATTGCTCGAGGTCGAGCGCACCGCGGACGACGCCACGATCAAGGCCGCCTTCCGCAAGCTCGCACTCAAGTTCCACCCCGACAAGAATGGCGGGTGCAAGGATCACGAGGCCAAGTTCAAGGCGATAAACGAAGCCTATGACTGCCTCAAGGATCCGCAGAAGCGCGCCGCCTATGACCGGTTCGGCCATGCCGGTCCCGCTGGTATGGGTGGTGGCCAGGGCCCGGGCTTCGACGCCTTTTCCGACATCTTCGAATCGATGTTCGGCGAATTCATGGGCGGCGGCCGCGGCGGCCCGCGCCAGCAGCGCGGCGCCGACCTGCGCTACGACATGGAGATCACTCTCGAGGACGCCTTTCACGGCAAGCAGACCGACATCACGATCGACGTCTCGGGCATCTGCGAGCCGTGCGGCGGCACCGGCGCCTCGCCCGGTACCATGGCCAAGACCTGCGGCACCTGCCGCGGCCATGGCAAGGTGCGCGCGCAGCAGGGCTTCTTCATGGTCGAGCGGACTTGCCCGTCGTGCCACGGCGCGGGGCAGACGATCACCGATCCGTGCCGCAACTGTCGCGGCGAGGGCCGCACCGACAAGACCGTGACGCTCGCGGTCAACGTGCCGCCGGGCGTCGACGAGGGCACACGCATCCGCCTCTCCGGCCAAGGCGAAGCCGGCGCGCGCGGCGCACCGCCGGGCGACCTCTACATCTTCCTCCACGTCGCCAAGCACGCGATCTTCGAGCGCGAAGGCACGACGCTCTACGCGCGCGCGCCGATCAGCTTTACCACCGCGGCGCTGGGCGGGGAGATCGAGATTCCCGGTCCCGACGGCGAACTGCACAACATTCGCATCAATCCCGGCACCCAGTCGGGCCGCGAGGTGCGTCAGCGCGGCGCCGGGATGCCGGTGCTGCAGGGCCGCGGCCGGGGCGACCTCGTGGTCAAGCTCGAGGTCGAGATCCCGACCAAGCTCTCGACGCGCCAGCGCGAACTGCTCGATGAGTTCCGCACGCTCGAGACCGGCGAGGAATGCCCGGCCTCGACCGGCTTCTTCGCCAAGGTCAAGAAGGCGGTCGGCGGCGGCTGCTGACCACCGCTAGACAGCGGCGTCGCAAACTAGCCTCCGAACCCATGGGGAGAGAGGCGCGGAAGGGTGACGGTGGGCACGACGCTGGCTTGTCCTCGCCCTCCCACTCGGCTTTGCTGCGTAGGCCCTACCTCTCCAAGGGGAGAGGGCTGATGCCCGCTTTTCACTCAAAATCGGTCAGGCCGCTAACGACCCCATTGCAGACACTGACATCCCCGGTACATTGCTCGGATGACGCGAATGGCTTTCCGACATCTATTCGCGCTTCTTTTATTGCCTAGCTGCTCCGCCGCGCCGACCAACAAGCTTATAACAGCCACGGACGATGGCCCTCCTGCCGCACTTGTCGCGAATATCGAGAGGGAGCTGGCGAGCGATCCCTGCCTGTCTGAGATAGCGACTATGCGGCGCGAATATCGCTACAGTTCACGCGACGGAAAAATCGACCGGAATCTTGTCGATATAAAGGTGCAAGAAGCCGGGATCGATGGTCTTGCCGCAGGCCGCTTCACCTTAGCGCCTTCCACGTCGGGCACATTCGACGACAGAAGCTATTTTGTGGCTTTCGCGACCTACAAAATCAGCCGCGCTGCTTTGGACCTGTGGGCTTGCGGTCAAAATGTAGGAGACAGCGTTCGACATGAGCCCATCTACTGAACGGCAGATTCCCACCCGTTTGACGCCGTACCGCGGTGGCGACGCCCGACTAGCAGCGGACCGTCAGCAAACGACCCCATTGCGGTCATAGCGGCCATCTGCGAGTTTCATTTCAAACGGCAGGAGGGGTTCGCAGCAATGTCACTCTTTGCAGCCTTGCTGGCCTTCACCTCCATCGCCGCGCCACAACCGGCCGAATCGTCAACGGGACTCAAATTGCTGGTGATCGAGTTGCCTGACGGCGTGCGAGGTGGAGTGGGCCGAATTAAAGGGAGAGGCGCTGTTCCCAAGGGAACGGACCGACTGTTCTTTCTTCATCTACTCGACATTGCTCGCCAGTGTGGGGCCAATTTCCCGATGCTCTCAACCAACTGGTCGCACAGCGCGCACATTGTGAGTTGGAGCACCGTCAGGGATCGCGAGGTTGTCGCTTGTCTCCGGTCCAAGATGCCGACGCACTTCAATGCCGGACTTGCCGAACCTGATGCTCGCCGGGGATTCACTTTGCCCGATACTGCGTCATTTCGCGAATTTGAAACGGTGGAAGCTCGTCGCTGAGTTCCAATGAGCGACAGCTTCCCACCCATTTTGAGCCGTTTGGCGGTGATGACGCCGCTTCAACAGCGGACGGTCGGCTAACGACCCCATTGCTGTCACTAATCAGTCCGGTAAGCTCGAACCATGAGCCTGTTCGATCTCGTTTACGATTGGCTGATTCATGTTGTGCCCACTTGGCTCTGGTGGGTTCTCGCGGCGCCACTTTTTGCTTTCGTCGCAATCTTGGTGGTTGGCTATCTTTGGCCTGACCTGCTCGGCCTTTAGGCCCCTAACGACCCCATTGCGGACATTGGCTCATGACCTTGCCCGCGGTAACTATGCCAACGCGAGGAGGCGGTGAGAGTGGGGCCTAAGGAATTTGCAGCAGCTTGCCGTAAGGAGCGGGATGCGTTGCTTTCATCATTCACAGACTTATCTGGTGAGACGGTCGCCGCGGCGCACCTTGCAGCTGCGGACCTTACGCTCTCTCAGCGCCAACAGGTGTTTGCAGCAATCGACGCAGCTTTGACGGACACTTTCTACACTCTTCTGCTCGCGCTGGATGGATCTGCTTCGATCGGCGGAAGCCAGCGCTCGTTCGTCTTGACTGATGAGAGCGGAGAAACGGTAGCAAACGGTGACGGGCGCCTCGAAGCAGCGGCGTGGCACGCTTTCCACGCAAGCTCGTAACGGCAGCAATCCACCCGATAGCTGACACCCGCTTGCAATGTTGGAATTGGTTTGCTTGCATCGACCAGCTGCATAGCGGCCGCTCTTTGATCTCGTCGATCAGCGCCTGGTTAACGCACCCCGCCCATATGAAGACGATGAAGTTGACAGAATGAATCGCATTCCGCGTAACTTCGTCAACTTCTCGGCAGCGGCAGGATACAACGTAAAGAACAGAGCAAAGGCGCACGGAAAAGGGGGCCGGCGTTTCCGCCAGCCCCCCGTGTCGCCTGACTTTCGGACTTCGCGCCCGCCACAAGGGCTGCGCGCGCCTTCACGTCGGCGGCAATGCCCGATCCGCGCCGGCAAGGGTTGCGGACCAGAGCGGTTTGGCCGGAGGTTGACGAACGTCTTCCCTCGGCCGGTCACCGGGGCGGGCGCGATCCCGAGGGATCAGCTTCCCACCTCGATGTCCTTTGCTCCACCTTTGCCTTGCGGCATCGGCTTCGCGGGTTGGTCATCCAGAGTTGCCGATCCCGAAGGATCGCCGTGTCTCGATGCCCGCCCGGTCCGTTTCGCTCCGAAGAGCAGCCACTTCCCGAACATTTGGTCATCCGGTCTGGCTGGTGCCGAAGCACCCGCCTGCCCTGACAACCCGCTCCGCCCTTGCCCGAAGGCGCCGGCTTCGCGTTTGGTCGCCTGGCTTGTCCATGCTCCGGGGGAGCATTTCCCGCCCTGGCGGCCCGCCTTTCCCATGCCGAAGCATCGGAGAGACGTTTTGGACACCGGATCCGTTTCGTTTCCATCCCACCCGCTCTCGCGAGCGGGACGGGCCGTTTCCCGGGGTGGCGTCCCCGTATCGTCATGCACGAGTTCCCGAAGGCACCTATGCGTGTCGATCCGTTGCAAACTTCTGATTTCGCTTTGATTTCTCGCCGCGTCTTCGTCCGCTTACAAGGCTGATGCTGTCATCGTTTCCGAGTCGCGCAAACCCGCAATCGACGCGATACTGCCTGTTGATAACGTGGATAACGGGGAGGGATCAGGTGTTATTAGGGGTGGCCGGCGCCCAATCCGGCGGGGCAAGCTCGAACCCGGCAAAGTCGAAGCCGGGGACGACCACGCAGCTCACCAATGCCCAGCCATGCCGCGCTTCGGCGGCCTGCCAGCGATTCGCGGGCACCAATGACTGGGGCCTGTAGCCGCCGGCCACGTCGCCGCCAAGGGAGACAAGTGCCGGATTCGCATCCTTTTCGTCGGCGATCAGCAGGTCGAGCGGCGCCCCCGCGTGCCACAGCCACAATTCGTCCGCATCGACGCGATGCCAGTGCGAGCGGCAGCCCGATTCGAGCAGATAGAGAATCGCCGTCCCCGGCGAGCGCGCGCCCTGCCCCGCGTCGGCACGCCACGTCTCGCGGTACCAGCCGCCCTCCGGATGCGGGGCCAGGCCAAGGGTCTCGATGACGGATTTCGCTTCCTGCATGCCATATGAACTGCACGAAATGTTACGTTCATGAAACCGGTGCGATGACCGACGCGTTGGGGAGCACAGGGTTTCAGGTAGAGATGGAGTAATCACAATGCGTAACCTGATGCTGGCGCTCGGCGCCGCTTCGCTGGCGGTTCCCGCCGCCGTCATTCTTCCGGCTTCGAAGGCCGAGGCCGGGGTGCAGAAGAAGCGTTATTCGTATCGCGAGTGGCGCGGCCGCGACGGCCGCCGCTATTGCCGCAGGTCCGACGGCACGACCGGTCTGGTGGTCGGCGGCGTCGCCGGCGCGCTGGTCGGCCGCACGATCGATACGCGCGGCGACCGCACGGTCGGCACGCTGCTCGGCGCCGCCGCGGGTGCGGTCGCGGGCCGCGAGATCGAGCGCAGCGGGGATCGCCGCCGCTGCCGCTGATCCAAGCGGAAACAACTATTTGGGGGGCGCGGAGGGATACTTCCGCGCCCCGTTTCGTTGGAGAAACGAGCGGGACATCGCAGCAGGAGATGCCCGATGAACAAGTTGATGATCGCAGCGAGCGCAGCGGCAATGGCGGTGACCGGCGCGTGCACCAATTATGGCTATGACGACCGCCCCGGCTACGCCAGCGACGATTATTGGGACGCGCCGCGCTATTATCGCGATGGCAGCTATGAGGAGCGCCGGCTGGCGCGTGAAGATCGCATCTACCGCGGTCGCGACGGCCGTTATTACTGCCGCCGCAGCGACGGCTCGGCCGGCCTGATCGTCGGCGCAGCCGCGGGTGGCCTGCTGGGCAACATCCTCGCGCCGGGCGGCTCGAAGACGCTGGGCACGATCCTGGGCGCCGTCGGTGGCGCGGCGATCGGCAGCACCGCGGATCGCCCGGGCGAAATCCGCTGCCGCTGACCTAATCGCACTTTAACCTCACCGAGTGTAGGCACGCGGACGATGCTCCGCGTGCTCACTCTCTCCTCACTCTTCCCCGACGCTTCGCGCCCCAATTTCGGGGTGTTCGTCGAGCGGCAGACCCTGAGTCTCGCTGCGCATCCCGATGTCGAGCTCAAGCTGGTCGCGCCGCTCGGCCTGCCGCCCTGGCCGCTCCGCCGCCGCGGCCATTATGCGCCGCTCGCCGCCCTGCCCCGCCATGAGGACTGGAAGGGCGTCGAGACGTGGCGCCCGCGCTTCCTCAACCTTCCAGGCACGCGCGGGCTCTTCCATGCCGCGATGCTCACACGCGCCCTGCTGCCGCTCCTGGCGCGCATCCGCCGCGATTTTGAATTCGACGTGATCGACGCGAGCTTCTTCTTTCCCGACGGGCCTGCCGCGGTGGCGCTTGGGCGCTATTTCGGCGTGCCGGTGTCGATCAAGGCGCGCGGCGCCGACATCCACCATTGGGGCCGAAGTCCCCTCACCGCCTGGCAAGTCGCGACGGCGGGGCAGAGCGCGGACGGGCTGCTCGCCGTGTCGCAGGCGATGAAGGCCGACATGGCCGCGCTGGGCATTCCGGCCGAGCGGATCCGCGTCCACCATACCGGCGTCGATCTTGCCCGCTTCGCCCCGCGCGACCAGGCGGCGGAGAAGGCGCGGCTGGGCATCGACGGACCGTTGGTCGTGTCAGTCGGTGCGCTGATCCCGCGCAAGGGACACGACGTCGTCATCGATGCCGTGGCGGCGCTTCCCGGCGTTAAGCTGCGGATTGCGGGCGAGGGACCCGAGCGTCAGAAGCTTGCCGCGCAGATCGCGCGGCTCGGCCTTGGCGCGCGGGTGAAGCTGCTCGGCAGCGTCGCCCATGGCGAGCTCCCGCCGCTGCTCGCCGCCGCCGACGCAATGGCACTGGCGTCCTCCTCCGAGGGCCTCGCCAATGCCTGGGTCGAAGCGCTCGCCAGCGGCACGCCGATCGTCATCCCCGATGCCGGCGGCGCGGCCGAGGTGGTGACCTTGCCCGCCGCCGGCCGGATCGCCGCGCGCAACGCCAGCGCCTTCGCCGCGGCGATCGGGGATCTGCTCGCCGCCCCGCCCCCGCGCGAGGCGGTGCGCGCCACCGCGGCCCACTTCACCTGGGAAGCGAATACCGCCGCGCTATACGACCATCTTTCGGCGCTGGTGGCGACGCGGGCTCAGCCCAGCGGATAGAGCGCCGCCGCGATCCAGCGCAGCTCGGCACGCAGCACGCCCCAGGCGCGCGCCGCGGCGCGGCTGTCCATCACCTCGATGCCGAAGGGTAACGCCGCCTCCAGTGCGGGCGGCGGACGCCGCAGCGTGCTGCCAGTACCGAGCAGCAGGAATTCGGGCTGCGGATCCATCGCCGCCAGCGGCGCGAACGCCTCGGGCGTCAGCGCCTCGAGCGGCGGCGGGGTCCAGCTCTCGGCGCGCGCCGGGGTGATTAGCAGTCCCAGATAGACATTGTCGTCGACCCGGAAGCCGCCACCCGAGAAGCCCGACACCACCGGACCCTCGATCCGGGTCCGGTCGATCTTCATCAGGGCATATCCTTGAAACTGACTCGCTCGGCGCCCTCGATGCCCTTCGGACCGCTCACTTCCTTGGGCAGGAAACTGTCGGGCCGCAGCTTGAGCCACAGCAGGATCGCCGCCGAGACATAGACCGACGAGAAGGTGCCGATCACAATGCCGAGCAGCATCGCCGCGGTGAAGCCGAAGATCACGTCGGGTCCCAGCACCAGCAGGATCGCCAGCACGATGCCGATCGACAACGAGGTCACCACGGTGCGCGACAGCGTCTCGTTGATGGAGAGGTTGAGCAGTTCCTCCATCTCCATCTTGCGGTATTTGCGCATATTCTCGCGGATACGATCGTACACGACGATCGTGTCGTTCAAGGAATAGCCGATGATCGTCAGCACCGCCGCGACGATGTTGAGGTCGAACTCCAGCTGGGTCAGCGCGAAGAAGCCCAAGGTCAGCGCGACGTCGTGGAACAGCGCGAACAGCGCGCCGACGCCGAACTGCCATTCGAAGCGGAACCAGATGTACAGCGCGATCGCGATCATCGCGAGGCTCAGGCTGATCGCGCCGTTGCGGAACAGCTCTTCCGACACCTTGCCCGACACGCTCTGCGTCGCGCCGACCTGGGCACCCGGATAGTCCTTCAGCACCGCAGCGCGAGTCCGGCTCGCCGCGGCGTTCGCTGCCCCCTCGCCGCCCTCGGGCAGCGGCGTGCGGATCGAATATTCAGTGGTCTCGCCAACCTGCTGGATCGTCGCTTCGCCGATACCCAGCGCCTCGATCCGCTCACGTAGCGTCTGGATATCGACATGCTGGGTGAAGGTGACTCGGGTCTGCTGGCCGCCGACGAAGTCGATGCCGAGATTGAACCCCTTGACCACGCACAGCGCGATCGAGCCGAAGATAAGCAGCAGCGACAGCGCCATCGCCACGTTCCGCCATTTGAGGAACGGGATGTTGGTGTTGTCGGGAACGAGCTTGAGCGGACGCATTTGCCGGCGGCCTTTAAATGTTGATCGTCTTCGGGCGGTTGCGCTTCAGCCAGTCCGCGACGAGCAGACGGGTGAAGGTGACGCCGGTGAAGACCGAAGTGACGATGCCGATCGCGAGCACGACCGCGAAGCCGCGGATCGGGCCCGAGCCGAACACGAACATGATCGCCGCCGAGATGACGTTGGTGATGTTCGCGTCGAAGATCGCGCGGCTGGCTTCCTTGTAGCCGAACTCGACCGCGGGAACCGCGGCGCGGTTGCGGATGCGCTGCTCCTCGCGGATGCGCTCGTTGATCAGCACGTTGGCGTCGACCGCCGCGCCGATCGTCAGCACGAAGCCGGCGATGCCGGGCAAGGTCAGAGTCGCCCCAAAGAACGCCATGATGCCGAAGATCATCACCGCGTTCACCAGCAGCGCGAAGGTCGTGTAGACCCCGAACCGCACATAGGTGATCAGCATGAAGAGGATCAGCGCGAGCGTGCCGACCACGCCGGCGAGGATGCCCTTCTCGATCGAATCCTGGCCGAGCTCGGCCGAGACGGTGCGCTCCTCGACCACCTTCAAGGCGACCGGCAGCTTGCCCGAGCGCAGCGCGATCGCGAGCTCGTTGGCGCTCTCGACGGTGAAGCCACCCGAGATCTGGCCGCGGCCGCCCATGATCGGCTCGTTGATGTTGGGCGCGGAGATCACCTGGCCGTCGACGATGATCGCGAACGGCTTGCCGGTATTCTCCTGCGTGGTGCGCGCGAAGCGGCGCCCGCCCTGCCCGTCGAAGGTGAAGCCGACAACGACCTGCTGGTTCTGGTCGAACTCCTGCTTGGCGTCGATCAGCTGGTCGCCGCTGACGATCGTCTGGCGCTTGAGCGCGATCATCGGCTTCTGCCCCTCGCGCGTCGGATAGGCGACATAGGACAGGCCCGGGGGGGCGTCGGGATAGGGGAGCAGCTCGCTGCCGATCGGCGCGTTGCCCGTGGCGATCTGCGCCGGGTTGGCGGTGACGTCGACCAGCTTGAACTCGAGCCGCGCGGTCTTGCCGAGCAGCTGCTTGAGCGCCTCGGGGTCCTTGAGTCCCGGCACTTCGACGAGGATGCGGTTGCGGCCCTCGAGCACGATCGTCGGCTCGAGCGTGCCGAGCGCATTGATGCGGCGGTCGACGACCTCGCGCGCGTCGGCCATCGCCTGCTTGACCGCCTGGTCGAGCCCGGCATTGGTCTGGGTCACGATGAAGCGCGTCGAATCGCGTACCTCGATCGTCCATTCGCGCTGGCCGGTCATGCCCGCGCCGCTGCCGGTGAGCTGCAGCAGCCGCTCGCGCGCCGCGTCGACCTGCGCCACGTCGCGGACCATGAAGCTGATCGCGCCGTCGCGCATCGAGATGTCGCCGATGTCGATGCGCGGATCCTGGCGGCGGAACTCGGTCTCGATCTCGTCGCGCTTGGCGGCGAGCCGCGTGCGCGCGAGATCGGCGACGTCAGCCTCGAGCAGGATCGAGCTGCCGCCGGCGAGATCGAGACCGAGATTGACCACCGGCTGCGGCACCCAGCCCGGCCAGCGCGCGCGCATCGTCTCGGGCACGAAGCTCGGGACCGCGAGCAGGAAGCAGGCGACGATCGACAGCCAGACCGCCCACACCTTCCACTTCGGGAAATCTAGCATCGGTTCAGTCGTTCGCGGGCTTGCCGCCGCCGAGCGGCTGGACCTCGACGATGGTCGCCTTGACCACCTTCACCTTCACGCCGGTCGCGATCTCGACCTGGGCATAGGTCTCGTCGACCGACACCACCTTGCCGACCAGCCCGCCCGCGGTGACCACGGTGTCGCCCTTCTTCATCGCGCCGATCGTCGCCTGAAGCTGCTTCATCCGCTTCTGCTGCGGGCGAATCATCAGGAAGTAGAAGGCGATGAAGATGAGGACGAGCGGCGCGATCGACAGGAACGATCCTGCGGCGCTGCCCTGAGCTGCCGCGCCGCCCGCGGCCTGTGCATATGCTGGTGAAATGATCATGGTTCCCCGAGCCCGGTTTGGCTGGCCTGAATGGTGGGGGCGACAGGTCGCCCGTTCAAGCGGCGCGCGCTACCATGGGCGTTGCAGGCGCGCAACCATTGCCGCGCCTGTGGCATCCGCGCAACGCCCGCGCCCTACCCCCTTGCATCGCATGCCGGGGACGCCTAGAGGGCCGTGCCTCTGGTCGGGGCGTAGCGCAGCCTGGTAGCGCATCACACTGGGGGTGTGGGGGTCGCAGGTTCGAATCCTGTCGCCCCGACCAATATTCGCCGCAGCGGTATTGCCGGCGTTAACCGCATCGCAAAACCTCTTGCCCCCTCGCTGGGAGACCGCCGCTCGTCATCGCCCGCGCGGATCGGTGCGCCGTGCCCTAGCGTCCGACAAATCGTCGACAACGCCGCGTAAACCTTCAAAAAGCGTATGACAAATATACTATGTTAACTTTCCTGCCGCATTGCGGGCTCGCAACGTTCGCTTCGAATAACGAGCGGGGATCGCCTGATGCGTACTAGTGGCCGTGCTTTTGCCGCGGGAACAAGCCCCGGCGTTCCCGATTCTCCGGCCGGCCCCCGCGAGCGCCCGCCGCGGCACCGCCCGCCTCCTGGTAAAGATCACATTTCCCCTCTCCCATAGCCAGCAGCTCCGCACGGAGCGCCCCGGTCATCCGGAATTCCATCCCAGGAGAATCTCATGAAGGCGTCGTCGGGCAGCAACAGCGGCATTTCGCGTTCCACCGGCGGCAAGCGGAGGCTGCTCGCGGGCACCGGCGGCGCCGCGCTGGCGCTCGCGCTGGCCCTACCCTCGACGGCCTGGGCCGCGGATTATGTTGTGAACAGCGAGGCGGACTTGCAGGCGGCGCTCGCCGACGCGGCGATCCATGCCGATCCCAGCGCGCGCATCATCCTCGGCTCCAGCTTCCAGATATCCAACGCCAGTCTCACTCTGCCGACCGACAAAACGGTCACGATCGACACCCAGAGCTTCGTCCTGACCGGGCCTTACGGCGGCCCGGTCAACATCATCGGTCCCATGACCACGCTCAACCTGGCCGGAACGATCAGTGGCGTTTCCGATGGTGGCGGCTATGGTTCGGGCCTGGTCCTCAATGCAGGGTCGGGCACGGTCAACAGCACCGCGACGATCACGGGAGGCGCGGCCCAGGGCGCCGGTCAGAACCCGTCCTTCGGCCTCACCCTCAACGCGGCAACGACCTTCGTGAACAACGGCTCGATCCGCGGCGGCGACGTGATCTCGGCCGCGCTCAGCCCCACCGGAACCAGCGCGGGTGCGGGCGTCGCCATCATCAACGGCGCGACGCTGGTCAACAACAATCTGATCCAGGGCTCGAACAGCCAGGGCGACGGTGCCGGGGTCGGCGTTTATGCGCGGACGCTGGCCAGCAACTTGTCGATCGTCAACACCGGCACGATCCGCGGCGGGTCGGACGTGAACGGCCTCGTCACCGGCAATTTCGCGATCGGCGGCTTCGGCAGCAACATCGCCACCATCACCAACTCGGGTACGATCGAAGGCGGCAACGGCGCAGCGGCGATTTCCGACTACAACCAGCGCTGGACCGTCACGATCATCAACAGCGGCACCATCAGGGCCGGCCTTGGCCAGAGCAATGCGATCCGGCTCGACCGCAACGTCAACAACCTCCTGACGCTCGAATTGCGCGCGGGATCGAACATCGAGGGCAATGTGATCGCCCCGGCGGGGGCCACCTTCGCCCAGACGCTGGCGCTGGGCGGGGCCATCGATGCCGGATTCGACATGGCGCTGGTCGGACCGGCGGCGCAGTACCGGAATTTCACGCGCTTCGTGAAATCGGGCGCCAGCGCCTGGACGCTGACCGGCAGCGCCGCCGGGATGCCGACCAGCGTCTGGGAGCTCCAGCAGGGCACGCTCATATTCGGCAGGAACACAGCGGCCGGTCCGCTCTTCGGCAACCTGCTCGCCACCGGCAGCGGCGCGCTGATCTTCCAGCAAGACAGCGATGTGAGCGTAGGGAGCATCGCTGGCGCCGTATCAGTCACTCAGAGCGGATCGGGCATGACGACGCTGACGGCGGGTGCTGGCTATACCTATTCCGGGGGCCTCACGATCACCGGAGGCAAGCTTTCGGTGGATACGGTGGCCAAGCTCGGGGCCGGCGCGATCGCCATCAATGGCGGCGTGCTGCGGTGGACCGGTAGCACCGCAAGCATCGCAACGGCGATCGGCTGGGGCGCAAGCGGCGGCGGTTTCGAGGTCGCTGCCGGAAACCTGATTCTTTCGCAACCGCTGCTGGGCGGCGGCGCCCTGACCAAGTCAGGCGCAGCCCAGCTCACACTGGGGGGCGACAACACCTATGGCGGCGGCACGACGATCGCGGCCGGCACGCTGATCGTCGGCAATGGCGGCACCACCGGCTCCATCCTCGGCGACGTGCTCAACAACGGCAGGCTGATCTTCAACCGCTCGAACGCCTATACTTATGCGGGTTCGGTCACTGGTACGGGCGAACTGAATATAACGGGCACCGGCGTCATCACCCTGACCGGCTCCAGCAATTATGGCGGCGCAACCGCCGTCAACGGCCTGAACGGCGAGCTTCGCATCGTCGGAGGTGCCACCGTGGCATCTGGTGGTGTCACGAGTATCAACCGCGCCAGACTGAACATCGACGGTGCGAACTCGGTCTTCAGCGCCGCCTCCCTCACCGGGGTGGGCACGACCGGCGGCTCAGCCATCGTGAACGTCACGAACGGCGGCACGCTCCGGACCATGACGGGCGACCTGGCGATACGCGCCCTGCCTGCCCTCTCCGCGCAGCTTAACATCGCCGGCCCGGATTCGCTGGTCGATGTGGCAGGCGGAGTCCAGGGAGCCGTGGTCGGCAACAACGTATTCAGCGCGACCATCACCGCCGGCGGCACGCTGCGTACCGCAGGTGCCAGCCAGATCGGCATGGCGACCAGCTCCAATCCGCTCGCCGTCGCGGTCACCGGCGCCGGCTCGAACTGGACCAGCACCAACTCGTTGCTGATGACCGCCGGCAGCTTCACGCTGAATCAGGGCGGCTCGGCGAGCTTCGCCAACGCTACCTTCGGGTCGAGCTCGGCGGCGGCGGGGACGGCGAGGCTGACCGTCTCGGGTGTCGGCTCGCGCCTCACGACCATCACCAGCGATCTGGTGCTCGGCAGCGGGGCGGGCACGGGCGAGCTCACCCTCAGCAATGGCGGCGCGGTGGACGTGGCCGGATCGCTGGTGTTGGCCGATAGCGGCACCGCGACCGGCATCCTCAGCATCGGCGGTGCCGAGGGTCAGGCCGCGGCTGCGGCAGGCGCGTTCACCGCGCCGACGCTCAACTTCGGCAGCGCGACCTCGCGCCTCAACTTCAACCATACCGGCACCGATTATCTCTTCGCGTCGGCGATCTCCGGTGCGGGC
This sequence comes from Sphingomonas sp. MS122, assembly GCF_049532975.1. Taxonomy (GTDB): domain Bacteria; phylum Pseudomonadota; class Alphaproteobacteria; order Sphingomonadales; family Sphingomonadaceae; genus Sphingomonas. Next base: position 2,427,609 of record NZ_CP186695.1, on the reverse strand, counting down.
GCGATCAATCAGGTCGCGGGCGACACCAGCCTCACCGGCAACAGCGCGGGCTTCACCGGCACCACCACCGTCTCGGGCGGTACGCTGCGTGTGAACGGCACGCTCGGCAGCGCCGCGAGCACCGTCACCGTGCAGAGCGGCGGCAGGCTGGGCGGTGCGGGCACGATCGGCGGCAATGTGAGCGTCGCGAACGGCGTGCTGGAGCCAGGCAACAGCCCGGGCACGCTCACGATCGCGGGCAATCTCTCGCTATCGGCGGCCTCGCTGCTCGATTTCGAATTCGGCCAGGCCAATGTGGTCGGCGGTCCGCTCAACGACCTGATCGACGTGGGCGGCGACCTGACGCTCGACGGCACGCTTAATGTCACCGTCCCGCCGGGCGGCAGCTTCGACGTCGGCGTGTACCGCGTGATCAACTATGGCGGCGCGCTGACCGACAACGGCCTGTCGCTCGGCACGATGCCGGCGGGCAGCATCGCGCAGCTCCAGACCTCGGTCGCGGGCCAGATCAATCTCGTCAATTTCGCGGGCGCCGACGTCAATTTCTGGGACGGCAATGGCGGCCGCGACGACGGCATCATCACTGGCGGCAACGGCGTGTGGCAGGCGGCCGCCGGCAATGACAACTGGACGCTGGCCGACGGCACGCTCAACAACCCCTATTCGGACGGCAATTTCGCGATCTTCTCGGGCGCGGCCGGCACGGTGACGGTGGATAACGGCCTTGGCGCAGTGAACGCGTCGGGCATGCAGTTCACACGCACCGGCTATGTCATCACCGGCGGCACCATCGGGCTCAGCGCGCCGCAATCGATCATCCGCGTCGGCGACGGCACCGCGGCGGGTGCGGGCTACACCGCGACGATCGCCAGCGCGCTTGGCGGCTCGGGGCAGCTGGTGAAGACCGATCTCGGCACGCTCGTCCTCACCGGCACCAACAGCTACACCGGCGGCACCGCGATCAACGGCGGCTCGCTATGGGTCTCGAGCGATGCCAATCTCGGCGGCGCCGCGGGCGGGCTGAGCTTCAACGGCGGCACGCTGCAGATAACGGCCGACATGACCTCCAACCGCGACGTGAACCTCGCGGGAGCCGGAATGATCGTGACGGCGCCGTCGGCCGACTGGACCCTTAACGGCGACATCACCGGTGCGGGCGCGCTGAACGTGTTCACGGTCAATACCGTGACGCTGAACGGCGACGCCGCGCATACCGGCGGTACCACGATCAACGGCACCGGCTCGCTGCTGATCGGCGATGGCGGAACCACCGGCACGATCGCGGGCGACATCGTCAACAATGCCAATCTCCGCTTCCAGCGCTCGGACGCCATCACCTATGCCGGCTCGATCAGCGGCACGGGTTCGGTCCAGCAAAGCGGCACCGGCGTTCTCGATCTCACCGGCAACAGCAGCTATAACGGCAGCACGCTGGTCACCCTCGGCGAGCTCCGCATCGCCAGCGGCAATAGCGTCACCTCGGTGACCCAGGCGACCGTGAGTCAGGGCGGAGCGCTCACCGTCGCCAACGCGGGTTCGGTCTTCACCACCGGGTTCGTCACCGCGCAGGGCGGAGGTGGCGCAACGAGCTCCATCAACATCATCGACGGTGGCGTGCTGCGCACCACGGCGGGCGGCATCGCCATCCGCTCCGGTCCCCCGGCACCGGTCGCTGCGGCCAACCTCAACGTCACTGGCGCCGGCTCGCTGGCCGATCTGGCCGGTGGGCTGACGGTCGCCAGCAACAACGCGGCATCGATCGCGAACGTCACCGTCGGCGCGGGCGGCGCGGTGCGCACGACCGCTGCGAGCATGGTCGGCTTTGGGACCGGCAACACCGTCGCCCCGACCGTCACCATCACCGGCGCCGGCTCGAACTGGACGAGCACGAGCAGGCTGGGGATGAGCAACGGCAGATTCTCGCTGCTCGACGGCGGCACGGCGGGCTTCACCTCGGCCCAGATCGGATCGGCGGCCTCGGTTCCGGCATCGCTGCTGATTTCAGGCCCGGACTCCGTCTTCACGACCAGCGGCGACCTGACCATCGGCCTCGGTACGGGCACCGGTGTCCTCACCTTGGCCGATGGCGGCCGCATCGCGGTCGGCGGTAACTTCATCCTGGCCGACAACGCAGCGGCGACCGGCGTCCTCAACATCGGCGGGGCGGAGGGCGCGGCGGCGGCCGCGGCGGGCCTGTTCGACCTGCCCACGCTCAACTTCGGCAGCGCGACCTCGCGCCTCAACTTCAACCACACCGGCGCCGATTATGGCTTCGCCTCGGCGATCTCGGGCATGGGCACGATCCTCCATTCGGCAGGTGTCACCCGCCTCACCGGCGACAGCTCGGCCTTTGGCGGGCAGACCGCGATCTCGGGCGGCACGCTACTGGTCAATGGCACGCTCGGCAACGCGGCGAGCGACGTCCAGGTGCTCGGCGGCGGCACGCTCGGCGGCAGCGGCACGATCGGCGGCAACGTCTTCGTCGGCGGTGGCGCCGTCCTGGCGCCGGGCAACAGCCCCGGCACACTGACCATCAACGGCGATCTCGGCTTCAGCCCCAACGCGGTGCTGAACTTCGAGCTCGGCCAGGCCAATGTCGTGGGCGGGGCGCTCAACGACCTGATCAATGTCGGCGGCAACCTGACGCTCGACGGCACGCTCAACGTAACCGAGCCGGCCGGCGGCAGCTTCGGCCTGGGGATCTACCGCCTGATCAACTATGGCGGCGTGCTGACCAACAACGGCCTGACAATCGGCTCGCTGCCGGCAGGCGCCACGGCCTTCGTCCAGACCGCGATCGCCGGTCAGGTCAACCTGATCAACACCGGCGGCGCGACGCTCAACTATTGGGACGGCGCGACCGGGCCCAAGTTCGACAACATCATCAACGGCGGCAGCGGCGTCTGGCAGAACAGCGCGGGTAACGACAACTGGACCGACGGCACCGGCGCGGTCAACGCGGCCTTCACCGACAATGCGATCGCGATCTTCGCGGGTAGCGCAGGCACGGTGACGGTCGACAACAGCCTTGGCCCAGTCAGCGTGACCGGTATGCAGTTCGCCACCAACGGCTATGTCATCACCGGCGGCGCGGTGACGCTCACCGGCCCGCAGGCGACGGTCCGCGTCGGCGACGGCACCGCAGGAAGCGCGACCTACACCGCAACCATCGCAAGCGAACTGGCCGGCACGAGCCAGCTGGTGAAGACCGATGCCGGTACGCTCGTCCTGACCGGCGCCAACAGCTATTCGGGCGGCACGCGGATCGATGCCGGCACGCTGCGGATCGGCAATGGCGGCGGGACTGGCAGCACCACCGGCGACATCGTCAACAATGCCGCACTGGTGGTGAACCGCACCGGCACGCTCACGCTCGATGGCGTGATCTCGGGTACGGGCGCGCTGACCAAGACGGGCAGCGGCATCCTCGTCCTCACTGGCACCAATAGCTATGCTGGCGGCACCACCGTCACCGGCGGCACGGTGCAGATCTCGAGCGACGCCAATCTCGGCGACGTCGCGGGCAGGCTCTCGCTCCAGGGCGCCACGCTCCAGGCCGCCGCCTCGTTCACCTCGGCGCGCGACATACTGGTCGGGAGCCCGACTCCGAACCGGATCGATACCCAAGGATTCGACGTCACGCTGACCGGCGCGATCGGCAACGGGGCCAACAATCAAGCCAACAACCTCCTCGACAAGATCGGCTCGGGAACGCTGACGCTGACCGGAGCCAACATCTATGCCAGCCGCACCATGATCAGCGGCGGCACGCTGGCGTTGGCCGGCGCGGGCACGGCCGGGGCCGGCAACATCATCGTCGGCGCGGGCACCGTCTTCGACATCTCGCAGACCAACACCGGCGCGCGGGTGATCCAGCTCAACAGCGGCCCGGCCGGGACTATCGCACTCGGCTCCAAGACCCTGACGCTGAGCCTCGAAAACACGTTCAGCGACTGGTCGGGCACGATCACCGACGGCGGCATCGCCGGCGGCACCGGCGGCCGCGTCGTGATCGGCGGGTTCGGCGGGGCGATCCGCTTCTTCGAAGCCAACAGCTATACCGGCGGCACCACCGTCTTGTCGGGCAGCTTCGAGCTGGTCGGCAACGGCTCGCTCTATTCGGGCGGCGCGGTTACCGTGGTTACCGGCGGCACCTTCAGCATCGCCGGCCTGGCCGGACCAGGCACCACCATCGGTGACCTCTCGGGCTCGGGCTCGGGCTCGACCCCGGGCGCGGTCGTGCTCGGCGGCAAGACGCTGACCTTCGGGACGGCCAACGACACGTTCTTTTCCGGCGCGATCCTCGGCAATGGCGGCACGCTGGTGAAGTCGGGCGCGGGTGTCTTCTCGCTCACCGGATCCGCCCTCCATACCGGCGGCACCACCATCAGCGCCGGCACGTTGCAGATCGGCATGGGCGGTACGACCGGCAGCATCGCGGGCGACGTGGTCGATAACGCCACATTCGCATTCAACCGCTCGAATACGCTCACCCTCGATGGCGTCATCTCGGGTACCGGCGCGGTCAGCCAGGTGGGGACCGGCACGACGGTCCTGACCGCGGCCAACAGCTATACGGGCACCACCACCGTCTCCGCCGGCACGCTGCGCATCAATGGGGACCAGTCGGCGGCGACGGGGTTCACCCAGGTGCTGAACGGCGGCACGCTGGGCGGCAACGGCATCATCGGCGGTGACGTGACCGTGGCGGCCGGCGGCACGCTCGCTCCCGGCAACAGCCCGGGGACGCTGACGATCAACGGCGATCTCGTGCTGCTGAACGACGCGCGGCTCGCCTTCGAGCTCGGCCAGGCCGGCACCGCCGGGGGCGCGCTCAACGACCTCATCCAGGTAAACGGCGACCTGACGCTCGACGGCACGATCGACGTGACCCAGAGCACGGGCGGCAGCTTCGGGCCGGGTCTCTACCGGATCATCAACTATGCGGGGACGCTGACCAATAACGGTCTGTCGGTCGGAACGATGCCGGCCGGCAGCGAGGCGTTCGTCCAGACCGTGGTTCCGGGCCAGGTCAATTTGGTCAACACCGCGGGCCTCACGCTGGGCTTCTGGGACGGCGCGGCTGGTGTCAAGAATGACGGCGCGATCCAGGGCGGCGTCGGCACCTGGCGCGTGGGCGGCGGCGAGAACAACTGGACCGACGCCTCCGGCGCAGTGAATGCCGATTATGCGCAAGACAGCTTCGCCATCTTCTCCGGGCTAGGTGGCACGGTCACCATCGACAACGGCAACGGCAATGTCCGGGCGGCCGGCATGCAGTTCGCCGTCGACGGCTACACGCTCACCGGCGGACCGCTGGAGCTGACCGGCGCCGATGCGTTCGTGCGGGTCGGCGACGGCAGCGCAGGCGACGCGGGCATCACCGCCACGATCGCATCCGCGCTCACCGGATCGGCGCGGCTGGTCAAGGATATGGGCGGCACGCTCATCCTCACCGGCGCCAACAGCTACGCCGGCGGCACTGCGATCAACGGCGGCACGCTCGACGTCTCGAGCGACGCCAATCTCGGCGACGCGGCCGGCGGGCTCAGCTTCAACGGCGGCACGCTGGACATCACCACCACCTTCACCTCCAGCCGGGCCGTCAATCTTGTCGGTACGGGCACGTTCCGCACCCAGGGGACAGGGTTCGTTCTGCGCGGAGCCGTTTCCGGGGCCGGCGCGCTCGTCAAGGAGGGCAACGGAACGGTCACGCTCACGGCGGACAACAGCTATACCGGCGGCACGACGATCAATGCGGGCGTGCTGAACCTCGGCGATGGCGGCACGACCGGCAGCATCCTCGGCAATATCGTCAACAACGGCAGGTTCGCGATCAACCGCTCGAACATGTACACGCTGACCGGCACCATCTCGGGCAGCGGCGAACTGTTCCAGATGGGTACCGGCACGACCATCCTCACCGCTGCGAACAGCTATACCGGTGCGACGCGGGTCTCGGCGGGCACGCTGCTGATCAATGGCGATCAGTCGGCGGCGACCGGGCTCACCTCGCTTGCCGCTGACGCCACGCTCGGCGGTACCGGCACCATCGGCGGCGATGTGCGGCTGGGCGCCGGCACGCTGGCGCCCGGAGCCGGCGGGGCGGGCACGCTCACGATCAACGGCGACCTCTCGATGGTGGCTAGTTCGCGCCTCGCCGTCGACTTCGGCGCAGCCAATTCGGTAGGCAGCCCGCTCAACGACCTGGTGAACGTCGGCGGCAACCTGACGCTCGACGGCACGATCGACATTGCCGTGACGCCGGGCGGGGCGTTCGACATCGGCCTCTATCGCATTGCCAACTATGCCGGCACGCTCACCAACAACGGCCTTGCTATCGGCACGATGCCGGCAGGCGCCGAGCTCGCCGTGCAGACCTCGATCCTGGGCCAGGTCAACCTGGTCAACACCGGCTCGGCGGTGCTCAACTTCTGGGACGGCAATACCGGGCCGAAGTTCAACGGCGTGGTCAATGGCGGCAGCGGCGTCTGGTGGGCGACCGGGACCGACAACTGGACCGACATGACCGGCGCGGTGAACGCCGCTTACGACAATGGCGCCTTCGCGGTTTTCGCGGGCGCGAGCGGTCTGGTAACGATCGACAACAGCCAGGGCGCGGTCACGGCCTCGGGGCTCCAGTTCGCCGCCAGCGGCGGTTATCGGATCCAGGGCGGTGCGCTGACGCTCACCGGCCCGCAATCGGTGATCCGCGTCGGCGACGGCACCAGCGCCGGGCTCGGCTACAGCGTGATCATCGCGTCCGAGATCACGGGCAACACCCAGCTGGTCAAGACCGACCTCGGCAGGCTCGAGCTGACCGGCGCCAACAGCTACACCGGCGGCACCGCTGTCAACGGCGGCACGCTGCGGATTTCGAGTGACGCCAATCTCGGCGCGGCTTCGGGCGGGCTGAGCTTCAACGGCGGCACGCTCAACACGACGGCGGACATCAGCTCGGCCCGGGCGGTCGATCTTGCCGGCCAGGGTGTCTTCTCCACCGACGCAGGCACGACGCTCACGCTCACCGGCAATCTCACGGGCACAGGCCTGATCGGCAAGCTCGGCGCCGGCACCCTGGTGCTCGCCGGCACCGGCAGCCGGACCGGGGGCATCGAGGTCGTGCAGGGCACGCTGCTCGTGAACGGCGACTATGCCGCGGCGACCGGGCTGGTGACCATGAACCAGATCACCACGCTCGGCGGCACCGGGACGATCGGCGGCAATGTGAACCTCAGCGGCACGCTGGCGCCGGGTGCGGGTGGGGCGGGCACGCTCACGATCAACGGCGATCTGATCACCAGCCCGACCGCAACGCTCGCCTGGGAGTTCGGCCAGGCAGGGGTCGCCGGCGGTGCGCTCAACGACCTCGTCAATGTCGGGGGCAACCTCATCCTCGACGGCACGATCAACGTGTCGGTGCCGGCGGGCGGCGCATTCGGCGCCGGCATCTACCGCGTGTTCAACTATGGCGGCACGCTCACTAACAACGGGCTGACGCTCGGCGCGATGCCGGCGGGCAGCAATGTCGGCGTTCAGACCGCGATCGCGGGCCAGGTCAACCTGGTCAACTTCGCAGGCCTCGCGCTCAACTTCTGGGACGGTGCGGCCGGCCCCAAGAACAACGGCGTGGTCAATGGCGGTACCGGCGTCTGGCAGAGCAGCAGCGGCAACGACAACTGGACCGAAGCCGCGGGTCTGGTGAACGCGGGCTATTCCGACGGCGCCTTCGCGGTGTTCGCCGGAACGGCGGGAGCCGTCGCGGTCGACAATAGCCTGGGCCAGGTCAGCGCGGGCGGCATGCAATTTGCCGTCAACGGCTACACGGTCACCGGCGGCGGGATCGCGCTGAGCGGCGGCCAGGCGACGATCCGCGTGGGCGACGGCAGCACTGCGGGCGCGGGCTACATCGCCACGATCAGCGCCGCGCTCTCGGGCACGAGCGAACTGGTCAAGACCGACGCCGGCACGCTCGTGCTCACCGGCGCCAACAGCTATACCGGCGGCACCCGGATCATGGGCGGCACCGTCCAGATCGCCAGCGACGCCAATCTCGGCGCGGCCGCTGGCGGCCTGACGTTCGATGGCGGCACGCTCGCGGCCACCGCGACGCTGACCAGCGCGCGCGAGGCCAACTTCGTCGGGGCAGGCACGCTCTCGACCGCGAATGGCACCACCTTCACGCTGAGCGGGGCGCTCGCCGGGACGGGCGCGTTCACCAAGACAGGCGGCGGCACGCTGCTGCTGACCGGCAACAATGGCGGCTATACCGGCGCGACGCGCATCACCGCGGGTACGCTGGCGGTGATGGGCGCGTTCGGCGGCGCGGTCGAGGTGCGCACGGGCAGCCGGCTCGAGGGCACCGGCGCGGTCGGTTCGGTGACCAATGCCGGCACCGTCGCGCCGGGCCGCGACGGCTTCGGCACGCTGACCGTCAACGGCAGCTATACCGGCGCGAACGGCATCCTCGCGATCGACGCGGAGCTGAACGGCGACGACTCCCGCGCCGACCGGCTGGTGGTCAACGGCTCGACCGCCGGCAGCACCGTGATCGAGGTCACCAACCGCGGCGGGCTCGGCGCGGCCACCGTCGACGGCATCAAGATCGTCGACGTGACCGGCGCGTCGAACGGCATGTTCACGCTCGGCAACAGCGACTATCTGTTCGAGGGCGCCCCTGCGCTGATCGCCGGCGCCTATGGCTATCGCCTGTACAAGAACGGCGTCACCAACCCCGCCGATGGCGACTGGTATCTCCGCTCGGCGCTGCTCGTGCCGAACAGCCCGGAGCCCGAGGTCCCGCTCTACCAGCCCGGCGTGCCGGTCTACGAGGCCTATGGCCAGACGCTGGCCGCACTCAACCAGCTCGGCACGATGCAGGAGCGCGTCGGCAACCGCCAATGGGCCGCCGGCAATGCTCGGTCCTTCGGCATCTGGGGCCGGACCGAAAGCAAGCGCGCGCGCCCCGAAACGGTGCGTTCGACCAGCCTCACCGACGCGAATGTCGACAGCTGGAAGATCGAGCTCGGCGCCGACCAGGTGCTCAGCGAGCGCGGCGACGGGGCGTCGCTCGTGCTCGGCGTGCTCGGCAGCTATGGCGAAGCCAATGCGAGCGTCGCCTCGCCCTATGGCAACGGCAGCATCAAGACCCGAGGCTACAACGCCGGCGCGACGCTCAGCTGGTACGGTCCCAAGGGCTTCTATGTCGACGGCCGCGCGCAGGTGAGCTGGTTCGACAGCAAGCTTACCTCGGCGGTGCTCGGCAAGCTCGCCGAGGACAATAGCGGCACGGGTCAGGCGTACAGCATCGAGGTCGGCAAACGCGCGCCGATCGGCGACAGCCTCTCCGTCACCCCGCAGATCCAGACGATCTACTCGACCGTCGGGTTCGATGGCTTCACCGATCCGAACGGCGCAGCGGTCTCGTCCGGGCTCGGTGACAGCCTCAAGACGCGCTGGGGCATCTCGCTCGACCGGCAGGATGCGCGCAGCCATGTCTATGGTGTGGTGAACCTGAGCTACGAGTGGCTCGACGGCACGATCACCGACGTATCCGGTACGCCGATCGCCCGCGAGAACCACCGGCTGTGGGGCGAGCTAGGGATTGGCGGCAGCCTGACGCTGGGCAGCCGGGTGACGCTGTACAGCGAGGTCTCGGCCGACACCGCGATCAACGACTTCGGCAAGAGCTACACGCTGAAGGGGGTCGCCGGCCTGCGTATGGCATTCTGACGACCAGGCGGATCAAGCCAAGCCGCGCATCGATCGATGGCGGCTTTGGCTTGGACGCTTGCGATCCGACCCAATAGCTAGGCGTCGAAGCGTTTCGCGCATCGATGCGAACCGGCGACTTGGGAGATGCATGTGACGACGATGAGTCCGGCCGACATGGCACGCGGCCTTGGCCAGGGGCTGCTGTCCTTCCCCGTCACGCATTTCGACGCCGACGGCCGGTTCGACGAAGGCCCCTATCGCGCACATTGCGCCTGGATGCTCGAGCACGACCTGGCCGGCCTGTTCGCCGCGGGCGGCACCGGCGAGTTCTTCTCACTGACCCCGAGCGAGGTGGTGCGCGTCGTCACCGCCGCGGTCGCCGAGACACAGGGCAAGCTGCCCGTCATCTCCGGCTGCGGTTACGGCACCGCGATCGCGACCGAGATCGCGCGCGGTGCCGAGGCGGCGGACGCCGACGGCTTGCTGCTCCTCCCCCCCTATCTCGTCGGGTCGAGCCAGGACGGCCTTGCCGCGCATGTCGAGGCGGTGTGTCGGTCCACCGGGCTCGGCGTGATCGTCTACAATCGCGACAATGCCGTGCTCAACGACGAAACGCTGGCGCGACTTTGCGAGCGCAACCCCAATCTCGTCGGCTTCAAGGACGGCGTCGGTGATATCGAGCTGATGACCCGCATCTTCGTGCGGATGGGCGACCGGCTGACCTATATCGGCGGGCTGCCGACTGCCGAGACCTTCGCCACCCCCTATCTCACGATGGGCGTCACCACCTATTCCTCGGCGATCTTCAATTTCATGCCGAAATGGGCGCTGGCCTTCTACGCCGCGGTGCGCAGCGGCGACCATGCGACGGTGCAGACGCAGCTGCGCGAGTTCGTGATGCCCTATCTCGACCTGCGCAACCGCGGGCGCGGCTATGCCGTGTCGATCGTCAAGGCCGGCATGCGCGTGGTCGGGCGCGACGCCGGCCCGGTGCGCGCCCCCCTCACCGACCTCACTCCGGCCGAGCATGACGAGCTGCGTGCGCTGGTCGAGCGCGCGTCCGGATCGGTCGCAAAGGCGGCGTGAGGGCGCGATGACCGCCGGCGTGACAGGGATCGCTGCCCCACGCTACACCGGCGCGATGTTCGAGCTCAGTCAGCTCCGCTGCTTCGTCGCCGCGGCCGAGGAACTCCATTTCGGCCGCGCCGCGCAGCGGCTGAACATGACCCAGTCGCCGCTCAGCCGGCAGATTCAGCTGCTCGAGCGTATCCTCGGCGTCACCCTGCTCGAGCGCACCAGCCGTCAGGTCAGCCTGACCCCGGCGGGCCATGTCTTCCTGATCGAGGCGCGGCGCATCGTCCGCCTCGCCGAAAGCGCCTCGCTATCCGCACGCCGCGTCGCCAAGGGCGATGCCGGCAAGGTCGCGGTCGGATTCACCGCGGTGTCGGGCTACAGTCTCGTCCCCCAAATCGTCGCGCAGGCGCGCGCGAGCCTGCCCAATATCGACCTCGAGCTGCGCGAGATGGTGAGCGGCGACCAGGTCGACGCGCTGCTCACCGGCCTGATCGACATCGGCTTTGTCCGCCCGCCGGTCGACCGGCACGAGTTCGACACCTTGTGCGTGCTGCGCGAGCCGCTGCTGGTCGCGCTCCCGCCCGGCGATCCGCGGCAGGGCGCCCCCGCGCTGTCGCTGGACGATTTCGATGGCGCGCCGCTGATCATGTACGCGCGACAGGGCGCGGGCTATTTCCACGACATGCTGGTGCGGCTCTTCGACGATGCCGGGGTGACCCCGAGCTATATCCAGCACGTGACGCAGATCCATTCGATGCTCGGCCTCGTCCATGCCGGCCTCGCCGCGGCGATCGTGCCGCAATCGGCCTCGGGGCTCCACTTGATGGATGTCCAGTTCCGCGCGCTGCGCACCGATCCCGAGACGCCGGTCGAGCTGCACATGGCGTGGCGCCGCGACAACGCCAATCCGGCGCTCGAGCCGATGCGCATGCTCTGCGCGCAGATGGCCGGCGCATGATCGGCCGCCGCGCGCTGCTCGGCGCGCCCCTGCTGATCTCGGCTGCGGCATGGGGCCAGCGCGGCGATCCCGTCGCGACCACTCGCCATGGCCGCATTCGGGGTGTCGCCGAGCGTGGTGTCCTGGTCTTTCGCGGCGTGCGCTACGGCGCCGATACGCGCTCGCGCCGCTTCGCACGCGCCCTCCAGCCCGCGCGCTGGTCCGGCATCGGCGACGCCACGCGCTACGGCCCCGCCGCGCCGCAGACCCGCGCCGGCGAGCCAACCAGCGAGGACTGCCTGTTCCTCAACATATGGACCCCGGCGCTGGACCGCGGGCGGCGCCCGGTCATGGTCTATTTTCACGGCGGTGCGCACGCTCATGGCTCCGGATCGGACCCGCTCTACGACGGCGTCAGCCTGGTCGACCGCGGCAACGTGGTAGTGGTGACGCTCAACCACCGGCTCGCGGGGCTCGGCTATGCCTATCTCGCCCAACTCGGCGGGCCGGCGGAGTCGGGCAATGTCGGCAATCTCGACATCGTCCTCGCGCTGCAATGGGTGCGCGACAATATCGCAGCGTTCGGCGGTGACCCGGACTGCGTGATGATCTTCGGCCAGTCGGGTGGCGGCGCCAAGGCGATCACGCTGATGGCGATGCCCGAGGCGCGCCCACTGTTCCACCGCGCGGCGACGATGAGTGGCCAGCACGTCACCGCCGCCGGTCCGCGCAATGCCACCCGCCGCGCCCGTGCGTGGATGGAGAAAGCGGGCGCGAGGACCGTCGCCGAGCTCAAGGCGCTCCCAATCGAACGCCTGGTCGAGGCGATGGCGATGACCGACCCGATCGAGGGCAAGGGCGAAGTGAGCTTCGTCTCGACGCTCGACCACCACGTCCTCCCGCGCCACCCGTTCGTCCCCGATGCCCCGCGCGAGGCCGCGCATATTCCATTGATCGTCGGCAACACGCATGACGAGACCGGCGTGTGGATCGCCGATTGGCTGAAGGCTGGCGACACGAGCTGGGATAACCTCGCCGAGCGCATCGGCAGCCAGATTACCAAGGACGTGGCGCCCGACTGGGTCGTCCGGCGTTATCGTGAGATCTATCCGCAAAAGTCCCCCGGCCAGATCCTTCTCGCCGCGACCACCGCGGGCCGCTCCTGGCCCGGCCACCTGATCCAGGCGGAGGCGCGCGCCAGGATCGCCGCGCCGACCTGGATGTACCAGCTCGATTTCCCCTCGCCCGAGGCCGGCGGGGTGCTCGGCGCCTTCCACACGCTCGATATCCCTTTGGTGTTCGACAACACCGCCGTGCCCGGCGCGCGCACCGGCGACGGCCCCGCCGCGCGCCGCCTCGCCGGGCGGATGGCCGACGCCTTCATCGCCTTCGCCCGCACCGGCGATCCCAATTGCGCGAGCGTGCCGGCGTGGCCGAAGTTCACGCTGGAGGAACGGCGCACGATGATCTTCGACATCGACACCCGCGTCATGTCAGACCCGCGCCGCGAGGAACGCCTGCTCTGGTCGGTCGCACCCTATATCAAGCCGGGCGGATGAGGCGGCAATAAGGGCTCCCCCTACCTTCATCCTGAACTTGTTCAGGATCCATTTCTCCGCAGACGACTGAGCCGCTGGGTGCGCGATGGGTGCTGAAACAAGTTCAGCATGCCGGACTCATAGGATGCCCTACCGGTCCCACGGAAACGCCAGTGTCGGCGCATTGGCATAGCGCCGCATCGCGATCTTCAGCCGCGCCCCGCAACCCGGTTCCAGCCGTAGCGTGAAGTCGCGTCCGCCGACTGCCGTCGCCTGCCCGTCGAGCGTCACCCGCTCGATCCGGTGCTCGGCATAGGCGCCGCCCTGTACCGTCACGCTGCGCGCCACCTTGCCCAGATTGACCAACGTCACCTCCGCCGAGGCATCGCCCAGCACATGCACCAACGCCGCGACATCTTCGGGCACCCCGGCCCGCCGTCGCTGGGGATCGAAATAGCGCAGCCGGCAATGCAGCACGACGCCGCCCTGGTTGGGCGAGGTCGGCGTCCAGGGCGGCCGCGCGATATGCATCCCGCCGGTCATCAGCTGGATCAAGCTCTTGACGCTCGCCGGGGTCTTGTCGAGCGGCCAGTCGGCAAGTCGCGTGTCGCGCGTCGTCCTGTCCTCGCGCATCCGCTTCTCGCGCTCGGCGACCCGGGCGAGGTCGGCCTGCATTGCCTCCATGGGATAATCGTCATTCTTGCCTAGCAGGAACGATACCCACGGATGCTCGCCTGCCAGCGCGAGGTCGTCCGCCCGCTGAGTCACGTACCAGATCTCGAACCCGTTCAGGCGATAGGGCCCGGGCTTCCATCCGTACCAGCCGTTCGCGCCATACATGGTCGGCGTCTCGACCTTGCCGTCGCGCTGGCGCCCGGCATCGTTGATCCGCGCATTCTGACGCCGCCACACCTCGATATAGGCGCTGTCGCCCGTCAGCAGCGTGCCATTGAGGAACGCGGTGATCGAGCGCGGCACGCGGTTGCGGTCCTCGCGCTTGCCCGTCTGGGGCACCACCGGGGAAAAGCCCCATCCATAGACCCCGCCCCACCAGTCGCGCGCGACCTTGCCGTCGAGCCCGACCTTGCTCGGCACGATGCCATTGTTGGCGTTGGCGCGCTCGACCCAGGCGTCGAGATAGTCGAGCGCCCAGCGCCGGTAGCGCTCGCCCCCGCCCAGCGCATAGGCGTTGAGCCCCAACGTCGTCGCCTGCAGGTTGAGCGGGTTGTCGCCGACCACGTCGGTATATTCGGCATAATGGTCGAGCGTCTGCTGATAGGTCGACTCGCCATGCTCCATGTGGAAGCGCTCGCCCGCCTCGAACGGGTCACCCGCCCAGTCGAGCGCGGTCGCATCGCGCATCATCGGCCCGCGGCTGCCGTTCATCACGCTGCGGATGATGCGGTGCGCGGGGTCGTAGTTGCGGACGGAGGGGTCGTGCCCGGTGTAGAAATCGGCGAAGCGCCGGGTGCGCGCGATCAGTGCCGGGTCGCGCGGCGCGGACAGGCCGAGCACGTTGAAGGTCGTCAATCCCTCGGCATTGTGCTGCCAGTCCATCTGCGCCGGGAAGTCGCGGTGATACATGCCCGCGCGCGCGATTGGCACTTCGACCGTGCGCATCGCGGCGTACTGACGCAAATGCCCCTCCCAGAAGCGCTGGGTCAGTATCAGGATACGGTCCGACGCGCCGAGCGCATGCAGGACCGCCCAGTCGTTGGTCGCCTCCGCCGCGTCGTCCGGCCCGTCGTTCGCGCCCCAGCGCTCGAACACCAGCAGCCGGTCGCGCTTGTCGACATATTTGGCGTAGAAAGCTTCGCACGCAGCCGCGTTGCGCGCGATCAGCTTGCGCTGGAGCAATGCCCATTCGGGTGCGGCCATTGGGGTTGTGACCCTGAGCTCAGCCTTCGCCGCCCGCACCGTTGCCGGTGCCAGTGCCGCTGCCGCCCCGCCGAGCAGCACGCCCCTACGATCCACCCTCATTCGCCGATCGTCATCCGGCGGATGGGCCCGGCAATCACCAGGAAGGCGAAGATCGTCAGCAGGCAGTGTCCGCCGACATAGACCAGTGCCCAGTCGAACGACCCGGTCGCGGCGACGATGAAGCCGACCACGATCGGCGTGACGATCCCCGCCATGTTTCCGAACATGTTGAACACCCCGCCCGACAGCCCCGCAAGCCGCTTCGGCGCGACATCGGCCATCACCGCCCAGCCGAGCGAGGCCACGCCCTTGCCGAAGAACGCCACCGACATCAGCGTCACCACCAGCCACTCCTGCTCGGCCCACACGCAGCCGATGATCGCCGTGGCGAGTAGCATGCCCACCGCCAGCGGTCCCTTGCGCGCCAGATCGAGCGACCCGGTACGCTTGAGGATCCAATCGGAGACATAGCCGCCCGCCAGCCCGCCAACAAAGCCGCACAAAGCCGGCGCCGCTGCGGCGAACCCGGCCTCCATGATGTTCAATCCCCGCTCCTTGACCAGGTAGATCGGGAACCAGGTAACGAAGAAATAGGTCAGCACGTTGATGCAATATTGCCCGAGGTAGATGCCCAGCATCATCCGGTTGGCGATCAGCTTGCCGACATTGCCCCAGTCGAACGCCGCCGCGCTGCCTGAGCCGCCATCCTCCATGTGCACGAGGCCGCCGCCCTGCTCGATGTGATCGAGCTCCGCCTGGTTGATCGAGGGATGTCGCGCCGGGCTGTGGATATAGCGCACGAACACCGCCGTCGCGACCAGCCCCAGCGCACCCATGACCCAGAAGATCGAGCGCCAGCCGAAACTGTGCGCCAGCCAGCCCATCAGCGGCGCGAACGCGACCAGCGAAAAATATTGCGCCGAGTTGAAGATCGCCGAGGCGGTGCCGCGCTCGGCCGAGGGAAACCACGACGCCACCAGCCGGGCATTGCCGGGGAAGGACGGCGCTTCGGCGAGGCCGACCAGGAAGCGCAACGCGAACAGCATCGCCATCGCGGGCAGGAAGGCGATCAGCCCGGCAAGTCCCTGCAGCGCGGTGAAGATCGACCACAAGGCGATCGCCGCGGCATAGACTCGCTTGGTCCCGAACTTGTCAAGCAGCAGCCCGCCCGGCACCTGCGCCAGCACATAGGCCCAGGCGAAGGCGGAGAGGATGAAGCCGGTCTGTACCGGGTTGAGCCCCAACTCGTGCGCCGCCGCGCTTCCGGCGATCGAGAAGGTTGCGCGATCGGCATAGTTGACGCTGGTGATGATGAAGATCAGCGCAATGATCGCGTGCCGCACATGGGTAGGCCGGGTGCGCTGGTCGGTCACGCGTCGCTCTCCTGCTGGTCACGCGTCACGTGCGCGCGGTCCTTGTTCGAGCACCGGTAACGGGGGTGTCGGGGGGCGTCCAAGGCAAAGAGCGGGACGATCAAGCCAGAAACTGGCTCGATCCAGATGCCCGGCGCGAGCGCATCGGCATGATCAGTGCATCTCGTGCATCGATTCATGTCCGATTGGCGTTGGCCTCGCCGCTGCCCTCGCGCCTAGCAGAAGATCGCAATCGGCTCGTCACGAAGCCGTCCACAGTCATCGAGAGGGAGCCTGAAATGTCCCGAATCCGAATCCTGAAGTCCGTGCTCGCGCTGTCGGGCGCCGCCGCCGCCCTGACCGCCGCGCAGGCGCAGACCACGGACGCCGGCGAGACCCCAGCCCCTGCCGATGCCAGCCAGGAAGTGATCGTCACCGGCTTCCGCGAAAGCCTCAGCAGCGCACTCAACGTCAAGCGCCGCGAGACCGCCGCGGTCGACGCGATCAAGGCCGAGGACATCGCCGAATTCCCCGACCTCAATCTCGCCGAATCGCTCCAGCGCATCCCCGGCGTCGCGATCAGCCGCGTCAACGGCGAGGGCCGCAGCATCTCGATCCGCGGCCTCGGTCCCGAATATAGCCGCGTGCGCATCAACGGGATGGAGGCGATCGGCACCACCGGGGGCACCGACAATTCGGGCGGCGTCAACCGGGGACGCGGCTTCGACTTCAACATCTTCTCGTCGGACCTGTTCAACAGCCTGACGGTCCGCAAGACCGCCACCGCCGATGTCGAGGAAGGCTCACTCGGCGGCACCATCGATCTCCAGATCGCGCGTCCATTCGACTATCGCGAGCCGACCGCGGTGTTCTCCGCCTCGGTCAGCTACAACGACCTCGCGCAGAAGGCGAAACCACGCTTCTCGGGCCTGCTCACCACCACCAGCCCCGACGGCAAGTTCGGCGCGCTCGTCTCGATCGCGTACGAGGAGCGCCGTCTGGTCGAGGAAGGCGCCAACATCACGCGCTGGACCTATGGCGGGTTCAACGGCGGCTTCCACCCCTCGTCGACCATCGCCGGGAAGACGATCGCCCAGATCAACGATACCAACCCCGAGACCGCGCTGTTCCACCCGCGCATCCCCGGCCTGGTCAGCTACGACATCGAGCAGAAGCGCCTTGGCGCCGCGATCGCCCTGCAATACCGGCCGAGCGACGCCACCTTGATCTCGATCGACGGCCTCTATTCGCGCCTCGACGGCACGCGCAAGGAAGCCCAGTTCCAGGCGATCGGCTTCAGCCGCGGCGGCGCCGGCAAGCCCCAGACGATCATCCGCTCGGGCATCGTCGACGAAAACAACAACAACATCATCAGCGGCACGTTCGACGCGGTCGATCTGCGCGTGCAGGCGCGCTACGACGAGCTCAAGACCGATTTCTACCAGCTCACCGGCACGCTCGAGCAGAAGCTCGGCGACAGCCTGCGGTTCGAGGGAATCGTGGGCTATTCGCGCTCCGAATTCCGCAATCCGGTGCAGACCACGGTGACGCTCGACGCCGCCAACACCAACGGCTTCTTCTACGATTTCTCGACTCGCTTCCCGACGATCAAGCCGGGCGTCGACATCACCAACCCCGCGACCTTCGCCTTCAACAACGGCACGTCGGAGGTCCGCATCCGCCCGCAGACGGTCGACAACAGCTTCACCAGCGCCAAGGGATTCCTCGAATGGACCGCAAGCCCCGTGCTCAAGCTCAAGGTCGGGGCCGACTGGCGGCGCTTCGAATATGATTCGACCGAGCGCCGCCGCCTGTCGGGCGAGACGGTGGTGACCACGCTCACTCCCGCGCAGATCGCCCCGCTGACCACCCAATTCACCGGCTTCGGCCGCGGCCTCGATCTGCCCTCGGGCACCCCTACCGGCTGGGTGGTGCCCAACCTCGACGCCTTCCTCGCCTTCCTCAACGCGCCGACCAACCCGACCTATGCCACCGGCGGGGTCGAGAACGCCACCGCGCGCGGCTCGTTCGTCACGGTGCGCGAGGACGATCTCGGCGTATGGGGCATGGCCGAATTCAACCTCGCCGAAGCGGGCTTCCCGCTGCGCGGCGACGTCGGCGTGCGCTATGTCAAGACCGACCAGGTCTCGACCGGCTATGCCAGCCAGGGCGGCACGGTGAACCTCGTCACCGCCGACCGCAGCTACGACCGCTGGCTGCCTTCGGCCAACCTCGTGTTCGACGTCACCGACACGCTGCTCGTCCGCTTCGCTGCGGCCAAGACGATCGCGCGCGCCGGGATCGGCTCGCTCACCCCGGGCGGCAACCTCAACGTCTCGGGCGGCAACCGCACCTTCAGCTCGGGCAACCCCGACCTGCTGCCGACCGAATCGACCAACCTCGACGCGTCGATCGAATGGTATCCGACACGCGGCGCGATCTATGCGGTCTCGCTGTTCCAGAAGGATATCGGCAGCTTCGTCCAGACGCTCAGCACCAACGTGCCCTATTCGAGCCTGGGCCTGCCCGACTCGCTGCTCAACGGCACCCCTGCCACGCCGGCGGACATCTTCATCGTCAGCCAGCCGGTCAACTCAAAGGGCGGCCTGCTGCGCGGGTTCGAGGTCAATGTGCAGCAGCCCTTCACTTTCCTGCCAGGCTTCCTCAAGAATTTCGGCGTGCTGGCGAACTACACCTATGTCGATTCCGACATCGAGTACCGCCTCTCGGCGACCGGCCCCGAGACGGTGAAGGCGACGCTGCTCGGCCTGTCCAAGCATGCCGCCAACGCGACGCTCTATTATGAGACCGAGAAATTCTCAATCCGCGGTTCAATCGCCTATCGCTCGAGCTATCTGGTCGCGGTGCCGGGGACCGAGGGCAACGCCTATAACGGCACCAATGCGACGACCAACATCGACGCGCAGATCTCGTACAACCTCACAGACAAGATCAAGCTGAGCCTCGAGGGCATCAACCTGACCGACGAGCTCAACGACCAGTTCGTGGACGAGACCAACCGGCTCAACGTGCTGACGCACAGCGGCCGTCAGTTCGTGCTGAGTGCCCGCGTGGCGTTCTGACCCCGCCCTCGAACGGACGATGACGTCGACCAAGCAAGCGTATCGGACTGGGTACGCGAGCGTTCGCGCGTGCCGGTGACGACGACGGTGTCGTCATCCCCGCCGCTGGCGGCATCGATGCTGGCGGGCTGGGTCTGCCCATGGCGGGCGCGCAAGCGAAGGCGAGCGGGACGAGCGCGCTTGTGGCGGTGAACTTCATACTGTCCCCCGATGTTCCGGTGTCAGGACGCGCCGGCTTCGGGGGTGCGGCTAGTTGGCGCACTCTTCACTTTGATCGCAGGATGGCGACAGTTCGGAGATAGCGCGAGTGCATCGCTGCGCACGCGCCCGGCCAGTCGTTCCCGTCACCGGGCGAATGCACGCAATCAGGAACTGGCGGAGAGGGTGGGATTCGAACCCACGTTACGGTTCCCCGTAAACCGCATTTCGAGTGCGGCGCGATCGACCACTCTGCCACCTCTCCGCGAGGGGATCCGGGCACGTCATATGCCGGTCCGGCCAGTCGAGCGGGCGCCTCTAGACCAAAGGTCGCGGGGTGACAAGCACCCTTCCCGCACTTCTTGTGTGCCGCGCGTTCGACACTAGATTGAACGCATGACTCGCGCTCACGACCTTCTCGATCTCTCCACCGCCGGGGTTCCGGTGCCACCGGTCGCGCACGCGCGCTTCAACGTCGGCGACGTGGTGCGGCACCGATTGTTCGACTTTCGCGGCGTGATCTTCGACGTCGATCCCGTCTTCGCCAACACCGATGAATGGTATGAGGCGATCCCGGAGGACGTGCGCCCGCGCAAGGACCAGCCCTTCTACCATCTGCTCGCCGAGAACGCCGAATCGAGCTACGTCGCCTATGTCAGCCAGCAGAACCTGGTGAGCGACGACAGCGACGAGCCGGTCAACCACCCGGCGATCGGCGGCCTGTTCGAGCGCTACAGCGGCGGTCGCTACCAGCTGAAGCGCGAACACCGGCATTAAGCTGGCTTGAGAACGCTGTCGTTCTACGGCACCGGCCGCCCATCGAGATACACGGCGTGGATCGCCGGGTGGGGGAGCGGGCCGGCGCCGCGAGAAGCCCGGCACAAAAGGTTGACTTGAGCGCCCGATTCGCATAACCGCGCCGTTCCTCCCGCCGGGTATGTCCTGCGCGGGCACATGCATTTGGAATTGAGAAGAGGCCCATGTTCGCAATCGTGCGCACGGGCGGCAAGCAGTATCGCGTTGCCGCAGGAGACAAGATCGTCGTCGAGAAGCTCGACGGTGAAGCCGGCTCGACGATCACGCTCGGCGATGTCCTGCTCGCCGGCGAGGGTTCGGAGCTGAAGCCCACCGACGACCTCACCGTCTCGGCCGAGATCGTCGCGCAGGCGAAGGGCGAGAAGGTCATCGTCTTCAAGAAGCGCCGCCGGCACAATTATCGCCGCAAGAACGGCCATCGCCAGAACCACACGATCCTGAAGATCACCGCGATCGGTGCGCAGGAGAAGAAGAAGGCCGCGACCAAGGCCAAGAAGACCGAGGCCGAAGGCGAGACCGCCGCGGCTGCGGAAGCGTAAGAGGAGCACCTAACCATGGCACACAAGAAGGCAGGCGGCTCTTCGCGTAACGGCCGCGATTCGGAAGCAAAGCGCCTCGGCGTGAAGAAGTTCGGCGGCCAGCTGGCCATTGCCGGCAACATCCTCGTGCGCCAGCGCGGCACGAAGTTCTATCCGGGCGTCAATGTCGGCATCGGCAAGGACCACACGCTGTTCGCGCTTACCGACGGTCGCGTGCGATTCCACGACGGCAAGCTCGGCCGCAAATTCTGCTCGATCGAGATGATTGCCGAAGCAGCCGAGTAACATTGGGCAACCATCCGGGTTGCCCGCCAGGGCGACCCGGGTCTCCGCTTCAGGAGACCGCAAAAGGGAGACGGGTCGCCCCGGTCTCCCTTTTTCTTTTGCTCCCTCCCACCGAAATCGTCGCTGTCCCGTCATCAAACCGGGTCAGGGGCGAACTGCGAGGAGAGTGCAGATGTTCGCGAGAACACAACGACTGATGCTGCGGCCCGGCTGGATCGAGGACGCGCCCGAGCTCGCCCGTGCGATCGGCCATCGCGAGGTGGTCCGCAACCTCGGCCGCGCCCCCTGGCCCTACACGCTCGGCGATGCCGAGGACTTCCTCGGCACGGAACGCACCGCGAGCGACACGAGCTTCCTGATCTGCGTGCTGGAGGACGGCACCAGCCGCATCATCGGCGGGGTCGGCTTCGGCCCCTATGACGATGAGCCGTACGAGATGGGCTATTGGATCACGCCCGATGCCTGGGGCCGCGGCTATGCGACCGAGGCCGGCGCGGCGGTGGTCCGCATCGCTCGCGCACTGCGTGTGCCACGGCTCGCCGCCGGCCATTATATCGACAACCCCGCCTCGGGCCGAGTGCTGCGCAAGCTCGGCTTCCGCCCGACGGGCCGCATCGTCTCGCGCTTCTCGCGTGGGCGCGGCGGCGAGGTGCAGTGCGTCGAATATGAGCAGCGGCTGTCCGACGAGGGCCGCAGCGACGACCCATGCGATCGAATGGCGGCCTGACCCGGTCCGGCTCAGGCCGCCGGGACCGAAGGCGCGCTGCGCGGATGCGCGGCGCGCCATTCGGCCGGTCGCTGAAAGCTTCCCCGCCAGATGCCGCGTCGGGCTCTCCGCGCGGCTTCCTGTTCGGCGAGGTGAAGGCCTTCCCGCTCGCCGTCCCCACTGACCGCCCAGCCCTGCGCGACCAGCGTAGCGGCGATATCCTCGACACCGTTGACCGAGCAGGTCGATACCGCGCGGCCGAAATTGTCGGTCGCATGAGTCTCGCATACCAGGCTGCCTTTGCCGACCAGTGCTTGCAGCGCTTTGCGTGCCTCCGTGCCGCACTTCCATGGCTTGCCCTCGGGCGTGGTGCAGGGCTGGTGGAACTCGACCGCGTCGATTCCCTGCAGCCGCACGGTACGCTCGCCGATCTGCAGGCTGTCGCCGTCGATCACATGGACGCGAACACCATCCGCAGCGAGCCGTTCGGGCGGCTCGCGCAGCTCGGCGAATACCATCAACAGCAGGAACAACAGCGCCAGCACGGCCAGTTGCCGCAGCCAGCGCCCCGGCCTCATGCCGGAACTTCCTCCCGCGCATAGGCGGCCGAGAGCTGGCGATAGGCGCGCGAGCCGAACGCCACGATCGTGACTAGGACACCGATTAGCCCCGCGATCGTGAACACCAGCGCCATGCCGCGCTCGGGCCCGCGTCCATACCAGTCGCCGATCGCGTCCGCCCCTGCTCCGTCGGTCATGAATGGAATGAACACGAATTGCGCGAGCGGCGCGATCAGGAAGGCGGTGAGCGGCGACGCCGCCTGCTCGACCGACTGGGCAAAGCCGAACACCCGGCCCTGCCGCTCGAACGGCACCACCTTCTGCAACGTGGTCTGCTCCGCCGCCTCGGCATAGGGGCCAAGGAACAGCCAGATGAAACAGCCCGCGGCGAGCAGCAGGATCGACGACTGGATGGTGAACACTGCGGCCACTGCCCATACGATGAGGTTGACCAGCAGCAGCGTCCGCAGCGGGTTCCTGCCCAGCCCCGTGCGCGAGATCAGGAAGCCGCTCAGGATGAAGGCACAGGAGACGAACGCCCACAGCAGCCCCCATGCCTCGACCTTCATCAGCGACAAGCCATAGGCGTCCATCAGCGCCATGAACACGCCGCCGAGCAGGTTGTTGAACGCCGCGAAAAAGATCAGCGCGAACAGCCCGGGCACCGCGCCGACCACGCGGATCGTGCCGGCCAGATCGACTCGCTTGGGCTCGTCATGCGCGCCCTCAGCGCGCGGCTCGTCGACATGCACGAAGACGAGGTGAAGCATCGCCAGTGCCGACAGCGCGATCGCGAAGCCGAGCGTCGCGACCATCCCGCCCCACGCGACCAGGAAGCCGCTGATCGCCGAGGTGGTGAGGAACCCGATCCCGGTCACCATCCCGACCAGGCCATTGGCCTTGTCGCGCCGGTCCTCGGGCACGAGCAACGTCACCAGCGTCGGCAGCGCGATGTTGCGCAGATTGCCCGCGATCACGCCGAGCATCACCGTGGACAGGAACAGCCACAGTGGCGCGGCGGCGATCTTCGCCATGCTCCCTTCCGGCGCGAGGAAATAGCCCGCCAGCGATAGCGCATAGAGCAGCAGCGATGCCGCGCTGGACGCCATCATCACGCGCTTCTTGCGGTGGTGATCGACCAGGCTGCCGAACCAGATCGCCAGCGCGGCGGTCAGCACCAGATAGAGGCCCGCGATCATGCCCGTCGCGAACACCGACCTGGTCTCGAGGAACACCCAGAAGGTCACCGCGAACCACACGGTGAAGTTGGTGATGCTCGCGATCAGGTTGTTGACGAGAAGATGGTGAAAGTTGCTCATGCGGTCCTCGGCCCGGCACGATGGCGGCTTCCGGGCGCCAGTGCCACCCCCAAGGACGGAGCCGGAGCCGGACGCCCGCCACCGTCACGCAACACGGCGGGCGCCCGGCTCCTTTCGTTCAGGGCATCGCCCTACGGGGTGCTGGTCGTGGTCGTCGTCGTGACCGCAGCCTCGCGCCGCACCGGGGTGGGCGCGTCTTCCCACCCGCCGCCCAGTGCCTTGAACAGCGCGACCTGCGCTTCGGCCAGCGCCGCGTTCGACTGGGCGAGCGAAGCCCGCGCCGCCGCGCGCTCGCGCTCGGCATCGATGCGCTGGAGCAGGCTGTCGCGCCCCGCGTCGAAGCGCAGGATCGCGATCCGCGCGGCATTGGTCGCCGCGGTGTCGGCGCGCCGCAGCGAGACGTTACGCTCGATCTCGCCCGAATAGCGCGCCAGCGCTTGCTCGACCTCGCGCAGCGCGGTCAGCACCGCGCCGTCGAACGCCGCGAGCGAGCCCTCGGCGCCGGCCTCGGCCTGGCGGATCTGCGAGCGCGCCGCGGTGATGTTGGGGAAGCTCCAGCTGAGCAGCGGCCCGAGCGAGAAGTTGAACGACGAGCTCTTGCCCAGATCCTCGATGCTCTGTGCGCCGAGCGACACCGAACCGAGCAGCTGGATCGACGGATAGAGCGAAGCGGTCGCCACGCCGACCCGCGCGGTGTCGCCCGCCAGCCGCCGCTCGGCCTCGCGCACGTCGGGTCGCCGCGCAAGCAGCGCCTGGCCGTCGCCGACCGGGATCAGCGCCGAGACGCCCGGCGGCGTCACGCACTGGCTCGCCTGCGCATCGAGCTCGGCCGGCGGCCTGCCGGTCAGCGTCGCCAGCGCATAGAGCGCCGCACGCCGCTCGGCCTCGAAAGCAGGAACTTGCGCCCGAGCATTCTCGGCGAGCACGCGCGCCTGGTCGATGTCGCGTGCCGTACCACGGCCGGCATCGACCAGCCGTTGCGTCAGTTCGAGCGTGCGCGTCTGCAACCGCACCGTCTCGCGCGCGACCTCCGCCTGCGCCGCAAAGCCGCAGGCGCTGGCATAGGTCCGCGCCGTCTCCGCCGCGATCGCCACGCGTGCGCCGTCGAGCGCGGCCTGCGCCGCCTCCGTATCGCGGCGCGCCGCCTCGATCGAGCGGCTCACCCGCCCGAACAGATCGATCTCGTATGCGGTATCGAACCCGACCCGGAAAAAGTCGCTCTCGACCCCGTCCACCCCTGGCGGGAGCGCGCCCTGTGCGCTCTCCGCGCCGGTGCGCTGGCGGGTGTAGCTCGCGCTCACATCAGTTGTCGGCAGCCGCTGTCCGCGCGCTTCCGACAGAATCGCGCGCGCGCGCTTGAGGTTGGCCGAGGCCTGGCGGATGTCGGTGTTGTGAGTCAGCGCCTCGACCACCAGCCGGTCGAGCGTCGGATCGTTGAACAGCCGCCACCATTCGCCTTCGACCTCGCCCGGCGACACCTTGGTGGTGCCGGGATCGACGAAGGCGCCCGCCGTGGTCGGCGGCGTCTCGGGACGCGCGTAGTTCGGCCCGACCGCGCAACCCGCCAGCAGCGAGCCCGCCAGCAACGTGATGATCAGGCGCTTCATTCTGCAGGCTCCAGAGCGGGGGCGTGGGGCGGCTCTTTCGGCTTGCCGCGCAGCTTGTTGACCTGGTTGCGCGTCCAGTCGCCGAACTGGCGGCTGATCACGTAGAAGGCCGGGGTGAAGAGCAAGCCGAAGATCGTCACGCCGATCATGCCGAAGAATACCGCGACGCCCAGCGCCTGGCGAAGCTCGGCCGCGGCCCCGCTCGCGATCACCAGCGGCAGCACGCCCAGGATGAACGCGATCGAGGTCATGATGATCGGGCGCATACGCTGGTGCGCGGCGTGCTCGGCCGCGGTGCGCATGTCCATGCCCTGCTCCTCGTTCTGGCGCGCGAACTCGACGATCAGGATCGCGTTCTTCGCCGCCAGACCGATCAGCACGACCAGGCCGATCTGCGTCAGGATGTTGTTGTCCATCCCCATCAGGTTCACGCCCAGGATCGCGGCGAGCAGGCACATCGGCACGATCAGGATCACCGCCAGCGGCAGCACCACGCTCTCATAGAGCGCGGCGAGCAGCAGGAAGACGAACACCACCGCCAGCCCGAAGGCGATCACGCCGGTATTGCCCGCCTGGCGTTGCTCGAACGCGATCTCGGTCCATTCGAAACCCATGCCCTGCGGCAACGTCTGCGCCGCCAGCGCCTCCATCGAATCGAGCGCCTGGCCGGTCGAGTAGCCGGGCTTGGTGTCGCCCATCAGCTCGGCGGCCGGATAGAGGTTGTAGCGCACGACGCGATACGGACCACTGTCGTTCCTGAGCGTCATCACCGAGCTCATCGGCACCATCTCGCCCGCCGCAGAGCGCGTCTTCAGGACCTGGATGTCGGATGCGTCGTCGCGATAGGGCGCGTCGGCCTGCGCCGTCACGCGATAGGTGCGGCCGAGATAGTTGAAGTCGTTGACATAGGCCGAGCCGAGATACGAGCCGAGCGTCGAGAAGATGTTCTGCACGGGCACGCCCATGCGCTCGGCGCGCTCGCGGTCGACGTCCGCGGTGAGGCGCGGGGTGCCGGTGTTGAACTGCGTGAAGGCTCCCGCGACGGGTTGCTGCTGGTTGGCGCCCATCATCATCGCGAACGAGGCCTGCGCCAGCGCATTATAGCCCTGCCCGCTACGGTCCTGGACCATCATCTTGAAGCCGCCGCCGGTGCCGATGCCGGGCACGGGCGGCGGCGCGATCACGAAGACGTTGCCGCCCTCGATCCCGGCCAGCGCCCCGTACAGCGCCCCCATGATCTGGTCCGCGCTCTGGTCGCGCTCGGCGTGCGGCTTGAAGCCGAAGAACACGACGCCGGCATTGGGCGCGGTCGAGAAGCTCGCGCCGTCGAGACCGGCGAAGCCCACCGAGAACTGCATGCCCGGCAACTTGTTGGCGCGCGCGATCGTCTCGCGGACCACCGCGTCGGTGCGCTGGAGCGAGGAACCCGGCGGCAGCGACACGACGCCGATCAGATAGCCCTGATCCTGTGGCGGGATGAAGCCGCTCGGCGTCGAGGTGAAGCGCCAGCCCGCGACCAGGATCAGCGCGACATAGACCACGCCGACGATCGCCAGCATCCGCACCAGCCGCGAGGTGAGCTTGCCGTATTTCTCCGACAGCCAGGAAAAGCCCTCGTTGAACTTGCGCCCGGCGCGCGCCGGCAGGCCGAGCAGGCCCGCAGGCGCGGGCTTGTCGTGCTCGGGCTTCTTGAGCACCAGCGCGCACAGCGCCGGCGACAGCGTCAGCGAGACGAACGCCGAGATGACCGTCGCCGAGGCGATGGTGATCGCGAACTGCTGGTAGAAGGCGCCCGAGATGCCGGGGATGAACATGGTCGGGATGAACACGCCGACCAGCACCGCCGAGATCGCGATGATCGCGCCGGACACCTCGTCCATCGTCTCATGCGCAGCCTCGCGCGGGGATATCCCCTTCTCCTCCATCAATCGCTCGACATTCTCGACCACGACGATCGCGTCGTCGACGACGATGCCGATGGCGAGGACGAGCCCGAACAGGGACAAGGTGTTGAGCGAATAGCCGAAGGCCAGGAGTACCGCGAAGGCGCCGACCAGCGAGACCGGGATCGCGATGATCGGGATGATCGCCGCGCGCCAGCTCTGCAGGAACACGATCACCACCAGCACCACCAGCACCAGCGCCTCGATCAGCGTGTGCTCGACCGCGGTGATCGACTCCTCGACATATTCGGTCGGGTTGTAGTCGATCGAATAGCGCATCCCCGGCGGGAAGTCCTTCGACAGCGTCTCGAGCTCGTGCTTCACCGCCTCGGCGGTCGCCAGCGCGTTGGAGCCGGGCAGCTGGAAGATGCCCATGCCGACCGCGCGCTTGTCGTTGAGATAGCCGTTGAAGTTATAGTCCTGCGCGCCGAGTTCGATCCGCGCGACGTCGCGCAGGTGCGTCAGCCGCCCTTCCGCGTCACGCTTCACGACGATCCCGCCGAACTCCTCGGTCGAGGTCAGGCGGCCCTTGGCCTGGACGCCCAGCTCGAACGAGGGGCTGGCCTTGCCATAAGGCGGCTGGCCGACCGAACCCGCGGCGACCTGAACGTTCTGCGCGCGGATCGCGTTGACCACCTCGTCGACGGTCATGTCGCGCGCGGCGGCGAGGCCCGGGTCGATCCAGATGCGCATATTGTAGTCGCGCCCGCCGAACGCCTGCGCCTGGCCCACGCCCGGGATACGCGCGATGCGGTCCTGGACCTGCAGCGTCACATAGTTCGAGATGTACTGCACATCGAGGCTGTTGTCGGGCGAGGTGAAGAACGCGACCATCAGGAAGTCGGGCGAGCTCTTGTTCACCGTGATGCCGAGACGGCGCACGTCCTCCGGCAGCCGCGGTTCGGCCTGCTGGACGCGGTTCTGCACCAGCACCTGCGCCTGGTCGACATCGGTGCCCTGCCTGAAGCTGACGGTGATCTGCGTCTGGCCGTTACCGGTCGACGACGAGGTCATGTAAATCATGTTCTCGACGCCGTTGATCGCCTGCTCGATCGGCGCGGCGACCGTCTCCGCCAGCGTTTCCGCGCTCGCGCCCGGATAGGTGGCGGTCACCACCACCGTGGGCGGCGCGATGCTCGGATATTGCGCGATCGGCAGCGACGGATAGGCGATGGCGCCGACGATCACGATCAGGATCGAGAGCACCGCCGCGAAGATCGGCCGCTCGATGAAGAAATGGGGGAATTTCATCGTTGCGGTCCCTTAGCGGACGGTGGCTTGGCCGGACTCCGGCTCGGCGGTCGGGGCGGTCGGCGCTGCCTGTTTGGTGGCGTCAGGCTTGATCACGCCCTTCTTGGGCTTGACCTGCGCGCCCGGCTGGAGCTGGCCGTGCCCGGTGATGATCACCATGTCGGTCGGCGCCAGCCCGTCGCGGACGATGCGCAGCCCCTCGACCTTGGCGCCGATCTCGACCGGACGCGGGGTCGCCTTGTTGTCCTTGCTCAGGACATAGACGAGCCGGCGGGTCTGATCGGTGACGATCGCCTCGTCGGGGATCAGCATCGCGCGATAGGTACCCGAGCCGAGCAGGCGCGCGCGGCCGAACATGCCCGGCGTCAGGAAGCGCGTCGGGTTCGGGACCAGCGCATAGGCGCGGATCGTGCCCGAATTGGGATCGACCGCGCTGTCGAGGAACTGCATGCGGCCGTTCCAGCGATACTCGCTCTCGTCGGCGAGCTGGATCTGCACCGGGTTGGCGGTGTTGCGCGAGGAGCCACGCTCGCCGCGCTGATCCTGGCGCAGATTCTTGAGGTAGAAGCTCTCGGCGCCCTCGAACTCGAAGCGGATCGGGTCGATCGAGACGATGCGGGTCAGGATGGTCTGGCCGTCGGTAACCGAGTCGCCGAGGCTCACCTTGCGGTCCGACATGCGGCCGCTGAACGGCGCGCGCACCGTGGTGAAGCCGAGGTTGAGCTGCGCGGCGTTGGCCGAAGCGCGGCCAGCCGCGAGGTCGGCGGCGGCGCTGCGCTCGGCGGCGATGTTGGTCTCGAGCTCTTCCTTGCTCACCGCCTGCGCGGCGGCGAGCGCACGGCTGCGCGCGGTCACCTGGCGGGCGTTGGTCAGCGCAGCCTGGGCGCGCGCGATCTGCGCCTGCGCCTGGGCGAGCTGCGCCTGATAGGGGCGCGGGTCGATCGTGAAGAGCGGCTGGCCCTGACGCACGTCCTGGCCGTCGCGGAAATGGATCGCGGTGATGACACCGTTGACGCGCGCACGGATCTCGACGTCCTGCGGGGCGACGAAGCGGCCGGTATAATCGTCCCAGTCGACGACCTCACGCTGGAGCGGCGTGGCGACGGTGACTTCGGGCGGCGGCGGCGCTTGCGGCGGCTGACCGCCTCCGCATGCCGAAAGCAGAACCAGTCCCAGGATGGCGATTGCAGACCGCATTTTCTTCTTACCCCTTTGCTGCGTCGCGGCAATTGGGGGGACGTAGCAGGGGTTTCAACCCCGCAACGAATAATTTCTGAATTTTTCCGTTCAGTAATTCGGGTATGGAGTCAGGCTGCTGCCACGACGGTGGGCATAATAGCCGCTTCATACTCGCTTTCAACGCGTTGAATCAGCGCGCGGTCGTCGTGATTCCACGGGTGGAAACCGGGCAGGAAATAAGTGAGCCAAGCCGGGATCATGCGCGTCACGATGCCGGGCGAGACCAGCAGATATTTTGCGAGGGCCGCCTTCGCGCGCCACCCGGCGACCCCGTCCTGCGCCATCAGGTCGAGCGTGCCCTCGATCCGATGCTTCCAGAAGGTGCCGCTGATCAGCAGCATCGTCAGCGCCTTGATCTTCCACCGCCGCCACCGGCCCATGCCGCGCGTCGCGTGCAGCCAGGTGTCGTAGGCGACGCCCTTGTGCTCGATCTCCTCGAGCGCGTGCCAGCGCCACAGCTCGCGGCTCTCGGCATCGGCGCCGGCGAGATGCCTGGGATTGCGCAGCAACTCGGCAGCGAGGATCGCGGTATAATGTTCCAGCGCCATGGTGGCGGCGAGCTGGACGATCGGCGGGCGCGCCTTGGCGATCGCCATCACCTCGTCGACCCGCGCCTCGAGCCGGCTGATGTCATAGCCATGGTCGAGCACGCGCTTGTTGAACGCGACATGCTCGCGGCTGTGCACCACTTCCTGGATGGTGAACGCCTTGATCTCGCGCGCGAGCTTCTCGTCCACCCCGGCCCGGAACGCCTTGACCGCCTCGATGAAGAAGGCCTCGCCCTTGGGAAAGGTCACCGACAGCGCGTTGTAGAACGCCGTCCCCGCCGCATCGCCGTTCAGCCACAGCCGCGCCTGGTGCTGCCCGCGCCCGAAGCGCCGGTCGCGCGGGTTGATCGTGAGATCAGCGGGAGTCTTTGCGTTCGCCACGGTTTTCCTCCAAGGACTGGCAACCGCAACTACGCCTTACTTACACTGATGTCAATAGTACGCATGCCCGAACGCAAACGGTTGAGCCCGGAAGAGTCGCGCGACGCCGCGCTCGAGGCGGCGCGCGCGATCCTGATCGAGGCGGGCCCGCAGGCGGTGACGCTCAAGGCCGTCGCCGCGCGCATCGGCCGCACCCATGCCAATCTGCTCCACCATTTCGGTTCCGCGGCCGGCCTTCAGCGCGCGCTCGCGCGCAGCCTGGCGGAGAATGTCTGCAACCAGATCGCCGGGCTGATCCAGGAGGCGCATGCCAATGAGGAAGCGCGCGGCGAAGCGAAGCCCCGCGAAGTGGTCGATCTCGCCTTCGACGCGTTCGACAAGAGCGGCGCGGGCGCGCTGGCGAGCTGGATGATCCTCTCCGGCAATGAAGACGCGCTCGACCCGATCCTCGACGTGATCCACCAGCTCGTCGACCAGATCGCCGCGGTCGAGGGCGAGGAAAGCAGCGTCGCGCTGCGGGAAGATACGCTCAGCCTCGTCCTGATGGCGATGGGGGACGCATTGCTCGGCGAGCCGCTCGCCAAATCGCTCGACCTTCCGCGCGGCGCGGCGCGCGAGATCGCGCTGCGTCAGCTCACAGCCTCGCCGCGCTTCCAGAAGATGTGGGGCTGAACCATGTTGCTTGCTGTTGCTTTCGCCGCCCAGGCGGCCGCGTCCGTCGCCGCGCCCTGCCAGCCCGGCGCCTATTCGGGTCCGGACGGTCGCTTCCTCGTCATCATGGAACGTCCCGATACCGCGCAGACCGGCGCGTGGCGCTGGTGGGCCGATGACGGCCGCTTCGGCCTGACCAACGACGGCAGCGTCGTCTGCCGCGGCGACACGCTCGATGTGAAAACAGTGATCTTCAAGAGAATCCCGGTCCGTCTCACCCCGACAAAGTTCAAGAGCGGCGACTTGACGCTGAACGGCATGCTGATCGAGCCGCCCGCCACGGCCGGCGCCAAGCCGCCTTTGGTCGTCACCGTCCACGGCTCGGAGCGCACCCCAGCGGTCAAATATGCGCAATATCCGTGGATCCTCGCCGCGCAGGGCATTTCCGCCTTCGTCTACGACAAGCGCGGCACCGGGGAATCGCAGGGCAGCTACAACCAGAATTTCCACGCCCTCGGCGCCGATGCCGCCGCGGCGTCGAAGGAGGCCAAGCGCCTCGCCGCCGGCCGCTATTCGCGCTTCGGTCTGCTCGGCGGCAGCCAGGGGGGCTGGGTCGCCCCGCGCGCCGCCAACGATGCCGGTGCGCAGTTCGTCGCGGTCGGTTTCGGCCTGCTCATCGACCCGCTCGAGGAGGACGCCTCGCAGGTCCGCGCCGAGCTCACCGAGGCCGGCTACGGTGCGGACGTCCTGAAGCAGGCCCGCGAGATCACCGACGCTACCGGCAACCTCATGGCCGAGCATTTCCTCAAGGGCTATGAGCAGCTCGCCGCGGTCAAGGCGCGCTACGGCAAGGCGCCGTGGTTCGCGAAGATCAAGGGCGAGTTCACCGGCGACATCCTGGCGCTCGACGAGGCGAGCTTGCGCCGCGAGGGCCGTGCCAAGTTCGACAATCTCGACCTCGACTGGCGCTACGACGCAATGGGCTGGATGCGCAAGGTCAAGGCGCCCCAACTCTGGGTGATCGCCGCGCAGGACCGCGAGGCTCCGCCCCAGACCACCATCGACCGCCTCCAGGCGCTGCGCCGCGAAGGCCACGCCATCGCCATCGTGCGCTTCCCCGCGACCGACCACGGCATGGTCGAGTTCACGCAGGGTCCGGACGGCACCCGCACCACCACTCGTGTCACCGACGGCTATTTCCGTGTGCTCGGCGACTGGATCAAGGGCCGCACCACCCCGCCCTATGGCCGCGGCGAATTCCTCACTAAGTAGACTTCCATGCATTTTCTCGATCAAGCCAAGATCTATGTCCGCTCCGGCTGGGGCGGCGGCGGCGCCGTGTCCTTCCGGCGCGAGAAGTTCGTCGAATATGGCGGTCCCGATGGCGGCAATGGCGGCAAGGGCGGCGACATCGTGTTCGAGGCGGTGGCCGGCCTCAATACCCTCATCGACTTCCGCTACACCCAGCATTTCCGCGCGCAGCGCGGCATGGGCGGCATGGGCACCAACAAGACCGGCGCGAGCGGCGAGGATCTCGTCATCAAGCTCCCGGTCGGAACGCAGATCCTCGCCGACGACGAGGAGCGCACTCTGCTCGCCGATCTCACGGAGGTGGGCCAGCGCATCGTCTTCCTGCGCGGCGGCGACGGCGGCCGCGGCAATGCCAGCTACAAGACCAGCACCAACCGCGCGCCCCGCCAGCACGGCACCGGCTGGCCCGGCGAGGAAGCCTGGGTGTGGTTGCGCCTCAAATTGCTCGCCGACGCGGGTCTCGTCGGCCTGCCCAATGCCGGCAAGTCGACCTTCATCAACGCCGTCACCAACGCCCAGGCCAAGGTCGGCGAGTACGCCTTCACCACCACACGTCCCCAACTGGGCGTGGTGCGCCACAAGAACCGCGAGTTCGTCATCGCCGACATCCCCGGCCTGATCGCGGGCGCGGCCGAGGGTGCCGGGATCGGCGACCGTTTCCTCGGCCATATCGAGCGCTGCAAGGTCCTGCTCCACCTCGTCGATGCCAACGACGAGGACGTCGCCACCAGCTACCGCATCGTCCGCGACGAGCTCGAGGCGTACGGCGCCGGACTCACCGACAAGCAGGTGGTGATTGCGCTCAACAAGATCGACACGCTCGACGATGAGCTGATCGCTGCGCTCTCCGCCGAGCTCGAGGATGCGAGCGGCGCCCCGGTCATCCCGATCAGCGGTGCGAGCGGCGTCGGTGTCGACTGGGCGCTCGACAAATTGCTCGAGGCGATCGGGCCGGAGCGCGGCCAGGTCGATGACGACGACGAGGGCGAGGAACCGGTGGAGTGGTCGCCGATCTAGGCCAGCGCCTCCCTTCCGATCCACCGTCCGGCAAGTTCGAAAAATCCTGTCGTTGCGCCACGCTCGTCGATTCGGGCCGGCCCGCCCCACTGTTTCGTCGAGATCGCCATGTCGCAAAGCTGCATCGCTTCGCGGTGGCGACCGACGAGGATCAGCGCCGCGACATGGTTGACGCTCGCCTTTCCCGGCGGAACGTCATCACGCGTGAATTCGATAAAGTCGTCGAGCGTCATGCCGGCAACCCGATCGAGCGATTCGTCCGCGAACCGGTTCGCCAGGGCGTCCATCTCACGGACGTCGCGGCCGTCGCTTTCGATCGATCCCACGAACATGGGACGTACCAGGCAATGAGGTCCGCGCGCGCGGAGCGAAAGCGGCGTATCGTCCAGCCCGTCATGCAGCATGATCCGACTGACCAGGTCGTCCAGAGCGAACGGCTTCACCGAAATCCCTAGTTCCGACCGCCTCGCATCGACCCAGATCGTCGGATGGAAAGCAACGAACCACGCGCCACGCCGTACAAATGCGGTCGGCTTGAGATAACCCCATTTCCGCAATTTGGAGGATGCCTTGAACGTCCGATCGAATTCGATCGCCATGGCTTTTCGCAGACGCTGCTCATCCCGGCCCGGTTTTTCCATCGTGTCCCGATCACCCAATTGATTGGCTACGCTGCTCGAGCGCGCTAGGCAGCCGCCGTGAAGATTTTCGAACCATCCACCTGCCCGCGTCTCGTCGTCAAGATCGGCTCGGCGCTGCTCGTCGATCCGGAGGGCGCGATCCGCCGCGGATGGCTCGAGGGGATCGCCGCCGACATCGCCGCGCGCGTGGCGGCGGGCCAGCAGGTCGCGGTGGTCTCCTCGGGCGCGATCGCGCTCGGCGCGCGACGCCTGAAGCTCGCCAAGGGCGGCCGCGCCAGCCTCGAGGATGCGCAGGCCGCCGCCGCCACCGGCCAGATCGCGCTGTCGCAAGTCTGGGCCGAAGTGCTCGGCGCCAACGGCCTCACCGCCGCGCAGATGCTGGTCACGCTCGACGATCTCGAGGATCGCCGCCGTTACCTCAACGCCGCCGCGACGCTCGGCCGGCTGCTGTCCTTAAGCGTCGTCCCGATCATCAACGAGAATGACAGCGTGGCTACTGCCGAGATCCGCTTCGGCGACAATGACCGGCTCGCCGCGCGCGTGGCGCAGGCGGCGGACGCGGCCGGGGTGGTGCTGCTCAGCGACATCGACGGCCTCTACGACCGCAACCCGGCCATCCCTGGCGCGGTCCACATCCCCGTGGTCGAACGGATCGACGGGCGGATCGAGGGCATGGCCGATCGCGGTTCGGCCTCGGGCATGGGCTCGGGCGGGATGGTCTCGAAGATCGAGGCGGCGCGCATCGCCGCCGCCGCGGGCGTCTCGCTCGCCATTGCCAGCGGCCGCATCGAGCGCCCGCTCTCGACCGATGCGCGCCATACCATCTTCCTGCCGGAGAAGCGGACACGGGCGCGCAAAGCGTGGCTCGCCGGCCGCCTCACCGCGAAGGGCAGCATCATCGTCGATGCCGGTGCGGCCAAGGCGCTGACCGAGGGCCGCAGCCTGCTCGCGATCGGCGCGACCGCGATCCGCGGCATGTTCTTCCGCGGTGACCTCGTCACGATCGAGGGACCCAACGGCCCGATCGCGCGCGGCCTTTCGGAGTATGACGCGCCCGATGCGCAGGCGATCCTCGGCACGCGCAGCGAGGAGCAAGGCGAGATTCTCGGCTATGCGCCCAGATCGACGCTGGTCCACCGCAACCATATGGCGCTGCTGTGACCACGCTCGCCCTCACCGGCGCCACCGGTTTCGTCGGCAAGGCGACGGTCGACCACGCGCTAGCCCGCGGCATCCATGTCCGCGCGCTCACCCGCCGCGAACAGCCGGCGCGCGAGGGCGTCACCTGGATCGCCGGCAGCCTTGATGAGGAGGAGGCGCTTGCGCGGCTCGCCAGCGGCGCCGATGCGGTGATCCACATCGCCGGGGTGGTCAACGCGCCGACGCCGGAAGGCTTCATCCGCGGCAATGTCGACGGCACGCGCCACATGGCGGCCGCCGCCGCGTCGATGGGCGTCGGGCGCTTCGTCCACGTCTCCTCGATGGCCGCGCGCGAGCCGCAGCTCTCGCAATATGGCCAGTCGAAGGAGCGCGCGGAGGAAGAGGTCCGCAACTCCGGCCTCGACTGGACGATGATCCGCCCCCCCGGCGTCTATGGCCCCGGCGACATGGAGATGCGCGACATCTTCCGCATGGCGAAGCTCGGCCTCGTCCTGCTCCCGCCCAACGGCCGCATCTCGCTGATCCACGTCGCCGACCTCGCCCGGCTGCTCGTCACGCTCGCGCTGACCGATCCGGGGCGGGAAGTCTATGAGTGCGACGACGGCGTCGACGGCGGCTACACGCACCATGAGTTCGCCCGGATGGTGGGGCAAGCAGTGGGCAAGCGCCCCCTTCCCCTCTCCATCCCGCGCACTCTGCTTCGCCTGGCGGGCCAGGCCGACCGCTTCTTCCGCGAGGCCAACGCCAAGCTCACCCCCGACCGTGCCGCTTATCTGAGCCACCCCGACTGGACCACCGACCCCAGCCGCCGTCCCCCACCCGCGCTCTGGGCCCCTCAGATCGCCACCCCGGATGGCCTCGCCCAGACCGCAGCATGGTATCGGGCTGAGGGGTTGCTCTAGTTCCCCTCTCCCTGCGGGAGAGGGAGGGGCCCGCGAGCGAAGCAAGTGGGAAGGTGAGGCTGAGGCCGATCGTCCCCCTCACCTTTCCGCCGCCTTCGGCGGCTCCTTCCCTCTCCCAGCGGGAGAGGGAATAACCTTGCAATGTTGGATTCCGCCTGCTCGGATCAACCGGCCGAACAGGCCGCTCCTTGACATCGTCAACCGCTTGACACTCGCGCGTGACAACATGTGTTTCGAGTCAACTTCCCCTCAGGGCCGAGTCAACTTCGCTCATTTCGAGTAGGCCAGTCCCGCCGCACCGCGACCCCGTTTCCGCCGCATTCGCTTGGCACGCCGCTCGCACAACATTAAGGACCGCGCATGAGCGACCGCAACCAAATCTTCGCCACCGTCTCCGGCCTGATCGAGCCCTTCAACAAGAAGGGCATCGAGCTCGCCGATTCCACCACCTTCGCCGGTGACCTGGAGTGGGACAGCCTCACGGTCATGGACTTCGTCGCCGCGATCGAGGACGAGTTCGACATCATCATTACGATGAACATGCAGGCCGAGATCGAGACCGTCGGCCAGCTCGTCGACGCCGTCCAGAAGCTCAAGGCCGCCTGACATGACCGAAGCCATTCAGACTGCCGACGCGCCGGACATTCCGCTCGGCGCGAAACCC
This sequence comes from Sphingomonas sp. MS122, assembly GCF_049532975.1. Taxonomy (GTDB): domain Bacteria; phylum Pseudomonadota; class Alphaproteobacteria; order Sphingomonadales; family Sphingomonadaceae; genus Sphingomonas. The sequence goes on along the minus strand of NZ_CP186695.1, from coordinate 2,390,252 downwards.
GACCTGATGAGCAAGTTCGACGGCCTGATCGCCGAGCGCCAGGCGTTGCTCGACAGCGGCGTCACCGATCCTTTCGCGATCGTCATGGAACGGGTCAAGTCGCCGACCGAAGCGGTGATCAAGGGCAAGGACACGATCCTGCTCGGCACCTACAATTACATGGGCATGACCTTCGACCCGGACGTGATCCAGGCCGGCAAAGACGCGCTCGACCAGTTCGGCTCGGGTACCAACGGCAGCCGCATGCTCAACGGCACCTTCCGCGACCATATGGAAGTCGAGCAGGCGCTGCGCGACTTCTACGGCACGACCGGCGCGATCGTCTTCTCGACCGGCTATATGGCCAATCTCGGGATGATCTCGACGCTCGCCGGCAAGGGCGACTACATCATCCTCGACGCCGACAGCCACGCCTCGATCTACGACGGCTGCAAGCAGGGCTATGCCGAGATCGTCCGCTTCCGCCACAACAGCGTCGAGGATCTCGACAAGCGCCTCGGCCGCCTGCCCGCCGAGGCCGGCAAGCTGGTGGTGCTCGAGGGCGTCTATTCGATGCTCGGCGACGTCGCCCCGCTCAAGGAGATGGTCGCCGTCGCCAAGAAGCACGGCGCGATGGTCCTGTCGGACGAGGCGCACTCGATGGGCTTCTACGGCCCCAATGGCCGCGGCGTGTACGAGGACCAGGGCTGCGAGGGCGATGTCGACTTCATCGTCGGCACCTTCTCCAAGTCGGTCGGCACGGTCGGCGGCTTCTGCGTGTCGAACCATCCGAAGTTCGAGGCGATCCGCCTCGCCTGCCGCCCGTACATCTTCACCGCCAGCCTGCCGCCGAGCGTTGTCGCCACCGCTGCGACCTCGATCCGCAAGCTCCAGCACGCCCACAACAAGCGCCAGCATCTGTGGGAAAATGCCCGCGCGGTGCACGGCGGCCTCAAGGAAATGGGCTTCAGGCTCGGCACCGAGAGCGCCGAGAGCGCGATCATCGCTGTGATCCTCGACGATCAGGAACAGGCGGTGATGATGTGGCAGGCGCTGCTCGACAACGGCCTCTACGTCAACATGGCGCGCCCCCCCGCGACCCCCGCCGGCACCTTCCTGCTGCGCTGCTCGCTCTGCGCCGAGCACACGCCCGAGCAGGTCCGGCGCATCCTCGGCATGTTCAAGGCCGCGGGCCAGGCGGTCGGGGTGATCGGCTAGGGCTGGCCACGCCGCCGTGCCGGGCCTAGAATCGCGACCATGAGCGAGGGTATCGGCCTGGCGCAGCGTATCGCGCGGCTCGACTGGCGCGCGGTGATGATGGTCCTGATCGCCCTACTCGGCATCGGAGTCCTCGCCGCGCTGATCACCAACCAGCGCACGGCCGATGCCGAGCGCGGCGCCGCGCTCGCCCGCCAGTCGCAAAGCTACGAGGTGATGATCCTCGCCCAGAGCCTCGCCGGCACCATGGCCAATGCCGAAGCGACGCTCGCCCGCTACGTCGTCAGCGGCGAGGAGAGCGTGGGCCGCGACTATGTCTCCGAGTGGCAGCGCGCCCAGGGCCAGCTCAGCCTGCTCGCGCGCCGCGCCCGCGATCACGGCCCCGAGGAGCAGCTGATCACCGAGCTGCGCACCGCATTCGCCGAACGCGGCGAGGAACTCTCGCGGATCGCGCTCCATACCCGCTTCAACCGCAATGCCGCCGCCTATGCCTATTTCGACGAGGCGCGCCGCTCGCCGGTGCTTCCGCGCATCCAGCGCCTGCTCGGCCGCATTGTCGCCGCCGAGCGGACCCTGCTCAACGAACGCTCGCGCCGCGCCCGTCTCACCTCGGCCGAGGCCGAAGAGGAAACGCGCAACCTGATCCTGTTCGGCATGCTGATCGTGATCGGCGCGATGATCCTCGGCTGGCTCAACATCCGCGCGATCCGCGAGCGCGCCGCCGCCGCGGTCGAGGCCGAGGCGCAGCGCGAGCGCGCGGTCGAACTCGAGGCCGCCGTCGCCGCCGCCACCGCCGGCCTGCAGGAGGAAGCGCGCGAGCGCGCGGCCGCCGAGGCGCAGCTCCGCCAGGCGCAGAAGATGGAGGCGGTGGGCCAGCTCACCGGCGGCATCGCGCACGACTTCAACAACATGCTGGCGATCGTGCTCGGCGGCCTCGAATTGGCCAAGCGCCATCTGCCCGAGGGCGCCAGCCAGTCCGCGAAGCACATCGACAATGCCGCGGAGGGCGCCAACCGCGCCGCGACGCTCACCCGCCGCCTGCTCGCCTTCGCCCGTTCCGAGCCGCTCACTCCGCAGGCGATCGACCCCACCGAGCTGATCGCCGGCATGTCGAATCTGCTCGAACGCACCCTCGGCGAGGGGATCGCGGTGCAGACGCGCACCACCGCCTCGGGCTGGCACGTCTGGGCCGACCGGCACCAGCTCGAGAACGCGCTGCTCAACCTCGCGGTCAACGCCCGCGACGCGATGGAGGGACGCGGCACGCTGACCATCGCCACGGGCCACGCGACGCTCGACGGCGAGGCGGCGCGCGACTGCAGCCCGGGCAATTACGTCACCATCGCGGTGTCCGACACCGGCGGCGGCATGACCCCCGAGGTGATGGAGCGCGTGTTCGAACCCTTCTTCACCACCAAGCCGGTGGGCAAGGGCACCGGCCTCGGCCTCAGCCAGATCTTCGGCTTCGTGCGCCAGTCCGGCGGCGAGATCCGGATCGCCTCGGCGCCGGGCGAGGGCACGACGGTCACTCTCTACTTGCCGTGCCACAATGTTCCGCAAGCGGTGGTGGCGCGCCCGGCCGAGCGGATCGGCCCGCGGCCCGAGCCGCATCGCGCACTCGACATCCTGCTGGTCGAGGACGATCCGCGCGTGCTCGGCGCGACGGTCGCCGCGCTCGAGGAGATCGGCCATCGTCCGGTGCCGTGCGAGGATCCGCTCGCCGCGCCGCGCATCGTCGCCGGCCTCCACGCGCTCGACCTCGTCATCAGCGACGTGATCATGCCCGGCCAGACCGGGCCGGAGATGATCGCCGCGCTCGAACCCCAGCTCGACCATGTCGCGGTGCTCTACGTCACCGGCTATGCCGGCGACGCCGCCGATCACGACCGCTTCGGCGGGCGGCCGGTGCTGCGCAAGCCCTTCACCCTCGCCGCGCTCGAAACGGCGATCGCCGACGCGATGGCGCAGTCCCGCGGCGGCGAGCCGGCCCATCCCGAAACCGCGACGGGCTAGGGTCTGAACTCAACTAGAACGAGGTCGAGATGGAGCCGAATTTGGCGCCAGACCGGAAGCAAGGAGGGAGCGATGGAGTTCCATCGCGACCGACGCGCGACAACGCATGGCGCCAAAAGACGCCCTCCACGGGCGATCTCGATCCTCGTTCTAATTGAGTTCAGACCCTAGATTTGCGCGCTCCGTTCGATATAGCGTTACGGTACAGCCGGTTCACCGGCGCTTTTGAGAACGCCAGGGCGCACCCTCCCGCATGACCGCACTCGATCGCTATATTGCGCGGCTGATCGCGGTTCCGCTGATCTCCACCCTGATCATCTCGGCGATGCTGCTCGTGCTCGACCGCATGCTGCGGCTGTTCGATTTCGTCGCGAGCGAGGGCGGACCGGTCAGCGTGGTGTGGCGCATGCTCGCCAACCTGCTGCCCGAATATCTTGGGCTCGGCATCCCGATCGGGCTGATGCTCGGCATCCTGCTCGCCTTCCGCCGCCTCGCCACGACCTCCGAGCTCGACGTGCTGCGCGCGGTGGGGATGAGCTACGGGCGGATGCTGCGCGTGCCCTATATGTACGCGGTGGTGCTGGCGGCGCTCAACCTCGCCATCGTCGGCTATATCCAGCCCTATGCGCGCTACAATTACGAGGGGCTGCGCTTCGAGCTGCGCACCGGCGCGCTCGGCGCGTCGATCAAGGTCGGCGAGTTCACCAACCTCGGCGACCGCATGACCCTGCGCATCGAGGAGAGCCGCAAGGAGGGCACCGATCTCTCGGGCATCTTCGTCAGCGCCCGCGCGCCCGGCGGCGACATCGTCTCGGCGACCGCGGAGAAGGGCCAGTTCCTGCGCACCGACGATCCCGACGTGATCATCTTCCGCCTGACCAAGGGCACGCTGATCCACCAGAGCCCCAAGTTCAACGTCCCGCGCGTGCTCACCTTCGACGCGCACGACCTGCCGATCGACCTGCCCAGGTTCGAGCAGTTCCGCCAGCGCGGCGAGCGCAACCTGGAGCTCACCCTGCCCGAGCTCGCGCGCATCGGCGGCGACCCCAAGGCGAGCGAGACCGACCGCGACACCAGCCGCTCCGCCTTCCATTTCCGCGTGGTCGAGGTGGCGACGATGTTCCTGCTGCCGCTGCTGGCGCTGGCACTCGGCGTGCCGCCCAAGCGATCGACCTCGGCGCTCGGTGTGTTCCTGTCGATCGTGATGATCGTGACCTACCACAAGATCAACGAATACGCCCAGTCGATCGGCAGTCTCGGGCGGATCGACCCGCTGATCGCGCTGTGGGCGCCGTTCCTGGTCTTCGCCGGGCTGGTGCTGTGGATGTACTATACGATCGCCTATGTGCCCGGCGGCCAGCCGATCGGCGCGCTCGAGCGCGTCTTCGCCAAGGCGTGGAAGGCGATCGCCAAGCGGCTGCCCGGGCGGCGGCGGAGGGCGGCGAGCGCATGATTCACGCGATCACCGACTTCTTCCCGTCGCGCACCGTGTCGCTCTACATGGCGCGGTCGTTCCTCATCAACACCTTCGCCTTCCTGTTCGGGCTGGTACTGATCCTGCAGACGCTCGACCTGCTGAGCGAATCCGGGCGCATCCTGGCCTTTCCCGGCAACGGCGATGCGCAGGTATGGAAATATGTGAGCCTGCGCGTGCCGCAGATCATCGCCACCTTCCTGCCCTTCTCGGTGCTGCTCGGCACGATCATCACGCTCTCGACGCTGAACCAGAACAGCGAGGTGATCGCGATGAAGGCCTCGGGCCTCTCGGCGCACCAAGTGCTGGCGCCGCTGATCCTCGCCGGGCTCGGCGTCGCGCTGATCTCGTTCACCTTCAACGACCGGGTCGTCACCCGCGCCAGCGCGACGCTCGCGCAATGGAAGAAGGTCGATTACGGCCCGCTCCCGATCGACCGCGGCGACCGCAGCAACGTGTGGGTGCGCGACGGCACGCACCTGATCCATGCCCAGCAGATCAAGGGCCGCGGGGATGCCGCGCAGCTCGCCGGGGTCACCGTCTATGAGCGCGAGGGCGCGGTGCTGACCTCGCTGGTGCGCGCCAAGACCGGCCGGCGCGACGGCAATGGCTGGCGCGTCGACGGCGCCGAGCGCTTCGACGTGGCGAGCGGGCAGCTCACGCCGCTCGGCAGCACGATCATCGGCGAAGGCGTGCGGCCGGACCAGTTCACCCTCTCCAACGTCGACGCCGAATCGATGTCGTTCGATTCGCTGCGCGAGGCGGTGAGCGACCTCAAGGCCGCAGGCCGGCCGACCAAGGCGCTCGAGGGCTCGCTGTGGCACAAGCTGTCGGGGCCGCTCTCGGCGGTGCTGATGCCGCTGCTCGGCGCGGTCGCGGCGTTCGGCATCGCGCGGTCGGGCAAATTGTTCGTCCGCGCGGTGATCGGGATGGGGCTCGGCTTCCTCTATTTCGTGGCGGACAATTTCGCGTTGGCGATGGGGAATCTGGGGGCCTATCCGCCGTTCCTGGCCGCGTGGGCGCCGTTCCTGCTGTTCGCGATGATCGGCGAGGCGGTGCTGCTCAAGACCGAGGAATAATCGGCGGAAACCCGTGACTTAACCAAATAGGTTCCACGTGAAATCCGGCCCGCGCGAATTCCAAAGGTGGAACAAGTCGTAGACGAAGTTGGCTTTCCGCGCGGGTCGCGTGTCCGTCCGTGCGAGCGGAATGGCGAACATTTGGAACGCCCGGCGACCCGCTTTGCTCGGGTGACGGTTCTGCGTCAGCTCGCGCGCTGTTTCATCGTGCTCGCCGCCAGCCGGCTCATCAGCCCGCGCAGCGTGGGATAGTTGGCGCCTTGATAGGTCGAGCCCTGCCCCAGCGCCGCCGACAGCCGCCGATGCGCCTCGGGCAGCGCATGATAGGGCAGGCTCGGCAGCAGGTGGTGCAGCGCGTGGAAGCGCAGCCCGACCGGCGCCCACAGCCACGGCAGGAAGCCGGTCGGCACGTTGACGCTGTCGAGGAACTGCGCGGTGACCGTCAGCGGCTCGCCCTCATTCTCCCACAGATGCGCGACCAGCGTGCGCACCTGGTTGATCACCGCGACCGCGGCGATCACGCCCAGGAAGACCAGGAACGCCTTGAGCGGGATCACGCCGGTCGCGGTCAGCGCCATCAGCGTGATCGCCCACAGGCTCGCGCCGATCTCCTGCCAGCGCCACTGCCTGGCGAACTCGCCCTCGGGGGCGCGGCGCTCATAGGCCGGGTTGATCTGCAGGCCCGAATAGCGGCCGACGACGATGCGGCGCAGCTTGGGCGACAGCAGCGAGAGCGGGCCGAGCACGCCGAAGCGAAGCAGCAGCCCGAGCGGCATCAGCGCCGAGACGAGCAGGAACACCGGCAGCGTCCACGGCTTCATCAGCGCCAGCGGAAGATATTCGGGATCCTCGACCGTGCCGTATTTGGTGCGGCTGTGGTGGATGGTGTGGATGCCTTCGTACATGAACGAGGGCAGCATCATCGGGATGCCGAGCAGCAGGTTCCAGCCGACGCGGAAGCCCGGCAGCAGCGAATGCTTGAGGTGCGTGATCTCGTGGATGAACAGGCTCGCGCGATAGAGCGCGAGCACCGCCAGCACCGCGCTGGCGATCGCCCAGCCGGTGGGCAGCAGGATCGCGCCGGCGAGCGCGGCATAGCCGACCGCGGCCGAACCGAGGAAATCGCCCCAATAGACGAGCGGCCTGGGCGCCTGCAGGTCGCGCGTCAGATCGGCCGCGGCGCGCAGCATCGCGCGGTCGTCGGCGACCCCGGCGAGACGGATCTTCGCGCCCTGGACAGGCGCAGCGGCGCCGGACGCATCGAGGGTAAGCGTATTCATGGGCTTGGCCATTCGCACCAGATAGTGGCCATTGCGTGGCATTTCACGGGTGGGGGTGTGGTGGGGAACGTTCGCGTCTTGCGGTTCCCGCGAAGCAAGAAGCACTACACCAGGTGATCAACCCCGAAATTCCTCCCCCCGAGGGGAGGAATTTCGTATTTCGCTTGCGCGTGATCTGTTCGACGCCCCCCGTTGACAGGCGCGCGGCAACGCGGGACTGGATCGCGCGCAATCTTTGAGGAAGGTCCAGTCTTGGCCAATGCCCCGCTCGCCGTCCGTCCGGTCACGACCAAGACGGATACCCGCGACTTCATCGAGCTCGCCTATCGCCTCAACCGCGGCGATCCCAACTGGGTGCCGCCGCTGCGCAGCGAGGTCGCCGGGACGATCAATCCCAAGAAGAACGGCTGGTTCAGCCATGCCGTGGCACGGCTGTTCCTCGCCGAGCGCGAGGGCCGCGTCGTCGGCCGCATCTCGGCGCATATCGACAAGCTCGCGCTGGAAATGCCCGCCGAGCAGGGCTTCGGCCCGGGCACCGGCTTCTGGGGCCTGTTCGAGGCGGAGGACGCGGGCACCGCGCGCGCGCTGATCAACGCCGCCGAGGACTGGCTGCGGAGCAAGGGCATGACTCGCGCGGTCGGCCCGATCTCGCTGTCGATCTGGGAGGAGCCAGGCCTGCTGATCAAGGGCCATGACCATGCCCCGACGGTGATGATGGGGCACCACCGGCCCGAATATCGGGGCTGGATCGAGGCCGCGGGCTATGAACCGGCGAAGCAGCTGGTGACCTATGAGCTCGACATCACCCAGGAATTCCCGCCGATCGTCCAGCGCATCGTCGCGATGGGCGAGAAGAGCGACCGCATCCGCATCCGCACGGTCGACAAGTCGCGCTTCGAGCAGGAGGCGGCGACGATCCTCGGCATCCTCAACGACGCCTGGTCGGACAATTGGGGCTTCGTGCCGCTGACCCAGCCCGAGATCGACGATGTCGGCAAGAAGCTGAAGCCGATCGTGTTCGAGGACCTGATCCGCATCGCCGAGCTCGACGGCGAGCCGGTGGCGTTCATGATCACCCTGCCCGACCTCAACGAGGCGATCGCGCCGCTCAACGGCAACCTGTTCCCGTTCGGCTGGGCGAAGCTGCTGTGGTGGCTGCGCAAGCCCCAGGTCCGCACGATGCGCGTGCCGCTGATGGGCGTGGTGAAGCGGCTGCAGAGCTCGCGCATGGCGAGCCAGCTCGCCTTCATGATGATCGAATATATCCGCCGCGCCGCGGTCAGCGAATATGGCGCGTCACGGGGCGAGATCGGCTGGATCCTCGACGACAACCAGGGGATGGTGGCGATCGCCGACGCGATCGAAAGCCGGATCAACCGCGTCTACCAGATCTACGCCAAGCAGCTCTGAGACGGGTCCGGGACCGATCGACTTTCGGATTCCTTCCCCTCCCGGGGGAGGCATAGGACTGCTCAAACCTTTTGGGGGGTTGCGGCCCGGGGCATAGGGGAACCCCGGGCCGCGCCCTCGGTCACTTGGGGTCGAGGGGATCGAAACCTTCCTTCAGCCATTCGGCGCGGGTGCGGCAGTCCTTGCGGATCAGGCGCGAACCGGTCGGCACGTCCTGCACGCAATAGACCTTGTCCTTGACCGGCTTGGCCTGCTCGGTCGATTCGGGTGCCGGCGTGCCCGGCTTGGTCTCGGCATTGGCGGCGGTGGCGAAGCCGACGGCGATCACGGCGGCGGCAAAACCCTTGAACATCGTACGCATGATACAGCTCCTCTTCTGCACCTGTGCGGGTATGGGGGTAAGTGCCCAGCCCGCCCCCGTGTTAGTGCATTATGCATGCCAAACACCTGAGACGAGTAAAATCAACGCGTTAGCGCGTTACGCTTGTTACGATATGGAAATTACACGCCGAAACTTGGCGCATCCCGCCAACTCGCGGGAAATCAGCCGCGCAAGCTAACCCAGGTCGGCGCATGGTCGCTGGCCTTGTCGCGGCCGCGATAATCCTTGTCGACGCCGGCGCCGGTCAGCCGGTCGGCGGCCAGCGGGCTGAGCAGCAGGTGATCGATGCGGAAGCCCGCGTCGCGCTGCCACGCCCCCGCCTGATAGTCCCAGAAGGTCCACACGCCGCCCGCCGGAAAGCGCGTGCGCAGCGCGTCGGTCCAGCCCTGCGCGACCAACGCGCGGTAGCCCTGGCGCGATTCGGGCTGCATCAGCGCATCGTCGGCCATCGCCCGGACCGAGAAGACGTCGTCGTCATTGGGAATGACGTTGTAGTCGCCGGCGAGCACCACGGGCAGCTCCTCGGCGAGCAGCGATCGCGCATGGGCGGAGAGCCGCTCGATCCAGCGGAGCTTGTAGTCGAACTTGGGCCCCGGCACCGGATTGCCGTTGGGCAGGTAGATCGAGGCGACGACGACGCCGTTCACCTCCGCCTCGATATAGCGGCTATGCTCGTCCTCGGGCTCGCCCTCGAGGCCGCGCTTGCGCTCGACCGGATCGACGCCCCTGGCGAGGATCGCGACGCCGTTGAACCCCTTCTGGCCATGCCACACCGCGCCATAGCCGGCGTCGCGGATATCCTTTTCGGGAAAGCCCTCGTCGGCGGACTTGAGCTCCTGCAGGCAGACCATATCGGGCTTCTGCTCGGCGAGATACTCGAGCAGGCGCGGCAGGCGCGCCTTGATGCCGTTCACATTGTAGGTGACGATCCGCAAGCGCGTCAGACCGCGAAGCTGGTGCCGCAGCCACAGCCGGACGCAGCATTGGGATTGGTCACCCGGAACGCCGCGCCGCCGAGCGATTCGACGAAGTCGACGCTGGCGCCGCGCACCAGGTCGAGGCTGACAGGATCGACCAGCAGTTGCACGCCGTCAGTCTCGGCGACCGCATCGTCGGCCTCCGCCGCGCCGGCCAGCTCGAACTTGTACTGGAATCCCGAGCAGCCGCCGCCCTCGACCGAGAGGCGCAGGATCGCGGGCTTGCCCTGCTTCGCCGCGATCGCCGCAATGCGTGCCGCCGCGGCGGGCGTCAGGCCTATTTCCTGGGATAGCGTGGTGACCATGGCACGGAGATAGGGAAGCGCGGCGTGACCCGCAACAAAGGAACAGCAACGGAAAGATGCTATCTGCATTCGTCATCCCCGCGCAGGCGGGGATCCATTCTGGCTAACCAAGCGGATAGAACCGCACCCGCAGCGACAATGGATCCCCGCCTGCGCGGGGATGACGATAAAAATTTGATTGTGCCTAATGCAAAGGGCCGCCCGAACACGCCGGGCGGCCCTTATCCCTCTCCTATTATCCCGGAAGTCAGTTGCCGGCGGCGGCGGTCAACTGGACGCGCGTGGCGCGCTGCTGAATCTGGTCGAGGACGTTGGCGTTCTGCATGAACGGCATCGGGTTCACGGCGGCGCCGTCGATCCGCACCTCATAGTGCAGATGGCTGCCGGTCGAGCGGCCGGTCGAGCCCATCAGGCCGATCAGCTGGCCGCGGCGCACGCGGGTGTTCGAGGCGACGAGGATCTTCGAGAGGTGGCCGTAGCGCGTCTCGATGCCCTTGCCATGGTTGACGGTGATGAGGTTGCCATAGCCGCCGAAGCGGCCGGCGCGGCCGACGACACCGTCGGCGGTGGCATAAATCGGCGTGCCGAGCGGACCGGGGATGTCGACCCCGGCGTGCATCGCGGCGGAGCCGTGGAACGGGTCGGAGCGGACGCCGAAGCTGCTGGTCAGCTTGACGTTCTCGACCGGCTGCATCGACGGGATCGAGATCACAGTCTGCTCGAGCACGTCGAGCTTCTGCCAGGTCTGGAAGAGCGAGCGGAACTGTGCGTCGGCGCTGGTCTCGGCCGCGGTGGTGGCGCTGCTCGCGGCAGCCGCGGCGGCTTCCGACGAGACCGGCTCGAACGGGCCGCCCATGCCGCCGGCGACATAGCGCTCGGGCTTGATGCCGAGGCTGCGCAGGTGGCTGGTGGTGAGATGGATGCGGATCTGCGCAGTCTTGCGCGCCTGCTCGGCGAGCTTGGCCTGGCGCGCCTCGACCTTGCGCAGCGGGGCGAGCACTTCGCGGGCCATCGCGCTGTCGCCGGTCAGGTCGGCGGCGGGAACCGGCTCGCCGACATCGTCGGGCGAGCCCTTGCCGGTTAGCACGCCGGCGATGATCTTCTGGCGCTGCTCGACCCGGGCGGCGTGGAGCTGCGCGGCCTGCTTCACCGCTTCGACATCGGCTTCCATCTGCGCCATCTCGTTGCGCATCTTGGCGAGCTTGGCCTCGGGGGTGACCGCCTCGCCGGCGATACCGCTCGCCATGACCGCGCCGAACGCGGCCTGCGAGACGCCATAGGCGGAGAAGGTGACGGTGATCGCGGCGATGCCGGCGAGGAGCGCCTGGGTGCGGCCGGCGACGCTGAACCGCTTGAGGTCGCGGCCGTCATGGAAAATGAAATCGCGAGTCGTGAAAAAATTGCGGAACCGCGTGGCAAGGTTCGCGTTGAGTACGGTGCTGACCATGAGTCCCCGGCGACCATAGACACGCGCCGACAGCGGCACACGCCTTCGTTTAAACCAAAAAGTGCAGGAAGCAGCCCCTCCGCGCCCTGACGCTTGCCCTTAGAACCGGTGGCTCACGCCTCGGCAAGCGCTGCGTAATATTCGCGCGTCAGACCGGCTGTCGCACGCGCCGAGTCGTTGAATGGCGGCTTAATGGCTCCCCCAAAATAGCAGTTGAGCAGCGCGCGCCACTCGGTCTCGGGGGTGATTCGGCGGGCCGCGCAGCATGATTCGAACCAGCGCGTGCCGGCCGCGACATGGGTGATCTCGTCGTTCAAAATCCGCTTCAGAATCCGTGCCGTAGCTTCGTCGCCGGCGGCTTCGAAGCGCTCGATAGTGACCGGTGTCACGTCGAGCCCGCGCGCCTCCAGCACCATCGGCACGACCGCGAGGCGCGCGGCGGGATCATGGGCTGTCCCCTCGGCCGCTTCCCACAGGCCGGCATGCGCAGGCAGCGCGCCGTAACGGCTGCCCAATTGCCGCAGCCGCCGGTCGAGCAAGGCGAAGTGCATCGCCTCGTCCGCGCCGACCTTCATCCAGTCGTCGGTGAAGGCGCGCGGGAAGCGGCCGCCGAACCGCCCGGCCATGTCGAAGGCAAGGTCGATCGCGACGAACTCGATATGCGCGAGCGCGTGGATCAGCGCGATCCGGCCGCGCTCGGATCCGCCGCGGCCGCGCTTGGGCATGCGGCCGGGCGGGAGCAGCTCGGGCTGCGCCGGCCAGGCGGGACGATCGGGCATCGCGACGTCGAAGCGGTGCGCGAGCCGGCCGAGCCGCCAGTCCCGCGCCGCGCGGCGCGCCGCCATCACCTTGGCGGCGGGGTCGGCGGTGAGGAGCACCCCGCGTACCGCCTCGGCGACGGTCTGCATCACCCCGCTCCCAGTTCCCTGGCCGCGGCGAGCACCTGCTCGACATGGCGGGGCACGCGCACCTTGCGCCACTCGCGCACCAGCCTGCCGCCGGCATCGAACAGGAAGGTCGAGCGGTCGATGCCCATATAGTGGCGGCCGTAGAGCGTCTTCTCGACCCAGGTGCCGAACGCCTCCAGCGCCGCGCCCTCATCGGTGGCGAGCGGTACGGTGAGGCCGTATTTGTCGGTGAACTTGCGGTGCTTGGCGGCGCTGTCCTTCGACACGCCGAGCAGCTGCACCTCGGCGGCGTCGAACTCGGGCTTGGCCGCGCTGAACTCCTGCGCCTCGCGAGTGCAGCCGGCGGTGTCGTCCTTGGGGTAGAAATAGAGCACCAGCGGCGTCCCGGCGTAGCGGGCGGCCAGCGAAAAGCGCTCGCCCTGCGGATCGAGCAGCTCGACGGCGGGGAGCGGGTCACCTGGCACGATCGTCATGTCGGGTCCTCCTGCTTGCCCGCGGCCGCGGCCCAGGCGTCGGCCACCTCCTGCCGGTGCCGGCCGAGCGACGCAAGCACGCCGTCCCAGTCCGGCGCGCCGACCGCGTGCGCAACTACCGGGCGCGTGGCCGGCGCGGGCGGCTGCGCGTCGGGCGCGACGAGGCGCAAGGTGACGAGCAGCCGCGTCAGGAAGTCATGCGCATCGGCGAGCGCGGGCGAGATCAGCCCCTGGCCCGCCAGCACGCCGATCGCGCGGCGCAGGTCGGGGTCGAAGCCGGTGCGGTGGAGCAGCTGCCGGCTGTGCACCGCGAACTCGAGATCGACGAGCCCGCCGGGCAGCAGCTTGGCGTCGAGCGGGCCCGCGGGCGGCTTGTGCGCGGCCATGTCCGCGCGCATCTTGCGCGCGTCGGCGGCGAGGTCGCGCACGGGGCGGTCGCCGGCGAGCACCGCATCGATCACGCCCTGCACCTCGGCGCGCGCCTGCGCCGATCCGAACACGGGCCGCGCCCGCGTCAGCGCCATATGCTCCCAGGTCCAGGCGTCCTCGCGCTGATATCTGGCGAAGCCGTCGAGCGACACCACCAACGGCCCCTGCGCGCCCGAGGGCCGCAGCCGCGTATCGACCTCGTAGAGCGCGCCCGCCGCGGTCGCGACCGACATGGCGGCGATCACGCGCTGCGCCAGGCGGTTGTAATAGGTCACCGCGCCGAGCGGCTTCTCCCCGTCCGAATCCGCCATATAGTCGCCGGTGAACAGGAAGATGAGGTCGAGATCCGACGCGTGGGTGAGCGCGCCGCCGCCGAACCGCCCCAGCGCGAGGATCACCAGTTCGCTGCCGGGCACGCGCCCGTGGCGGACCGAGAATTCGTCGATCGCCGCCTGCGCCAGCACCTCGAGCGCGGCTTCGGCGACGCGCGAATAGCCCGCCGAGACTTCGAGCGGGTCGCTTGCCCCCGCGACGATCTGCGAGCCGAGCGCGAAGCGCTTCTCGCCGACGATCCGGCGGACATGATCGAGCAGGCGCTGGTAATCGTCCCCCGCCTCGCGCCGCCGCATCTCGTCGGCGAGCGTGGCGACGTCGCCGACCGGCGCCAGTGCGCTCGCGTCGATCAGCCCGTCGATCAGCTCGACCCGCCGCGCCAGCGCCTCGGCCAGCGTCGGCGCGTGGCACAGGATCGTGCTGAGCAGCTCGGTCAGCTTGGGGCTGGCCTCGAGCAGGTTGAACAGGTTGAGCGCGCTCGGCAGCCGCGCGAGAATCGTGTCGAGCCGCGCCAGCGCGCGGTCGGGATCGGGCGCGGCGCCGATCCCGGCGATCAGGCGCGGCAGCACCGCCTCGAGCGCGGCGCGCGCCGGGGCGCTGCGCAAAGCCGGATAGCGCGCGTCGCGCCAGCCCTCGAGCAGCCGCGCCGCGGCGTCGGCGTCGGCGAAGCCGGCCTGGGCGAGGTCGCGCTCGGCGCCGGCCTGGCTGAAGGCGACCTGGGTTTCGCCCTCGCCTTCCAGCGAATCATAGACGCGTCCGACCCGCTCGACATGCGGCCGCAACAGGTCGAGCAGCTCCGTCCCATTGGCGAGGCCGTGCAGGCACGCCACGCGGTCCAGCGCCTGGCCCTCGGACAGCTGGTGCGTCTGGCGGTCGTCGATCATCTGCACGCGATGCTCGATCGTGCGCAGCAGGACATAGGCCTGCGCCAGCGCCGCCGCATCTTCGCCATCGATCCGTTCCGCCGCGGCGAGCGCCGCCAGCGCGTCGAGCGTCGCCGGCGCGCGCAGCCCGGGATCGCGGCCGCCATGGATGAGCTGGTGGATCTGCGCGAAGAATTCGACCTCGCGGATGCCGCCGCGCCCGCGCTTGAGGTCGTAGCCCGGCCCGAATGCCTGCCCCTGCGCATGATGGTCGCGGATGCGGCGCGAGATGCCGCGGATCTCGCGGATCGTCCCATAGTCGAGCGCACGCCGCCACACGAACGGGCGGATGGTCTCGAGGAACTGGCGCCCGAGACGCGTATCCCCGGCCGCGGCGCGCGCGCGGATGAACGCGGCCCGCTCCCAGGGCAGCGCCTGCGATTCATAATAGGAGATGGCGGCCTCGGCCGGGAGCACGATCGGCGTCACCTCGGGCGAGGGGCGCAGCCGCAGGTCGATGCGCAGCACATAGCCGTCGCCGTCGCGCGCCTGCAGCAGCTCGACCACGCGCCGCCCGATGCGCACCGCGGCTTCCTCGGGCGCGTCGCGCTCGCGATGCGGGAGCGTCGCCGGGTCGAAGATCAGGATCGGGTCGATATCCGAGGAATAGTTGAGCTCGCGGCTGCCCTGCTTGCCCAGCGCGATCGCGGCGAAGCCGTCGGGCGCGGCGCCCGGCATCCGCTCGGCGACCGCCGCCGCGATCGCGGCATGGAGCGCATAGTCGGCGAAATCCGAGAGCGCGCCGGTCGCCACGCGGAAATCGAGCCGCCCGGCAAGATCGCCGATCGCGACCGTCAGCGCGAGCCGCCGCCGCTCGATCCGCAGCCGCCGCGCGACGGGCATTTCCGGGTCATCGATGCGCGCCCCCGCGAGCGGATCGGCGAGTCCCCGCGCCAGCCGGGCCACGCTATCGGGCTCGCGTTCGATGAGGTTGGCCAGGAAGGGCGACCAGCGTTGCGCGCGCGCAAGCGCCGCATCCAGCGCGCCGGGATCACCGTCCATCGAAATCATCGGATGCGGTCAGAACATCATCCCAAACGATGTCAAGCAACAAATCCGCGGTTCGGTCGTTTGGGTGTTCATGGTTCGTCACGTTACCCCGTCCAGCGATATGCGGCATGCGAACGGCCACCCGAATGGCTATCGCGTGGAGCTGCCGCGCGTGCACGATGCGATCGGCGCGGTGCTGCGCAACGCGTACGAGCGCGAGCCGGATCTTCCGGAAGACATGGCGTATCTGCTCAACCAGATGAACGGCAAGAAGCAGCTGAGCCGATAAGCGGCCGCTCGCGGCGTGGCGCGAGACGCGGTTCGCGTCAGCGCTCGCGGCTGAGCTGGTCGACCTCGTCCATGATCGTGTCGAGCGCGGTGCGGCCGTCGCTCTCGGTGTCGCGGCGCGAGGGCAGCTGGCCGTCGGTCATCAGCCCCTCAAGCGCGACACGGCCGCGCGCCACGCGGCTCTTGATCGTGCCGACCGCGACACCGCAGATCTCGGCCGCCTCCTCGTAGGCGAAGCCCCCCGCGCCGACCAGGATCAGCGCTTCGCGCTGCGGCTGGGGCAGGTGCATCAGCGCGCGCTGCATGTCGGCAAGGTCGACGTGCCGGTCCTGGCTCGCCGGCGCCGCGAGCAGCCGATCGGCGACGAGATCGTCCCACTCGCCCTTGAAGCGCGCGCGGCGCATCTGGCTCAGATACAGGTTGCGCAGGATGATGAAGGTCCAGGCGCGCATGTTGGTGCCCGCCTGAAAGCGCTTGCGCGCCGCCCATGCCTTGAGCAGCGTTTCCTGCACGAGATCGTCCGCGACGTCGCGGCTGCCCGACAGCGAGCGGCCGAACGCGCGCAGATGCGGGATCACCGCCGCGAGCTGCTTCTTGAATTCGGGATCGGAGAGCGGGACATGCTCGGCCGGCGACGGGTCGTTCTCGCCTTCCTGATCGGTGTCGGTCATTCGGGTCCGTTCAGTTGGTTCCGCGAAGCGCGGCAACGCATAAGATGGTTGTGCCGGTCGCATGCGCCAACCCGCAACTTGCTCAAAGCAGCAGATAAATGGCGTAGATGACGATGATCAGCACCAGCGACACCGCGAGGATGTAGCGAGTCATGTGCGGCGTCGCACCGGCGCGGGCGCGGTCCGTGTCGATGTGCATGGGTTCGTTCGGGTCAGCCATGCCGCATCAACACGCCAGAACCGTTTTGGCTCCGTAAGAAATGGAACTTGGGATGGAAACCCACATAGGTCGCTGATTTCCAGGATTCGGTTGTATTCCGCACTCGATCCCATCGCCATTCCCGCGCAGGCGGGAATCCATTCTGGCTGACCTGTCGGCAAGAGCCGCACGACCTTCGGCAATGGATCCCCGCCTGCGCGGGGATGACGAGCCTGCGCGGGGGTGACGATGGAATGTGAATCCCCTACCTAACCCTAACCCGCTGGAACCGTCGACTGGTCGAAGAACAGCGCCTGGCTGATCGCCGCCTTCACCGTCGAGCGCTGGAACGGCTTGGTGATCAGGAAGGTCGGCTCAGGCCGCTCGCCGGTCAGCAGGCGCTCGGGGAAGGCGGTGATGAAGATCACCGGCACGCTGAACTGCGCGAGGATGTCCTTGACCGCATCGATGCCCGAGCTGTCGTCGGCGAGCTGGATGTCGGCGAGCACCAGCCCCGGCCGGTCCTCCATCGCCAGCGCCACCGCCTCGTCGCGGGTGACGGCGACGCCGGTCACCTCGTGCCCCTGGTCGCGCACGATCGTCTCGAGATCCATCGCGATCAGCGGCTCGTCCTCGATGATCAGCACGCGCGCGCGGGTCTGGCTGTCGATCTCGGCCAGCGCCTCGGCGACGAGGCCGTCCACCGATTCCGGCGTCTCCTCGAGCAGATAGGCGGTGTCCTCGCTGGTGAAGCCCTCCATCGCGGTGAGCAGCAGCGCCTGGCGCGAACGCGGGGCGAGCCGCGCGAGCCGGGCGCGGGCGATCGCCTCGTTGTCGTTGGTGGTGTCGGCCTCCTCGGGATATTCCTCGAGATGGGTCGAGCCCCAGATCGCCTGGAAGGTGCGGTAGAGGCCGAGCCGCGGATCGACGTCGCGCGGGAACTCCTCCGGCGCGGCGACGATGGCTTCCAGCGTCGCGCGGACATAGCGGTCGCCCTCCGCCTGGCTTCCGGTGAGCGCCCGCCCATAGCGGCGCAGGAAAGGAAGATGGGGGGCGAGCTGTTGTCCAAGCGACATGGTCTTGTCTGTCTCCTTCGGCGTCGGCGCCCTTGTGCGGGGGGCGCATTCGCAATGCAAGTAGCGCTGCTGGTCCGAAGGAAGACCCCTCCCCGGATTTCGCATCGGCTGTGGAACCAACGAGCCGCAAATTGGTTTCACGCGTCGAACACGCTTGTATCTGCATGTTCTCGGCATCTTGCGGCCGGTGGCTTTTTTGTGCATCCGCCCATCCCAAGGGCTTTGAGGGGGACGAAGTGCGTTCGGCCGAGGAGAAGAGAAAAGAGCCGCTGGGGCGGACTGGCGGCGGGATGGCCACACGCAAGGACCGTAACATCGGTGAAGCGCTGCGCCGCGTCTATCAGGACGCCGCGGACGAGAAAGTCCCCGACGATCTACTCGATCTCCTGAGCAAGCTCGATTAACCATGCCCGATGGACGGGGATGAACTGAAACGCCGGCCGGGCGTCCGGCCCCTTGCCGCGGTCGCGCGGATGCCGACCGGGGCCAAAGTCTTCCTGATCCTGAGCGCCGGGCTGCTGCCCCTGGCGCTGATCGCCTTCTTCGCCTCGCTGCAGACCACGCGCGTCGCCGACCAGGAGGTGCGCGGGCAGCTTCGCGTCGCGATCGCCGAATCCGCGCGCGCGCTGCGCAGCGAGCTCGCCTGGGAGCTGCGCGAGCTGCGCGGCGCGCTCCCCGCGATGCGCGGCGCTGCGCCCAATTGCGGCCGGCTCGCCGGGGTGTTCGAGCCGCAGGCGACGAACGGCGTCCGCTACGCCCTGCTCGACAGCAACCGCCGCCTGTTGTGCGGCGCGCCGCTTCCGTCGGCGAGCGGCGGCGGCCTGGCGAATGGCGAATCCGCCATCCGCCTGCTGCCCGGCACGGGCGCCCAGATCGAAGTGGTGAGCTCCGACGGCTATACCGCGCGCGGCTTCTTCCCGACCGCCTTCCTGGCCGCGTCCGCCGAACCGAGCGGGATGACGCGCGACTATGGCATTACGCTCGAGGGGAACGAGCAGTCGCTGGCGCTGCGGCGCCTGGCGTCGAGCGGGCCGCTCGACCGGCGCGAGACGCAGCAGGTGGATCTCGGCGTGCAGGGGCTCCAGCTCCGCATGACCGTCGCCAGCGCGCCGATCACCTCCTCGATGGTGATCGCGGCGCTGTCCCCGTTCCTGATGTGGCTGCTGGCCGCGGGGATCGCGTGGTTCGTGGTCGACCGCCTGCTGATCCGCCCGCTGCGCCGGCTGCGGACCACCGTCGGCGCCTATCAGCCGGGCGAGCTGATCGATCCCGTCGCGGGCAGCGACATCCCGGCGCAGGAGATTCGCGAGCTCGGCGACACCTTCCGGGGCATCAGCCGCACCGTCCAGGACCATGAGCGCGATCTCGCCGAGGGCCTGTCGCGGCAGACCAAGCTGACCCGCGAGGTCCATCACCGGGTCAAGAACAACCTTCAGGTGATCGCCAGCCTGATCAATTTCCACGCCCGCGGCGCGAGGGCGCCCGAGGCATTGGCCGCCTATGCCTCGATCCAGCGCCGCGTCGATGCGCTCGCGGTGGTGCATCGCCACCATTATGCCGGGTTCGAGGAGACGCGCGGGATCGAGATCCGTCCGGTGATCGGCGAGCTCGCCTCGAACATCCGCGCCACCGCGCCGGACGACACGGCGGTCGGGATCATCCTCGACATCGATCCGTGGCTCGTCTCGCAGGACAACGCGGTCGCGATCGCCTTCCTGATCACCGAGATCGTCGAGCTGGCGATGAATTCGAGCGCCGCCGCGCAATTGCATATCTCGCTGAAGGAAGGGACGGAGGAGCCGGGCCAGGCGATGCTCCGCATCCGCTCGGCGGCGCTGACGGACGGCCCGGAATTCAGCCACCTGCTCGAGAACCGCTATGGACGGGTGATCGGCGGCCTCGTCCGTCAGCTGCGCTCGCGGCTTCATCACGACGCGGAGACGGGCGGCTTCGAGCTTCCGGTCGCGGTCACCGGGCGGCTCTAAAAAAAATCGAAAAATTTTGCGGCGCGACGGAACAAGGGATCACAAGCCGCGTTCTGCACCCCGGATAGTGACCTTTTGCCCCCCCGCTCTCGCTATCCACGAAACAGGCCCGGACGCGTCAACCCTCCCCCCCCCCCGGTGACGCGTCCGGGCCTAATTCTTTTCCCGCCCGCCGAATTACGCTACCGCAACGGTTGCGGAACGAACGCGCGTGCCGGACATTGATCCAGCGACAATTCGAGATGGAGACTGAAGATGCGTAAGGTTCTTGTTCTGGCGCTGGCCGGCCTGGTGCTGACGGCGTGCAACACGATCGAGGGCGTGGGCAGGGACGTGGAATCGGCGGGCGACACCGTCGCGAAGACCGCGGACGGCGCCAAATAAGCTCAGTGAAAGCCTATTCCCCGGCGGCGGCTTCGGCCGCCGCTTCCTTTTGGCGACGCCGCCGCGTGAACCAGATCGCGACGAGCGACAGGAAATAGAGCCCGCACAGGGGGCCGGCGAGCAGCAGCTGCGAGCCGATATCGGGCGGGGTCAGTACCGCGGCGACCGCGAATGCGGCCACTACCGCGTAGCGCCACGCGCCCTTCAGCTGCTCGAAGGTGACGATCCCGGCGCGCTCGAGCAGCATCAGCAGCACCGGCAGCAGGAACGAGATGCCGAACGCGAACAGGAACTGCATCACGAAATCGAGATAATTGCCGACCGCGGGCAATGCCTCCTGCTTCACCCCGCCGCCAAGGTCGCCCTCGAGCCCGAGCAGGAAGTGGAGCGCGACGGGGATGGCGAAGAAATAAGCGAGCGCGCAGCCCATCACGAACAGGATCGGCGTCGCGAACAGGAAGGGCAGCAGCGCCTTCTTCTCCTTGCGGTAGAGGCCGGGGGCGACGAACTGCCAGAGCTGGTTGGCGATCACCGGGAAGGACAGCATCAGCGCGCCGAAGAAGCCGACCTTGATCTGGACCATGAAGGCTTCGAAGATCTGGGTGAACACCAGCTTGTCCTGCCCCGCCTCGGCGAGCGGCTGGACCAGGAAGCCGAAGATCGGCTTGGCGAAATAGAAGCAGACCAGGAAGGTCCCGACCAGCGCGAGGACGCAATAGAGCAACCGGCGGCGCAGCTCGATCAGGTGATCGAGCAAGGGCGCCTCGGTGCCGGCGAGCTCGTCCTCGTCGCTCACGACGCGGCCTTCTTGCGCGGAGCGCGCGGCTTGCGCACGGGCTTGGCGGCGGGTTCGTCGAGCGCCGCATCGGCCGCCTCGGGCTTCAGCGCGGGCGGCTCGACCGTCGCCGGCGGCACGTCCTCGGGCTCGACCGCCGCGGGCGCGGCGCCCTCGGGATTGGGGTCATAGACCGGCGCGGGCAGCGCCTTTTCGGGCGGATATTCGCGCATGATGCGCGCATTCTCTTCCGCCCATTTCTTTTCCATCTCGGCCAGCTCGGCCTCGCGCACCATGTTGTCGAAGCCGCTGCGGAACTGGCGCGCGACGCCGCGCGCCTTGCCGACCCAATGGCCGACGAAACGCATCGCCTTCGGCAGGTCCTTGGGCCCAATCACCAGCAGGGCGACGATCGCCACCACCAGGAATTCGGGCGCGTTGAAATCGAGCATCTCGTCCCGTTACTCCGGCGCCGCCCGGGGCGCCCCCGGGCCGATCGCGTCAGCGCTCTTCGGTTTGCGCGCTCGAGGCCTGCGCCTGGGGCTGCGGGTCGGCGACGCGCTTCGCCTCGATCTTCTCGGCGGGCTTCGGCGTCTCGTCTTCCTCGGCCATGCCCTTCTTGAACTGCTTGATGCCCTTGGCCACGTCACCCATCATGTTCGAGAAGCGGCTGCCCCCGAACAGAAGGATCACGAGAACACCGACGATCAGCCAGTGCATCAGACTCATACCACCCATCGGAACTCTCCGTTGATTCCCGGGCTATCTAGTCCTCTTCGTCGCCACTTTCCACCGGTTCCCCGACGGAATGCGCCGCTTCGAACGCCAGATCGACCGGATCGAGCAGTCCGGCCGCCCGCAGATCGTCGATTCCGGGCAGATCGCGGCGGCTGGCGAGACCGAAATGCGTGAGGAATTCCGCAGTCGTCGCGAACATCAGCGGCCTTCCGGGCACCTCGCGCCGGCCCGCGGGACGGATCCACCCCGCCTCCATCAGCACGTCGAGCGTGCCCTTGGAAATCTGCACGCCGCGGATCGCCTCGATCTCGGCGCGGGTCACCGGCTCGTGATAGGCGATGATCGCCAGCGTCTCGATCCCGGCGCGGGACAGCTTGCGGCTGTCTTCGCGGTCGCGGCGCAGGAAATTGGCGAGATCGGCGGCGGTCTGGAAATGCCAGCGCCCGCCGCGCTCGACCAGTTCGATCCCGCGCCCGGCATAATGTTCCGCCAGCGCCGCCAGCGCGGCCGGGACGTCGGGCTCCTCGCCGACATAGGTGCGGATGTCGGCCACGGTCAGCGGCTCCTCCGCGGCGAACAGCACCGCCTCCACCGCGCGCATCGTCTCGTCGGGCTGGGTCATGCCTGGGCGGCCTTGAGATAGAGCGGCGCGAAGGCCGATTTCTGCCTGAGCTCCACCCTGCCCTGCCGCGCCAGCTCGAGCGCGGCGACGAAGGACGAGGCGAGCGCCGACTTGCGGTACAACCCCTCGGCCTCGGCGGGCAGGAAGCTCTCGATGGTCGACCAGTCGATCCGCTCGCCGACCAGTTCGGAGACGCGGGCGATGGCGTCCTCCAGCGTCATCACCGGCCGCACCGCCACCACGTGCATCACCGGCCGGGTGCGCGCGCTAATCTGGCCATAGGCGGCGATGAGGTCGTAGATCTCGGCCTGCCAGCGCGACTTGCGCACGACCTTGAGCCCTTCGGGCGCGCCGCGCGGGAAGACGTCGCGCCCCATCCGGTCGCGCGCCACCAGCCGGGCGCCCGCCTCGCGCATCGCATTGAGGCGCTCGAGCCGCAGCTGTAGCCGCAGCGCGAGTTCCTCAGGGCTCGGCTCGATCTCGGGATCGCGCGGGAGCAGCAGCGCCGATTTGAGATAAGCCAGCCACGCCGCCATCACGAGATAATCGGCGGCGACCTCGAGCTTGAGCTCGCGCGCCTCGTTCACATAGGTGAGATACTGATCGACCAGCTGCAGGATCGAGAGCTGGCGCAGGTCGACCTTCTGGGTCCGCGCCAGCGCGAGCAGCAGGTCGAGCGGGCCTTCCCAGCCGTCGATGTCGATGGTGAGGGTTTCGGCCGCCTCGGTCATCGTACCGTGCCAAAAGTCCCAAAAGTCACACCGCCACGCGCGCGAGAGATCCAGGCGCCGGGCGGGGCGATCCGTCGCGGAAGGCTAGGCCAGCGCAAGCAGCTCGTCCCGCTTGGCGATCAGCGCGTCCATCGGCGCTTCCTCGGGCCGCACGCTCGCCATCGCGCGTTCGAGCCGGGCCAACGCCGCCGTGGAGGCGTCGCCCAGCCGCCCGGCGATCTCGACCATCTCCTCCATCCGCGCCCAGCAATCGAGCGCGACGTCGCAGCCCGCGGCGATCGCCGCCGCCGCCTTCTCCCCCGCGGTGCCCGACAGCGCCTTCATGTCGATGTCGTCGGTCATCAGCAGCCCGTCGAAGCCGATGCGGCCGCGGATCACATCGGCGATCACCGTCGGCGAGAGCGTGGCGGGCCGGTCGGCATCCCACGCCTCGAACACGACATGGCAGGTCATCCCCATCGGCGCGCCGGCAAGGGTGCGGAACGGTTCGATGTCGCGCTCCAGCTCGGCGTCGGAGGCGCGCACCACGGGCAGCTCGTAATGGCTGTCGACCACGCCGCGGCCGTGCCCCGGCATGTGCTTGACCACGCCGACCACCCCGCCCTTGGCCATGCCGTCGAGCATCGCGCGGCCGAGCGCGGCGACCTGCATCGGTTCGCTGCCGAAGGTGCGCTCGCCGACCGCGGGGGTCGTCTCGGGCTGGCGCACGTCGAGCAGGGGTGCGCAGTTCACGTTGACCCCGACCTCCGCGAGCATCAGCGCGAGCGCCTGGGCGTTGGCCCGCACCGCCTCGATCGCCGAGGAGGGCGCGAGGTCGTAGAGCTTGTCGAACGCCGGGCCGGCGGGGAAGGCGGGCCATTCGGGCGGCTGCATCCGCGCGACGCGCCCGCCCTCCTGGTCGATCAGGATCGGCACGTCGGCCCGGCCGGAGAGGTCGCGCAGGCTGTCGGTGAGCGCGCGCATCTGGGCGCGGTCGACGCAGTTGCGCTTGAACAGGATGTAGCCGAGCGGGTCCGCCTCGCGGAAGAAATCGCGCTCGTCGGCGGTGAGCTCGGCACCTGACAGGCCGAAGATGACAGGCTTCATGCCGCGTCTCCGGCGCTTGTCGAAATTGACAGATACGCAGGGTTACGCGCGGGGGGTTCGGAACAGCTCACCATCCGCCGACTAGATCAGGCGAAGTCCAACTTTTCCAGCGGAAAAGGCTCTCTTATTCCTCCCCGGAAGGGGAAGTGGCGGCGCGTGGCGCTGACGGAGGGGTATTTTCCCCGTGCGAACCGCTCGCCGAAACTACCCCTCCACCAGCCTGGGCTGGTCCCCCTCCGGGGGAGGACTTCGTTCAAGTTCAATTCGGCGCCAGGAAGCACGCCTCGCCAGCTGCGCGCAGCTTGCCGCACAATTCGCGCGCCTGACTGTTGGAGCCGGCGTTGACGCGCAGGCGATAGACGGTCTTGCCGTTGACCTCGGCCTTCTCGACCGATTTGCCGAGCGGCGCGAGATAATTGAACCGCTTGGACAGCCTTACCCAGGCACCGTTCGCGCCGCCCTCGGCCGGGAAGGAGCCGAGCTGGATCACCGAGCTGCCCGCCGAGGGTCCGGGCGCGCGCTGCGACGGCGCCGCCGCCAAAGCGGCCGCCGGCGCGGAGGGCACCGATGCGGTGACGCGGCTCGAGCCCGTCGCCGGCTTGGGCGCCGCCTTGGGCGCGGCCTTGCCCGCGACCGGTGCCTCGGGCATCGCGCCGACATTGATCGAGCCGTTGGTGGTCGCACCCTCGCTCGCGGCGAACACCGTGTCGCCTTCGCCATCGACCTTCATCCCGCCGGGATCGTCGGGCTTGACCTTGTAGTCGCCCTCGGCGGCGTTGATCAGCGCGCCGCTGCCGCCGCCGCCGCCGCCATTGCGCTGGAGCGCCCACCAGCCGCCGACCGCCGCGAGCACCACCGCCAGACCGGCCGCGACGAGCCAGAGGGTGCGCGCCACCGGCGGCTTCTCCTCATAGTCCTCGTCCGCCGTCTCGAGCCAGGGCAGCCGGTCGCCATTCTCGATCTCGTTCATCGCCGCCTCGTCCGCCTCGGTATCGCCCGGCTTTTCCTCTCCTGCGTTCATCAGTTCAGCTCCTGAACCGCCTCCACGCCCATGATGCTGAGGCCGTTGCGGACAACCTGCCCGATCGCATCGGCGAGGAAAAGCCGTGCGCATGTTACCGGTACGTTGTCGGCGAGCAGGAAGCGGCGCGCGGGATCGTCGTTGCCCATGTTCCACAACGCATGGAACTCGGCCGCCAAGTCATAGAGATAAAAGGCGATTCGGTGCGGCTCGCGCGCCGCGGCGGCGCCCTCGACGACGCGCGGGAACTGCGCGGCGAGCTTCACCAGCGCGAGTTCGCGTGTATCAAGCAGGGACAGGTCGGCGCCCGCGCATGCAATCGCTGCATCCGCAGCCTTGCGATGCAGCGACGCGACTCGGGCGTGGGCGTACTGGACGTAGAAGACCGGATTGTCCTTCGACGCCTCCACCACCTTGGCGAAGTCGAAGTCCATCTGCGCATCGGCCTTGCGCGTCAGCATGGTGAAGCGGACGACGTCCTTGCCCACCTCGTTCACGACGTCGGCGAGCGTGACGAAATTGCCCGAGCGCTTGGACATCTTGACCGGCTCGCCCGCGCGCAGCAGGCGGACCATCTGGACGAGCTTCACGTCGAAGCGCGTCTTGCCCCCGGTCAGCGCCGCGACCGCCGCGACGATGCGCTTGACCGTGCCGGCATGGTCGGCGCCCCAGATGTCGATCAACTGGTCGGCGGCCTGCGCCTTCTGGAAATGATAGGCGAGGTCGGCGCCGAAATAGGTCCATTGCCCGTTCGACTTCTTGATCGGGCGGTCCTGGTCGTCGCCGAACCGGGTCGAGCGGAACAGTGGCAGCTCGACCGGCTCCCAGTCCTCGGGGGTCTCGCCCTTGGGGGCTTCCAGCATGCCGTCATAGACCAGGTCGTGCGCGCGCAGCCATTTCTCGGCTTCCTCGGGCTTGCCCGCGGCCTGAAGCTCGGCCTCGGAGGAGAACAGCGCATGGTGGATGCCGAGCAGCGCGAGGTCGCGCTTGATCATCACCAGCATGTCGGCGACGGCTTCCTTGCGGAACAGCGCGAGCCATTCGTCCTCGGGCTTGCCGACGAACGCGTCGCCATGCTCGGCGGCGAGCCTTTCGCCGACCGGCTTCAGATAATCGCCCGGGTAGAGGCCCTCGGGGATCTCGCCGATCTCCTCGCCCAGCGCCTCGCGGTAGCGCAGGTGCGCCGAGCGGGCGAGCGTGTCGACCTGACCGCCGGCATCGTTGACATAATATTCGCGCACCACCTCGTGCCCGACCCATTCGAGCAGGCTGGCGAGCGCGTCGCCGACCACCGCGCCGCGGCAATGGCCCATGTGCATCGGGCCGGTGGGGTTGGCCGAGACATATTCGACGTTGACCGTGATCCCCGCGCCGACCTGCGAGCGGCCATATTGGTCGCCGTCGGCGTTGATCGCCTGAAGCTCGCCGCGCCAGGTGGCGTCGGTCAGCGTCATGTTGATGAAGCCGGGCCCGGCGACCGACACGGCGGACACCTCGTCGAGCTTCTGCAGCTCGGCGGCGATCTTCTCGGCCAGCGCGCGCGGATTGGCGCCGGCGGGCTTGGCGAGCACCATCGCGGCGTTGGTGGCGAGATCGCCATGACTGGCGTCGCGCGGCGGCTCCATCGTCACCGCGCGTCGCTCCAGCCCCGCCGGCAGGTCGCCCGCCGCGACAAGCGCGTCGAGGGCAGCATCCAGATGAGCGGCGAAACGGGTGTAGAGCGTCATTTGCGGGTCCGATGATTGCAGAAGCGCGGGCCTCTAGCGCACCCGCGCGGGTTCGTCACGCGGCGTGCACTCGCAAAGCCGCGACGGGAAGGGTAAGATGGCGCCGCACGCTTCAGGGAGAGGCGACATGACCGGACCCGACGCGGCCCTTGTTTTCGCAGGCCCCGATGGCGTGATCCGCATCTGGAACTCGGGCGCCGAGCGGCTGCTGGGCCATTATGCCGAAGAGGCGATCGGCCGCCGGCTCGACCTGGTGATCCCGCCCGAATATCACGACCGGCACTGGGCCGGGTTCGGCGCGGCGATGGCCGCGGCCGACGGCGTGATCGACCATCTGTCGTACGACATACCCGCGCTTCACCGCGACGGCACCGAGCTGCGCGTCGAGGTCCGGCTGATGGTGGTGCATGACAGCCGCAACCGCGTGGTGGGCGCGATGGCGGTGTTCACGCCGCCCGACGAGGAGGCCCCGGCGCTCGAACGGCTCTAGGCGGTCACGCGCTGCCGGCGAGCGGTCACGATCCCGCTCACCGCGTAAACGGCCAGGCCCGTCCAGATCAGCGCGAAGCAGATCGCATGCGCCATGGTCATCGTCTCGCCGAAGAAGCTGATCGCGAGCAGGAACTGCATCGTCGGGGCGAGATACTGGAGCAGGCCGAGCGTCGAATAGGGCAGCCGGCGGGCGGCCGCGGCGAACAGCAGCAACGGGGTCGCGGTGACCACGCCCGACACGGCGAGCGTCACGGTCCAGAGCGGCGTCTGGCCGAAGCCGAGCCCGGCATGACCGGAGAGCCAGTAGAGATAAGCGGCGGCGACGGGCGCGAGGATCGCGGTCTCGATCGTCAGCCCCTCGAGCGACTCGACCGGCGCGATCTTGCGCACCAGCCCGTAGAAGCCGAAGCTGAAGGCGAGCGCGAGGCTGATCCAGATGCCCTGCCCCGCCCCCGCGGCGAGCACCGCGACGCCGATCGCGGCGAGCGCGACCGCGGCGATCTGCGCCGCGCCCAGCCGCTCGCGCAGCAGCACCACGCCGAGCAGCACGTTGACCAGCGGGTTGAGGAAATAGCCGAGGCTCGCCTCGAGCACGTGATTGTGCTGGACCGCCCAGACATAGACCAGCCAGTTGACCGAGATCAGCGCGGCGCTGATGCCGAGATAGGTCATCGCGCGGCGGCTGCGGATCGCGGCGAGGAACTGCGGCACGCGGCGCAGCGCGACGATCAGCAGGCCCAGCAGGACCACCGACCACAGCACCCGCATCGCCACCACCTCGCCCGAATCGACGCCGGCGAGCAGCCAGAAGAACAGCGGCAGGAGGCCCCAGATGCCGTACGCGCCCAGCCCCTGGAGCAGGCCGGTACGATCGAGGCGCTCGGGGGCTGACAGGGGATCGGCGCGGGCCATGCGCGCCAAGTAGGCGCGATGCCGCGCCGCGCCAAGGCATCGTGTCTATCCCGTCACGAAGCAATGGTTGCGGCTGAAACCTTACGGTCAGGCGCGGACGAGACCGTCGATCAATCTGGCGCTCTTCTGATCCGGGAACAGCGTCGGCATCGCGCGCTGCGGATCGATCGCGAAGTGCGAGGCGACCGCGCTGCCGATCACGGTGTCGAGACCGGCGGTGGGCTTCAAGTCGCGGCCTTCGAACAGCGCGGCATCGGACAGGCCCGGCCAGTCCGCCATCACCCGCCCGCCCTTGACCGCGCCGCCGAGCAGCCACGCGACCGACGCGGTGCCGTGATCGGTGCCCTGCGTGCCGTTGACCTTGACCGTGCGGCCGAACTCGGTCGCGACCAGCACCATGGTCTTGCTCCAGAGCGGGCCGAGCCCGCTCCTG
Organism: Sphingomonas sp. MS122; assembly: GCF_049532975.1. Taxonomy (GTDB): domain Bacteria; phylum Pseudomonadota; class Alphaproteobacteria; order Sphingomonadales; family Sphingomonadaceae; genus Sphingomonas. The sequence goes on along the minus strand of NZ_CP186695.1, from coordinate 2,361,492 downwards.
AGCGACGCGATCATCTGGTCGAGCCCGTTGAGCTGGTTGCCGAGCCGCCCGCGCTGGCCGGCATGCGTGTCCCAGCCGCCGGTCTCGATCATCGCGATCCGCGCGCCGTTGTCGGCGGTGAGCAGCTTGGCCGCGAGCGCGCCGGTCGCGGCGGCGTTGCGCCCGCCATTGGCACCGAGATCGCTGGTCAGCGTGCGCGTCGCCGTCGCCTGCTGCCACAGCGCGTGGAGCTGCGGATCCTCGGCATAGAGGCTGGTGACGCGCGCGAGCAGGTCGTCCGACGCATCGGGCAGGGCCGACGGGGCGTAGGACGTCACCTCGACCTTGCCGCGCATCGCCATCGGGATCGTCGCGGCGACCGCGATCGCCTTGCGCTCCTCGTCGGGCAGCACCGCGAGCAGGCGATTGAGCCAGCCGTCCTTGAGCTGATAGGCCGAGGTGCCGCCGGTCTCGAGCACGTTCTGCGCGTCGAAGTGCGAGCGGTCGCGATAGGGCGAGGCGACGGCGTGGACGAACAGCGCCTCCTTCGCGGCATAAAGCTGCGCGACATTCTTGAGGTTGGGGTGCAGCGCGAACATCGCGTCGAGCTTGGTCCCCTGCGCGAACTCCTCGGCGAGCACCCCGCGCTGGGCGGCGAAGGCGGGGTCCCCGACCGGCGCCAGCGTACCGAGCCCGTCGGCCGCGCCGCGCTGGATGATGAAGACGAAACGCTTGTCGGTGGCGGCCTGCGCGAAGGCGAGCCGCGGCGCGAAGCCGAGCGAGAGCGCCCCTGCGGCACCGGTGACGATGAAATTGCGGCGGTTCAGCATCGGACTATCTCCGCATGAATTCGGGCGAGACGAGCATCAGCGCGACGCCCTGGGCGGGGCTTTCGGCACGGGCGATCGCCTGGCTGGTGGTCGCGCTGAGCGCGCCAGGGAAGAGCTCGGCGGCACGGGCGCGCGGGTCGATCGTCTCGCGGGTGCGCGCGGCGAAGCGCTCGGCCGCCTCGACCCGGCGCATCACCGCATCGGGACCGGCCCAGCTCGGCGCGATGTCGTCATAGCCGGCGGGCGAACCGGGCCGCCACACCGGCTGGCCAAGCTGGGCCATGAGGCCGAGCATCGCCTGGGCCGGGATCTCCTGCGTGCCGAGCGCGCGCATCGCCGAGACCGACCATTCCCACGGCGTCTTGAACTTGACCGGTTGCGGCGTCCACGCCTCGGGCGCCTCGACCAGCGCGCGGTAGACGGTGGGGAGATCGCCATCCGACTTCATATAGGCGGCCTCGAGCCTGGCGGTCAGCGCCGGCGGCGGATCGTCGCCCGCGAAGTGGCGCGCGAGCTTGGTCGCGAGATGCCTGGCGGTCGCCGGGTGCGCGGCGAGATCGTCGAGCACCGCGGCGGCCTGGGCCTGGCCCTGCTGCGCGTAGCTCTTGCCCATGATCGTGCGCGCGCCCGGCTCGTGAATGCGCGGCGCGAAGACGAACTCGCCCGCCTCACCGGCCCCGCGCGCCAGCCGCGCGCCCTGGCCGCGGCCGAGGCCGGGCACCGTCCAGCCGGTCATCGCACGGGCGAATTCGGTGACGTCGGCCTGGCTGTAGCCGGTGCGCACGCCGAGCGTGTGCAGCTCGAGGATCTCACGCGCCAGATTCTCGTTGAGGCCGACGCGCCTTCTCTCCTGGCGCTGCGCGGCGAGCTGGCCGAGCGGGCTGTTCGGCCCCACCGACTGCGCCTGGTCGAGATAGAGCAGCATCGCCGGATGCCGTTCGACCGCGTGGAGCATGTCGCGGAACCTGCCGAGCACGTGCGGGCGGATCGCGTCGAACTCGAACCCGCCGGCCAGGCCGATCATCTGCTGCTTGTCGGCCGAGACCGCGAAATGGTTGGCCCAGAAATGCACCAGCCGCTCGACGAACGGGGTTTCGCTGAACACCGCAACCTGCGCGCGCGCACCGACGGCCTGGCTGTAATATTCGCGGCCCTTCTGCCGCGCCGCCTTGCGCGCCTCCTCGGTCGCCACCTCGGCCTTGACGCCCTGGCGCCGCGCGTCGCGCCCGATCATCTGCACATTCGCATAGTCCGCGGCGAATTCGGCGGCGAGCACGCCGGTGCGGGGATAAGCCGCGATTGGCGCGGGCAGCGTCTCGAACCGTTCGAATTGGCGGAGCAGCGCAGTCTTCGGGGCGGCGCCTCCCCCCTCGCCCGCACGCGCGCCGAGGCCGAAGCGGTTCAAGGCGATGCTGGCTTCAGACATGATGCGAACCCCTTCGATCGTTCGACAACGAAGCTACGCCCGCTTTGTCGCAAATCTTTGCCTGGCGGCACATTTCATCGACGGAACGGCACGGTTCGGCTGCGTGAAACGCAATCGCGCATGCACGGTTCGCGATTGGCCATTGCTGCATCGCAGCATACACTCGGCGGCAGAACATAAGGGGATGTCGATCTGGCTCACCAAACAGGGAGAAAGATCGTGATCAAGACCTTCATCAGCGCCGCAGTCCTTCTGAGCCTTCCGGTCGCCGCCTATGCCGGCGAGCGCAGCTTCACCCGCGACGGCGTCACCTATGTCTACACCAGCGAGCAGCGCGGCGAGACCACCGTGATCTCGGGCAAGACCCTGCCCAGCGGCTCGGCCTATGAGCTGACCGTGCGCGGCAAGCGCGTGACCGGCCATGTCGGCGGCACCCCGGTGTCGTTCCGCATCGCCAAGCCGCTCGTCCAGAAGGTCGAGACGGCGCAGCGCTGACGAGACTCAGACCCGTCATTCCCGCGCAAGCGGGAATCCATTGACGCTGCCGTCGCGGCTCGATCCGGGAAGCCGGCGGGAATGGATCCCCGCCTTCGCGAGGATGACGATCGGGTGACGGCAACGGCTGGTGCGCGCACCAGCCCGGTCTCCGTCAGAACCCCTCGGGCAGGTCGATGCGGCCGACCGCTTCGCGATACCGCGTGATCGCGTAGCGGTCGGTCATGCCGGCGATGAAGTCGGCGATGTGGCGGCTGCGCCATGGCTCCTCGTCGGGCAGGCAGTCGCCCCAGCCCTCGGGCATCAGCGCCGGATCGGTCGAATAGGCGGCGAACAGTCCCGCCACGATCCCCTGCGCCGTCTCCGCCGCCGCGAGCTGGCGCGGATGGTGGTAGAGATTGGCGTACATGAAGCGCTTGAGCGCGCGCTCCGCTTCGCGCATCGTCTCGGAGAACCCGGCCAGCGCGCGGCCGGCGGCACGGACATCCGCCGCGCGTTCGACACCGGCCGCGGCCAGCCGCCGCTCGGTTTCCTGGATCAGGTCGTTGACCATCACCCCGATCTGCGCGCGGACCAGCTCGCGCATCAGCCGTTTCGCGTCCGCGTCCGGGAAACGCACACGCACCGCGTCCCAGCCGCGCGCGACCAACGGTACCTCGAGCAGCTGGTCAAGCGTCAGCAGCCCGGCGCGGAGGCCATCGTCGATATCGTGATTGTCATAGGCGATGTCGTCGGCGATCGCCGCGACCTGCGCCTCGAGCGAGCTGTGACGGTCGAGCTCGAGCGGGAACGCCGCATCCGCCGCGGCCAGCGCCCAGCCGGGATGGCGCACGGGACCATTATGCTTGGCCAGCCCCTCCAGCGTCTCCCAGCTGAGGTTGAGCCCGTCCCAGCCGGGATAGGGCCGCTCGATCGTCGTCAGCGCACGCAGCGTATGGCCGTTATGGTCGAACCCGCCCTGCTCCGCGAGCGCGGCCTTGAGCGCATCCTCGCCGGCATGGCCGAACGGCGGATGGCCGATATCGTGCGCCAGGCACAAAGCCTCGGTCAGGTCCTCGTTGAGGCCGAGCGCGCGCGCGACGGTGCGGCCGATCTGCGCGACCTCGAGGCTGTGGGTCAGGCGAACGCGGAAATGGTCGCCGTCGGGCGCCATGAACACTTGGGTCTTGTGGCGCAGGCGGCGGAAGCTGATCGAGTGGATGATGCGGTCACGGTCGCGCTGGAAGGCGTCGCGCGGGCCGCGTGCGGTGCTGTTTTGTTCTTCGTGAAGGCGGCCGCGGCTCTCGGCGGGATCGCTGGCATAGGGCGCGAGCCCCCTCACGCGGCTCCGTCGGATGTCGGGATGCGAATCGCCATCGCCGCGCGATAGATCATTTCACCGCGAGTTTCTCGATCTTCTGTCCCGCCTCGCTGGTCCAGGCGAAGGCGGAAATCCCCTTCTTGCCGATCGCGTTGACGAAGGCCTGTGCCTCGCCCGGCGTCTTGAACGGGCCCACCAGCAGGCGATTGGTGAAGCGCAGCGGCGTGGTCCAGGCCTGCCTGCCCTTGAACTCCGCGGGCGCCTTGGCGACGAGGCCGCGCCACGCCTTGGGCAGGTCGCCGACATTCGCACCGCCCGCGACCTGCGCCCAGTGGCGCGCGGGCTCGGTCTTGGCGGGATCGGGCTTGGCCTTCGCCTTGGCGGCCGCCGCCTTGACCGCGGCGGCCTTGGCTTCGGCAACCTTGGCCTTGGTGTCCGCTGCCTGGGCGTCCGGGGCCTTGCCGCGCGGCTTTGCCGCTTCGGGCCTGGGCTTGGCGGCGTCGGGCCGCTCCGTCGCGGGCCTGGGCCTGGGCGTCTCGACCTTGGCGATCTCGACCGGCGAGGCGGCGGCAGGCGCGGGCGCGGGCTCGACTGCCGCCGGCTGGGGCGGACGATGGTTGGGCATCGGTTCGACGCCGAGCTCGGACGCCGGGATCGTGATCCCCGCGATGATGCGCGCGATGACATTGTCCTCGCCGCCGATGCGCGGTGCGGCGGGCGTCGCCTGCGCGGCCTGTGACGGGGCGGGGTCGGACGCGGGCGTCATGCCGAAGCCGGGCGCGGGCGGAGGTGCCGCGGCCTGCGCGGCGGGGGTCTCGACCGGCACGGCAGGCGCGGCGGCGGGCGGCTCGGTCACGGGGGGCTGCGATGCCGCGGCCACCCGCTGCAACTCGGCGTCGCGCGCGGCTTGCTCGGCGGCGAGCCGTTCCGCCTCGCGTTCCTGCTGCGCCTTGAGCTCGGCCTGGCGCTGCGTCTCGCGCGCTTCGGCGAGCCGCCGCGCCTCGGCCTCCGCCGTTGCCTTGCGCGCCAGCGCCTCGCGCTGCTCGCGCTCGCGCCGCCGCTCGACGGCGCTGCGCCCGGCTTCGTTGCGCAGCGCCGACTCGCGGCGCGGTTCGGCGGGCGCAGGCGCGGGCACGAGGCGCCGCGGCAGTTCGGCCGATGCCAGCGCGACGCCGGGCTCGCCCGCGATCCGCGGCAAGGGCGGCGCGAGCTGCGCGTCGGCGATGCGCGCCGGCGTCTTGCGCAGCTCGCCGAAATGCACCGCGAATGCCTTATCCGCGGCGTTAAGCGTCGGCAGCCGCCGGAAGAAGGGTGCCAGCGCGGTGCCGACCCCGCCCATCATGCTCGACGCGATCCTGTCCGCGCCCGCCGCGTCGCCGTTCATCGCCAGGATGAAGGCGCGCGCGCGCCACGCCGCGCGATCGCTGCGGCGGAGCAGCGGATCGAGCACCGCCATCGCCTCGCCGGCGTTGCCGCTGATGCCGAGCGACAGCGCCAGACGGCGGCGCGTCTCGTCGTCGGGGTTGCGGCGCATTGCCACGCGGTGCTCGCGCTGGGCATGCGCCTGCGCGCCGGTGAGATCGTAGGCGAGGCCGCGGTCGGAGGCATAGTCCTCCATCGCCAGCCCGCGCCGCTCGGCTTCGGCGAACAGGCGCAGCGCCTCGCCGGGGCGCTCGATCCGCACCATCACCATCGCCTGCCCGGCGAAGACGCGCGGATTGGTGGGATCGACCGCCTGGGCCCGGGCGAAGAAGCCGGCGGCGGCTGCCGGATCGTTGAGCCGCGCGCTGAGCTCGCCCGCCGTCAGCAATGCGCGCACGTTGCGCGGGTCGCGCGCGAGCGTGCGCATCTCCTGCGCCAGCCGGTCGGCGTTGGGCGTCGCCGGGGGCGCAACCTCCTGCGCGGCGGCAGGCAGCGGGACGGATACGGCGAGCGCGGCGGCGCCCAGAAGAAGACGGAAATCGGCGTTCATGCGACTGACGCCGCTACACCCGCGCGCACCTGAACCTGCCCTGTCGAACGCGGCCGCCATCGCCGAAGCGGGCCGCCGCAGCGACAGGGTGCGGCAAAAGCCCGCACGAAAGCCATGCGGGCAGCCCGCTTACTGGTTGTTCTGGCGGTTGAGGAAGCGCGGAATGTCGAGCGGATCCTTGTCGCCCTCGTCCTTGGGTGCGTTGCGCGCCGCCGCCATCCGCTCGAACAGCGTGCCGCCGGTGCGCGGCTTGGGCTCCTCGGCCGCGGGCGCCGGCTCGTCGTCGCCGCCACCCGTCAGCCAGCGGCGGCGGATCGTCGGCTCGGGCGGCAGGTCGTCGACAGGTGCCTCGGGAACGACCGAGTCCGACCCCAGTACCAGCTCGTCATCGGCGTCCGCCGCTTCGACGACGGGTTCATCGGCCGCAAGCGGCGCCTCGAGCGTCAGCTCGTCGTCGCTCGACGCGGTCTCCGGCGCATTGACCGAAAAGCCCGGCTCGAGGGCAGGCTCGGGCGCGGGTTCCTCGGCGACCGGTTCGGCGATCACCGGCGCCGGCTCGACCGGGGGCGCGAGCGGGCGGCGCGCCGAACCGAAGGAGAAGCTGCGCGTCTCGGCCGGAGCGCTTTGCGGCGCGGCGGCGTTCGACGCATCGGCCTCGATCCCGGTCGCGACGACCGAGACGCGGATCTTGCCCTCGAGCTCGGGGTTGAACGCCGAGCCCCAGATGATGTTGGCATTGTCGTCGACCAGCTCGCGGATATGGTTCGCGGCCTCGTCGACCTCCAGCAGGCGCATGTCGTCGCCGCCGGTGATCGAGACGATCACGCCCTTGGCGCCGTTGAGCGACACGCCGTCGAGCAGCGGATTGGCGATCGCCTGCTGCGCCGCCTCGATCGCGCGGCTGTCGCCCGAGGCTTCGCCGGTGCCCATCATCGCCTTGCCCATCTCGCTCATCACCGAGCGGACGTCGGCGAAGTCGAGGTTGATGAGGCCCGGCATGACCATCAGGTCGGTGATGCCGCGCACGCCCTGCTGCAGCACCTCGTCCGCCATCTGGAACGCTTCCTTGAAGGTCGTGTTCGCATTGGCGACCAGGAAGAGGTTCTGGTTGGGGATGACGATCAGCGTGTCGACGAACTTCTGCAGCTCCTCGATGCCCGCCTCGGCCGACTGCGCGCGCTTCTTGCCCTCGAAGGCGAAGGGCTTGGTCACCACGCCGACGGTGAGGATGCCCATGTCGCGCGCGGCCTTGGCGATCACCGGCGCCGCGCCGGTGCCGGTGCCGCCGCCCATTCCGGCCGCGATGAAGCACATGTGCGCGCCGTTGAGGGCTTCCTGGACCTGCTCGATCGTCTCCTCCGCCGCAGCGCGGCCGATCTCGGGCCGCGAGCCGGCGCCGAGGCCCTGGGTGATCTTCGCGCCGAGCTGGATGCGGTGGCTCGCGCTCGACTGCTTGAGCGCCTGCGCGTCCGTGTTCGCGACGAGGAACTCGACCCCCTGCACCTCGGCCTTGATCATGTTGGCGATCGCGTTGCCCCCGGCACCGCCCACGCCGATCACGGTGATCCGCGGCGTCAGCTCGTCCAGGTCGGGCGGGAGGAAGTCGATGCTCATTTATCCTGTCTCCTCAGACCCCGCGCCCCACGAGCGGCGTCTGCTTAATCCCCGTTTCTGCACGATGCCGGTGAGCGGTGCCAGCGTAATTCACCAGTCATCAACAACATTTATTCAGTAATTGGCCCGGAATGCGGCAATCATCCGCTGGAACATCGCCTTTGGAGTCGCACGCGTAACGAGTTGATGCGGCGCCGCGAGCGCGCGCAGGTCGACCGGATCGGCCGCGGCGAAGGTCGCGAGCCCCGCCAGCGTCGCGAAGGCCGGGCCGCTATGCGCCTCGGGTAGTGCCGAAAGCCCGCGCGGCCGCCCGACGCGGACCGAACGACCCAGCGCCTGCTGCGCATAGTCGGCGATGCCCTTGAGTTCCGCGCCGCCGCCGGTGAGCACGATCTGGCGCCCCACCGGGTCCTCGAAGTTGAGCTTGGCCAGCTCCTTGCCGATCTCGACCATCAGCCGGTCGAGCCGCTGGCGGATCACCGCGATCAGCTGGGCGCGGGTGATGCGCGCCCCCTCGGCGGTCTCCTCGTCGGTGGCGATCGGAGCGACGTCGATCATGTCGTGATTGTCGCGCGGCGTCATGTTGGCACTGCCGTAGAAGCACTTCATCCGCTCGGCCTGGCCGCGGCGCGTGCCGAAGGCGCTGGCGATGTCGTCGGTGATGTCGGCCGATCCGCTCGGGATCGACGACAGGCCGGTGAGCACGCCGTCCTTGTAGACCGAGACGTTGGTCACGCCCGCGCCGATCTCGACCAAGGCGACGCCGAGCTCACGCTCCTCCTCGCTCAGGCACGACAGGCCCGTCGCGACCGGCGCGGCGATGATCGACTTGACCTCGAGATGCGCCGAGCGGACGCACAGGTCGAGGTTGCGCACCGGCGCGCCCTCGGTCGAGACGACATGGATATCGACGCCGAGCCGCTCGGCGTGGAGACCCTTGGGCTGCTTGACCCCGGCGAGGCCGTCGAGCGTGTAGCGCGTCGGCTGGGCGTGGAGCACCATCCGTCCGCCCGGGTTGATCGACTCCCGGCCCGCGCGCAGCAACTCGTCGATGTCGGCCTGCTCGACGCGATGGCCGCCGAGATCGACCTCGAGCCGCAAAATGTCGGAGATGAGCCCGCCCGCGGAGAAGCTGACCCACACATCCTCGATGTTGGTCCCCGCGATCCGCTCGGCCTGCTCGACCGCCTCGCGCACCGCGATCTCGGTCGCGTGCATGTCGGCGACATAGCCGCGCTGGACGCCGCGGCTCTCGCGCTGGCCGGTGCCGAGCACCACCAGCTCGCCGCCGTCCCCCTTCTGCGCGATCAGCGCCGACACCTTCGACGAGCCGATGTCCAGTGCCGTGATCAGTCCCTCAGGCGCCGTCTTTGCCATCTTCCCTACCCCTACTCACTCACGCTCGCGGTTTCGATCGGTTTGCTCACCACCTGCCTCGGCATGCGCACCACCAGCCGCGTCGGATCGCGCATGTCGAACTTGAGATAGCCCCGGCCGAGCAGCCGGTCGGCGCCGTCCAGCTCGGCGAACTTGGTCAGCGCCTTGCCCGCCGCTTCCTCGCCCTCGGGCAGCGCGAGCCGCTCGCCGGTGTTGAAGGTCAGGTCCCAGCGCCGGTTGCCGATCCAGGTCGCCGCCTTGACCAGCGGCTTGAGCGCGGGCGCGGCGTCGAGCAGTTTCTGATAGGCCGGCTGCTGGGCATAGGCGCCGTCGCCGATCACCAAAGGCAGATCGGGCATCGCCTCGGCGGAGACGGGCTCGAGCAGCACGCCCTCGCCGTCGATCAGCATGAGCTGGCCCTGGTGCTGCCACACGGCCGCCGCCTTGCGCTCGACGATGTGCACGACCAGCGTGTCGGGCATGCGGCGCGAGACACGCGCGTCCGCCACCCAGCCGATCGTCATCAGCTTACCGCGCACCTCGTCGAGATCGACCAGCGGCATCGCCTGCGACTTCTGGTCGAGCGTATAGGCATAGACGGTCGCGGCGTCGGCGCGCTTGATGCCCTGCACGTCGACCTGCTCGACACGGAAGCCGGCGCGGCCGATGCCCTCGGCAACCGCGGTGCCGATGACGCCGGGCACCCCGAACAGAGTCGCGACGCCCAGCACCGAGGCAAGCGCGATGCCGGTGATGCCCCAGACAGTGATCCTGTGCAGCGTCGCGTCGCTGATCGGCAGCGCCGCGACCGCGAGGTCGAGGACGTTGGCCTGCTTCTTCTTGCTCTGCGCACGCCGCTTGGGCTTGACCGTGGGGCGCTTGGCCGGGCTCGGCTTGCGGCTCATGCGGTCGCCTCCTCGCGCGCCGACGCATCGACCATCGCCTCGTCGACGATCGCCTGGACCAGCTGCGCGTAACTCATGCCGAGATGCCTGGCCTGCTCGGGTACGAGGCTGAGCGGCGTCATGCCCGGCTGGGTGTTGACCTCGAGCAGGAACAGTCCCTCGACGCCGAGATCGTCGTCCCAGCGGAAGTCCGAGCGCGACGCGCCCTTGCAGCCGAGCAGGCGGTGCGCGTCGAGCGCGAGGCGCTTGCAGGCCTCGGTGATCTCGTCGGGAATCTCGGCCGGACAGACATGCTCGGTGAGGCCGTCGGTGTACTTGGCGTCGAAATCGTAGAAGCCGCTCTTGGGCTTGAGCTCGGTCACCATCAGCGCCCGGTCGCCGAGCACCGCCGTTGTCAGCTCGCGCCCGCGGATGAAGGGCTCGGCGAGCAGCTCGTCGAACTCCTGCCACGGGCCCTTGGCCTGCGGCGAAATCGGGTTGCCGTAATTGCCCTCGGTCGTGACGATCGCGACGCCGACCGACGAGCCTTCGTTGACGGGCTTGAGCACATAGGGCCGCGGCATCGGATCGTGGCGGTACAGCTCCTCGGTGCGCACGATGCGCCCGCCCGGCATCGGGATGCCCTGCGGCACCAAGGTCTGCTTGGTGAGCTGCTTGTCGATCGCGATGACCGAGGTGACCATGCCGCTATGCGTGTAGCGCAGCCCCATCAGGTCGAGCATGCCCTGCACCGTGCCGTCCTCGCCCGGGGTGCCGTGGAGCGCGTTGAACACGAGGTCGGGACTGGCCGCGGCGAGCTTCGCCGCGACGTCGCGGCCCATGTCGATCCGCGTCACCCTGTGGCCGAGCGACTCCAGCGCGTCGGCAATGCCGGTGCCCGACATCAGGGAGACCGGGCGTTCGGCCGACCAGCCGCCCATCAGGACGGCGATGTGGAGGGGGGTTACGCTCACTTACCAACTCCCACGCGCTGGATTTCCCACTCCAGCTCAATCCCTGAACTCGCCTTGACCTTGGCCCGCACCTCTTCGCCCAGTTCCTCGATGTCCGCGCTGGTGGCGTCGCCGAGGTTGAGGAGGAAGTTGGTGTGCTTCTCGCTCACCTGCGCGCCGCCCTTCCGCAGACCGCGGCAGCCCGCCGCGTCGACCAGCCGCCACGCCTTGTCGCCGGGGGGGTTCTTGAATGTCGAGCCGCCGGTCTTGCTGCGCAGCGGCTGCGATTCCTCGCGCGCCGCGGCGATGCGGTCCATCTCGGCCTGGATCGCCGCGGGGTCGCCGGGCTCGCCACGAAGGCAAGCGCTGACCACCACCGCGCCCTCGGGCAGTTCGGAATGGCGATAGGTATAGCCCAGCGCCTCGACCGCCAGCGTCCGCCGCTCACCCGAGCGCAACACCACCTCGCACTCGACCAGCACCTCGGCGGTCTCGCGGCCATAGGCGCCGCCGTTCATCCGCACGAAGCCGCCGACCGTGCCGGGGATCGAGCGCAGGAACTCGACGCCGGTGATGCCCGCATCGCGCGCGGTCGAGGAGACGAGGATGCCGCTCGCTCCGCCGCCGCATTTGAGCGTGGTCGCGTCGACGCGTTCGACCCTGGCGAAGGGCTTGCCCAGCCGCACCACCACGCCCGGCACGCCGCCGTCGCGCACGATCAAATTGGAGCCGAGACCGAGCGCCATCACCGGCACCTCGGGGTCGAGCCCGGCGAGGAAATCGGCGAGATCCTCGACATCCGCCGGCTCGAACAGCCATTGCGCGTTGCCGCCGCTCTTGAACCACACGAGCGGCGCCAGCGGCGCGTCGGCGGTGAGCTTGCCGCGAACCTTGGGGAGATCGATCGTGGGAGAAGCCAGGCTCACCATCTCAGGTTACCACCACGCCATCTCGGAAGTCGCACCCGGTGGGGCTCGCGTCATTCTCGTCGAACAGACCGACGCGATCGATAGCCTTCAACTGCGCATTCGACAGCGGCCGGTCGGACCTGAAATAGGCTGCGCCGTGGCGGCCGTTCCAGATCGCGACGACGTAATGTTTGCCCTCCCGCTTTTCGCGGAAACGGACATGACCCTTTGATGTGGGCTGCTTCGTGGCGCCGCCCTTGGGACGCGACGCCCAGCCGATGCCATGGACGTCGAGTACGCCGAACTCGCCTTCCCAGCGGAAGCTGCCCCCATGCATGCCGCCGTTCCCCAGGGTAACGCGCTCGCCCGGCAGCAGGTCTATGATTGGGGAATAACCGCAAAATCGCCCGGGACCCGCAAGGTCGGGCTTGTCGGGCGCCATCGAGGCCAAAGCGAGCGGGAGGACGGCTGGCAGGATCACTTCATCCCCCACAGTTTCGCCCATTGCTTCCAGTATTTGAGGTTCGCCTCGGCCGCCTTCTGCCCGGCCTGCTGGAGGTCGTTCACCTGCTGCCCCGCATCGAGCAGCTTCTGCGCCGCGTCGAGATGCGCCTTCTGCGCGCGGATGATCTCGCGCTGCATGTCGGTGGCGAGGGTGAACCAGTCGCTCATGCCGCAACGCTCCGCTTCGCATTGACCGCATCGGCAAGGCCCGCGGCCCATTTGGTGATGTCTCCGGCGCCGAGGCATACGATCAGGTCGCCCGGCTGCGCGATCCCCGCCACTGCCTCGCTCAACGCGCTGGCGTCCGCGATGCTCCCCGCCGAACGGTGCCCGCGCTCGGAAATCCGCGCGACCAGCGCCTCGCCGCTCACCCCCTCGACCGGCGCCTCGCCCGCGGCATAGACCGGGGTGACCAGCACCATGTCGGCGTCGTTGAACGCCTGGGCGAAGTCGTCCATCAGATTGCCGAGGCGCGAATAGCGGTGCGGCTGGACCACCGCGATCACCCGGCCCTCGGCGCTCTCGCGCGCGGCGGCGAGCACCGCGCGGATCTCGACCGGATGGTGGCCGTAATCGTCGATCACGACCGCGGGTTTCGCACCGGCAAACTCGATCTCGCCGACCTTGGTGAAGCGGCGCTTGACCCCGCCGAACTTGGCGAAGCCGTTCTGGATGGTGGCGTCGTCGATGCCCATTTCGAGCGCCACGCCGATCGCGGCGAGCGCGTTCTGGACGTTGTGGCGGCCAGGCATGGGCAAGTCGATCCCCTCGATCGACCGCGTCGTGCCGTCGCGCGAGCGGATGATCGCCTCGAACTTGTTGCCGCCCGGATAGGGCTGGACGTTGACCCCGCGCACATCGGCGCTGGCGGCGAAGCCATAGGTGACGATACGCCGGTCGCGCACGCGCGGGATGATCGCCTGCACCTCGGGATGATCGAGACACAGCAGCGCCGCGCCGTAGAAGGGCACGTTCTCGACGAACTCAACATAGGCGTCCTTCGCCTTGTCGAAGCTGCCATAGTGGTCGAGATGCTCGGGATCGATGTTGGTGACGACCGCGATCGTGCCGTCGAGGCGCAGGAAGCTGCCGTCGCTCTCGTCGGCCTCGACCACCATCCACTCGCTGTCGCCGAGCCGCGCGTTGGAGCCGTACTGGTTGATGATGCCGCCGTTGATCACGGTGGGGTCGACCCCGCCCGCGTCGAGTAGCGCGGCGATCATCGAGGTCGTCGTGGTCTTGCCGTGCGTCCCCGCCACCGCGACGGTGGACTTGAGGCGCATCAGCTCGGCGAGCATCTCGGCGCGGCGCACCACCGGGATGCGGCGCTGATAGGCGGCCTCGACCTCGGGATTGTCGCGCTTGATCGCGGTCGAGGTGACCACCACCGCGGCGTCGCCCAGATTCTCGGCGCGCTGGCCGATCGCGATCGGGATGCCGCGCTTGCGCAGGCCCTCGACGACATAGCCCTCGGCGCTGTCGCTGCCCTGCACCTTGTAGCCGAGATTGTGCATCACCTCGGCGATGCCGGACATGCCGATCCCGCCGATGCCGACGAAATGGATGGTGCCGATATCCTTGGCGACGCCCTTCATGCGTACGCTGCTCCCTCGATTTTTACCGGTTCCGCGCGGCCCAGCCCGGCCGAGGCCCAGTCGGCGTCGATCGACTCGACCAGGTCGGCGAGGTCGCGCGCCGCATCCGGCCGCCCGCAGCTGCGCGCGCAGGCGGCGGCGTTGGCGAGCGCGGCGGGCTCGAGCCCGAGCTTCTGCATCTGCTTGGCGAGTTCCTGCGCGGTGAAGGAACGCTGCGGGATCGTCCGCGCGCCGCCCGCCTCGCTGATCTCGCGGGCGTTCACGGTCTGGTGGTCGTCGGTGGCCGAAGGCAGCGGGACGAGGATCGCCGGACGGCCGGCCGCGGTCAGCTCGGCGATGGTCGAGGCGCCCGCGCGCGCGATCACCAGATGCGCCCAGGCAAGCCGCTCGGGCAGGTCCGGCAGATAGGTCGCGATCTCGGCAGGAATCGCATGCTCGGCATATTTGCGGCGCACCTCGTCGATATCCTCGACGCGCGCCTGGTGCGTGACCTGCAGCCGGCGGCGAAAATGCACCGGGAGCAAGGCAAGCCCGTCGGGCACGACCTGCGAGAGGATCGAGGCGCCCTGGCTGCCGCCAGTCACCAGCACGCGGAAGATGCCGTCCTCGTCGAGCGGCGGATAGGGCCGCATGCGCAGGTCGAGCACCGCCTGGCGCACCGGGTTGCCGACGAGGTGAGTGCGATCCTCGTACTTGGGCTTGAGCCGCTCGACATCCGCGTAGCTCGTGGCGATCGCCGCGACCCTGCCCGCAACCAACCGGTTGACCCGGCCGAGCACGGCGTTCTGCTCGTGGATCACCGCCGGCACCTTGGCCGAGAACGCCGCCATCAGCGCGGGGAGCGAGGCATAGCCGCCGAACGCGATGACCGCCGAGGGCCGGAACTCGCGATACAGCGCGCGCGCCTGCGCTCGCCCCTTGCGCATCGCATTGGCCGCCTTGAGCCAGCCGATCGGTCCGCCCGCGAAGCGCGAGGCGGGCACCACGCGCGTCTCGATCCCGTCGAACAGGTCGGGGAAGCGCACGCCGCGCTCGTCGCTGACCAGCGCGACCTTGTGCCCGCGCCGCATCAGCTCGGCCGCCAGCGCCGCCGCCGGGACCATGTGCCCGCCGGTGCCGCCGGCCGCCAGAACATAGTGCCGTGCGCTACTCATCGATCAGCCGCTCCCTCGAACCGTGTAAGGCGAGCGTTTGAGATACGGGTTCCGCCGCGTGAAGGCGAGCAATAGTCCCATCCCCACCGACAGCGCGACCATCGACGATCCACCATAGGAAATGAACGGCAAGGTCATGCCCTTGGAAGGGGCGAGCCCGGTGTTCACCGCCATGTTGATCAGGGCCTGAATCCCGAATTGGGCCGCCAGCCCCGCCGCGGCGAGCAGGCGGAAGCTGTCCTCCTCGTCGAGCAGCTTGATCAGCACGCGCAGGATGATCGCGAGATAGAGGATGGCGATGCCGATGCATGCGATCAGCCCGAACTCCTCGCCGACGACCGAGAAGATATAGTCGGTATGCGCCTCGGGCAGCTTGAACTTGACCGCGCCGCCGCCCGGGCCGGTGCCGGTGGCGCCGCCCGCGGTGAGCACGGCGTGCGCCATGTCGGTCTGGTAATGCTCGGCCGCCGCCTTCTCGGGATCGGGAAAGAGGAAACTGTCGATGCGCGTGCGTGCGGTGTCGTAGAACAGATAGGCCGCGATCACGCCCGCGACCGCCGCGCCGCCGAGCATGCCGATCGCGCGGGTCGAGATGCCCGCGAGCATCAGCAGCACGATCCACACCGCGCCGAACACCATGGTCTGGCCGAAATCGGGCTGCTTCATCAGCAATGCGGCGACCAGCGCCGTCAGCACGCCGGTCAGCGGGATCACGGGCAGGTCGGGATCCTTGGCGCGCATCGACAGGAACCAGGCGGTGGTGACGATGAAGAAGGGCTTGAGGAACTCCGAGGGCTGGACCGAGGCGAAGCCGAAGCCGATCCAGCGCCGCGCGCCGTTGACTTCCGCGCCGAAAAAGGCGGCGACCGCGACCAGTACGATGCACACCGCGGTGCCGACGATCGCCATGCGCCGCGCGAAGTTCACCGGCAGCATCGACACGACCAGCAGCACCGGTACCGACAGGCCGACCCACACCGCCTGCCGCCAAAAATAATGCATCGAGGCGAATTGCGTGCTGCCATCCGAATAGCGCACCGCCGAGGCGGGCGAGGCCGCGGCGACCGCGACCAGCCCGATGCCGATCAGCAGCATCGCGAGCAGCAGCAGGATGCGGTCGATCTCCCAGAACCACAGGCCGAAGCTCGAATTGCTGCCGCGGCTGAGCTTATCCTCGACCTTGCCGCGCCAGCCCCGCTTGCGCACCGCGGGCAGGTTGCGCCTCACGTCCGTCATTCCAGTGCCCCCACCACCGCGCGGAACTGGGCGCCGCGGTCCTCATAATCCCTGAACTGGTCGAACGAGGCGCAGGCCGGCGACAGCAGCACCGTCTCCCCCGCTTTCGCCTGCGCCGCGGCCGACTTGACGGCGGCATCGAGCGTGAAGCTGCGCTCAACCGGCAGCTCGCCGTCGAGCAGCGCCGCGAACATCTCGGTCGCGTCGCCGATCGTGTAGGCGCGCGCGACATGGCCGAAGCCGGGGCGGCAAGCGTCGAGATCGTCGGTCTTGGCCTGCCCGCCCAGGATCCAGTGGATGCGGTCGAACGCCGCCAGCGCCGGGGCGGTGGAGGTCGGATTGGTCGCCTTGCTGTCGTTGACGTAGAGCACGCCGTTCCGCGTCGCGACGCGCTCCATCCGGTGCGGCAGGCCCGGGAAGCTCGCAAGGCCTCGGTCGATGCTCGCCTGGTCGACGCCCAGCGCGTCGCACGCGGCGATCGCGGCGAGCGCATTCTGGGCGTTGTGCGGTCCCTGCAGCGCGGGCCAGCGCGACTGGTCCATGCACACGCCCGGCGCGATCTTAGTCAGGTCCTCGGCGCGGCCCGAACGCGACACTTGTTTCGCGATGTCCTGCGACGCTTCGTCGCCGATGCCGATGATCGCGACGTGGCCCCGGGATTGCATCGTGAACAGGCGTGCCTTGGACGCGGCATAGCCGGCGAACCCGTCATAGCGGTCGAGATGGTCCGGCGTGATGTTGAGCAGAATCGCGACGTCGCAGTCGAGGCCCTGGGTCAGGTCGATCTGGTAGCTCGATAGTTCCAGGACATAGACGCCGCCTTCGGGGAGCGGCGCCTGATCGAGGATCGGCAGCCCGATATTGCCGCCAAGCCGCGCAGGGATGCCCGCGGTCTCGAGGATATGGTGGATCAGCGCCGTCGTCGTCGACTTGCCGTTGGTGCCGGTGATGCCGACCACCTTGTGCGCCGGCAGCTCGGCGCGCGCCTGCGCGAACAGCTCGATATCGCCGATCAGCGGGATGCCGGCCGCTCGCGCCTTCGCTGCCACGACATGCTTGTTGATCGGCACGCCCGGCGAAACCACGACGCCCGCAAATCCTTCGAATGTCGTGAAGTCGAGGAAGTTCGCGAGCAGAAGGCGGTTTCCCGCCCCCACATGATCGTCCGCGCCGGCGTTGCGCACGCCGGTCGCGCCATCGGGGAGATAGCGGCGCAACTGATCGTCGCGGGCTAGCGTCGCGCGCGCCTGCTCGCCATCATCCCAGGCGATCACTTCCGCCCCGGCACCCAGCAACGCGCGCACCGTCGCCAGCCCAGAGCGCGCCAGCCCCAGCACCGCATAGCGTCTGCCGCGCCAGGCGCTCGACCCGATCACCTGAGCTTCAGCGTCGACAGGCCGGCCAGCGCGAGCACGAAGGCGATGATCCAGAAGCGGATCACCACGGTCGGCTCGCTCCAGCCCATCTGTTCGAAATGATGGTGGATCGGCGCCATCTTGAACACGCGCTTGCCGGTGCGCTTGTACCAGAACACCTGGATGATGACCGACAGCGCCTCGACCACGAACAGGCCGCCGATGATGCCGAGCACCAGCTCGTGATGCGCGACCACCGCGATCGTGCCGAGCGCGCCGCCGAGCGCGAGGCTGCCGGTATCGCCCATGAATACCGCCGCCGGGGGCGCGTTGAACCACAGGAAGGCGAGGCCCGCGCCGACGATCGCGCCGCAGAAGATGGCGAGGTCACCCGCCCCCGGCACGTGCGGGATGCCGAGATAATTGGCGTAGATCGCGTTGCCGGCGAGATAGACGATCAGCAGGAACGCCATGCTGGCGATGATCACCGGCATCGTCGCGAGCCCGTCGAGCCCGTCGGTCAAGTTCACCGCATTGCCGAACGCCACGATCGTGAAGGCGGCGAAGGCGACGTAGAAATAGCCGAGATCGACGCTGAACTGGCTGAAGAAGGGCACGTACAGCACGGTGCCGTTCTGCTGGGTGATCACCCAGGCGGCGGCGCCCGCGATGACGAACTCGCCGAGCAGCCGCATTCGGCCCGAGACGCCCGCGGTGCTCGCCTTGCGCACCTTGTCATAGTCGTCGAGGAACCCGATCATCCCGAAGCCGAGCGTCACGAACAGGCACGCCCAGACATAGGGGTTGCTGAGGTCCATCCACAGCAGCACCGCCAGCGACAGGCTGGTGAGGATCATGAGGCCGCCCATGGTCGGCGTGCCGCGCTTGGCGAGATGGCTCTGCGGCCCGTCGCTGCGGATCGGCTGCCCCTTGCCCTGACGTACGCGCAGCCAGCCGATGAAACGCGGCCCGATGATCAGGCCGATCAGCAGCGCCGTCGCCACCGCCGCGCCCATGCGGAACGAGAGGTAGCGAATGAGGTTGAGGATGCCCGGAAAGCCCAGCCACTCGGCGATCTCGTAAAGCATTATGACCTTCCCGCCAGCGCCGCGACGACCCGCGCCAGCCCGACTCCGTTCGAACCCTTGATGAGGACCGCGTCGCCCGGGCGAAGCATCTGATCGATGCGCTCGCGTGCGGCGGCGGCGTCGGGCACATGGACCAATTCGATCCGCCCCTCAAGCGCGCGGGCGAGCGGCGTCATCCCTTCGCCGACAAGGAGCAACGCTTCGACGCCCGCGGCGAGGATCGGCTCGCTGAGATCGGCGTGGAAGGCGTCCGACTGGTCGCCCAGCTCACGCATCTCGCCCAGCACCGCAACGCGGCGGGCTGCGCGGGTCTCGGCGAGCACCGCGAGGGTCGCGCGCATCGACGCCGGGTTGGCGTTGTAGCTCTCGTCGATCACTAGGGCCTCGCCGCCCGCGAGCACCGCCTTGAAGCGCGCCCCGCGGCCGGCGAGCCCGCCCATCTCGGCGAGCGCGAGGCCGGCCTGCTCGAGGTCGCCGCCCGCCGCGTCCACCGCCGCCAGCACCGCCATGGCATTGGCGACCCAATGCTCGCCGGGCTGCGACAAGGTGAAGCCCAGCGTCCGCTCCGGCCCGATCTGCGCCGTCACATAGGTCCCGCCGGCCTGCCCCGGCACGATCTCGACCGCGCGCACATCGGCGCCTTCGCCCAGGCCAAAAGTGACGATCCGCGCCGTATGCGGCTCGGCGGCGGCGATCAGTCGGTCGCGATGCGGACTGTCGAACGGCACGATCGCGATGCCGTCTGGCTCGAGCCCTTGGAAGATCTCGCCCTTGGCGTCGGCGATTGCTTCCTCGTTCGGGAAGAATTCGGTGTGTGCGGGCGCGATCGTGGTCACCAGCGCGATGTGCGGGCGCACCATATGGGTGAGTGCGAGCAGCTCGCCGGCATGGTTCATGCCCATCTCGAACACGCCATATTTGGCCGCCCGCGGCATGCGGGCGAGGCTCAGCGGTACGCCGGTATGGTTGTTGTAGCTCTTGACCGAACGGTGGGCGAAGCCGGGCGCCGTCCGCTCGAGGCATTCGAACAGCGCCTCCTTGGTGCCGGTCTTGCCGACCGATCCGGTGACGCCGATCACGACGCCGGTCATGCGCTTGCGGCTGGCGCGCGCGAGGTTCTCCAGCGCGACCATCGTGTCGCCGACGAGAATGTGCGGGTGCGGCGTCTGGGAGGAAACGACCGCACCCGCGGCCCCGCTCGCGAAGGCCTGATCGAGGAAATTATGCCCGTCGGTGGTCTCGCCGGTCAGCGCGAAGAACAGCGCGCCCGGCCCCACTTCGCGGCTGTCGAACGCGACGGCATCGGCCGCGAACTCGGCCGACGCGGTGCCGCCCGTCGCGGCGGCGATCTCGGCGGAGGTCCACAGGGGCTCGCTCACGCCGCCGCCTCCCGGGCCACCGACACGTCGTCGAACGGCAGCACCATGTCGCCGACGATCTGGCCCTGCTCATGGCCCTTGCCGGCGATCAGCACGATGTCCTGCGGTCCGGCCTTGCCCACCGCGAGGAAGATCGCGCCGCGCCGGTCGCCCACTTCGGTCGCACCCGGACAGCCCTTGAGGATGTCGGCGCGGATCGCGCCGGGATCCTCGCCGCGCGGATTGTCGTCGGTAACGATCACCAGGTCCGCGCCGGCAGCCGCCGCCTCGCCCATCGGCTCGCGCTTGCCGGGGTCGCGGTCGCCGCCCGCGCCGAAGACCAGGATCAGCCGCCCCGCCGCATGCGGCTTGAGCGCGGCGATCGCCGCCTCGATCGCGTCGGGGGTATGGGCATAGTCGACATAGACCGGCGCGCCGCTGCGGCTGATCGCCGCGCGCTCGAGCCGCCCGCGCACCGGCTGCAGGCGCGAGAGATTGGCCAGCGTCGTCGCGACATCGCCGCCGGTGGCGATCACCAGCGCCGCGGCGATCAGCGCGTTCGCCGCCTGGTAGCCGCCGATCAGCGGCAGGCTGACGCGATGCTCGACGCCCTCCACCGCGACCACCAGCTTCTGGTCGAGCAGGGTCGGCTCGCGCGAGATCAGCCGGATCGTACTGCCATGCTCGCCCACCGTCATGATGCGGTTGCCGCGCATCCGGGCGATGTCGAGCACGCGCTCCGAATGCGGATCGTCGGCCCACACCACCGCGGTACCGTCGGGGTCGAGCACGTCGGCGAACAGCCGCAGCTTGGCGGTGAGATACTCCGCCATGTCCTTGTGATAGTCGAGGTGATCGCGCGACAGGTTGGTGAACGCCGCCGCCGCCACCGGCAGCCCTTCGGTGCGATATTGCGACAGGCCATGGCTCGACGCCTCGAACGCGAGATGAGTCACGCCCTCGCGCGCGAGTCCCGCGACGTTGGAGAGGAAGGTCACGACATCCGGCGTGGTCAGGCCGGTCGACACCATCTCGCCCGCGGTGGTGACGCCGAGCGTGCCGATCGACGCGGCATTGTGCCCGGCCATGCGCCACAGCTGGCGCACCATCTCCACCGTCGAGGTCTTGCCATTGGTCCCGGTCACCGCCACCGCGGTCTTGGGGAAGGGCGCGAAGAACTTCGCCGCGATCCGCGCGAACTCGGTGCGCGGATGGTCGGCCGCGATGTGCACCGCGCCCTCGACCCGGGTCTCGGGCCGCGCGATCACCGCGATCGCGCCGCTTGCCACTGCCTGAGGGATGAAGTCCTCGCCGTTGAAACGTGCCCCGCGAAAGGCGCCGAACACGGTGCCCGGCGCAACCTTGCGGTGGTCGATGGCGAACCCGGTGACGATTGTGTCTTCGGCGCCGCCGGTCAGCTCGCCCAGCCTCACTCGCCGGCTCCCGGCGCGACAACCGGAGCTGCCGCGGCGACAGCGGCTGCGGGCTTGTTCTTGGCTTCCGCCTTCCACAGCAAAGGCGTCAGGTCGGAGACGTCGACGTCGCGAGTCTCGTCGGGGACCACACCGAGCATCGCACCGGTGCGCATGATCACGCGGTTGACCACGGGGGCGGCGGTCCAGCCGGCGGTCGAGAAACCGTGGGTCTGAGCGTTTCCGACAGGCGAATCGAGCATCACCAACACCACATAGCGCGGTGCGTCCATCGGGAAAGCCGCCGCGAAGGTCGAAACATTCTGATTGCGCTTGTAACCACCCGCGCCGGGCACCTCGGCGGTGCCGGTCTTGCCGCCGACGCGATAGCCCGGGGCATTGGCCTTGCCGCCGGTGCCGTGGGTGACGATCAGCCGCAGCAGCTGTCGCATCCGCGCGCTCGTCGCCTCGGAGATCACGCGGCGGCCCGCCGGGGCCTTGCCCGGCTCGATCTTGCGCAGCGTGGCGGGGCGCCACACCCCGCCATTGACCAAAGCAGCATAGGCGCTGGCGAGATGCAGCGGCGTCACCGCGATGCCATGGCCATAGGCGGTGGTCATCACCGTGGTGCGCGCCCAATATTTGGGCCACAGCGGCGCGGCCTTGCCGCCCAGCTCGATGTCAGGCTTGGCGTCGAAGCCGAGCTTGCGGAACATGCTCTCCATCCGCTCCTTGCCCAGCTCGTCGGCGATGCGCGCGGTGGCGATGTTGGAGGAGTAGATCAGCGTCTCGGGGATGTTGAGCCAGCGCTTCTGAGCGTGATCGTCGCGGATGCGGAAGCCCCCGACCTGGAGCGGCGCGGTCGCGTCGTAGCGCTTGGCCATCGACGGCGCGACGCCGCTCTCGATCGCGAACGCCATGGTGAACGGCTTGAACGCCGAGCCGAGCTCGTAGACGCTCTGCGTTACGTTGTTGCGGAAATGCTCGGGGTTCGAGCCCTTGACGTTGTTGGGATTGAACGTCGGCAGCGACGCCAGCGCCACCACCTCGCCCGACGCCACGTCGAGGATCACCCCGGCCGCGCCGCGCGCCTGGAAGCCGGTCATCGCCGCGCCGAGCTCGCTCTCCAGCGCCGCCTGCGCGCGCAGGTCGAGCGACAGCGCGACCGGCTGGCCGCGCCGCGCCGGATCGGTCAGCTGCTTGTCGAGCGCCAGCTCCATGCCGGTGACGCCGTTGCCGTCGAAATCGAGATAGCCGAGCACATGCGCGCCCAGCGCAGCCTGCGGATAAAGCCGCTGCGGCTCGCGCGCGAACTCGATCCCCGGCTCGCCCAGCGCATGCACCGCCGCGACCAGCTCGGGCACCGCGCGGCGCTGGAGATAGGTGAAGCGCGCGTCGCTGCCGAGCAGCCTGGCATATTCGGCCTCGCTCTTGCCGGGCAGCGTCGCCGCGAGCATCCGCGCCAGTTCGGCCTTGTCGCCGATCACCTTGCCCGGGCGCACGCCGATCGACCAGGCATCGATCGTACGCGCGAGCGGCGCGCCGTTGCGATCGACCAGGTCGCCGCGCAACGGCACCAGCATCGCGTTGATACTGGGCGTCTCGGCCGGCTGGGCAAACAGCGCGAGCAGCGCCAGCCGCCCGACGATCACCGAGATGCCCGCGGCGAACAGCAGCGCCAGGATCATCAGCCGTACATGCGCGACCGCCATCGTCGCGTGCCGGCTACCGGGACGCGTGCGATTGCGGGGCGCAGGGGCGGCGACGAGGACGGTCACCGGACCCGGCGTGCCTCGGCTCGAACGCCCTTCATCAGGTCGCCGAAGCTCGAATCCTTGAGCAGCTTGCGGTCGAGCATCGCGACCGCCTCTTCACGCGGCGTCCTGGGCGCCGCCCTGGCCGGCTTCGGCGCGGCCTTTTCCGCGACCTTGACCGGCGGCTTGGGCGCGGCCCTTTCGGACGCCTTGACCGGCTTGGAGGCAACCGAGGCCAGTTTCTCGGGCTTGGGCGCCGGCTTGGCCGCGGCGGCCGCCGCTTCCTTCACTGCAACCGCGGGTACCGCCTCCACCGCGTCCGACGCGGTCCGCGGCGCTCCCGCCACCACGTCGGGCACGCCCTCGGGCACGACCATCGCGGCATAGCGCTCGGCCACGCCCTCGGTCTCGAGCGCGCGCATCGAGGCGAGCGCGGTGTCGCTCGCCAGGAATTGCTGCGGCGTCGGCGCGGTGTAGCGCATCACCTCGCCGTTCCAGCGCTCGAGCTGGGCGAGGTTGGCGCGCGTGTCGAACTCGGTCTCGAGCCCGCGAATATCCTTGTGCGCCTTGGCGATGGCGCGCTCGACCGCCTCGACGCGCGTGCGCTCGGCCGCGACCATCGACGAGACAAGGTAGCAGCCCGGCGCGACGATCAGTCCCGCGGCGTACCAGCCCAGCCCGTTCAATGCCTTGATCGCCATCCTCTGCCTCCTCAGCTCACCCACG
This sequence comes from Sphingomonas sp. MS122, assembly GCF_049532975.1. Taxonomy (GTDB): domain Bacteria; phylum Pseudomonadota; class Alphaproteobacteria; order Sphingomonadales; family Sphingomonadaceae; genus Sphingomonas. The sequence goes on along the minus strand of NZ_CP186695.1, from coordinate 2,337,572 downwards.
CCGGCGCCGCGCTGCGCGTCGCGACGCGCAGCGTCGCCGAGCGGGCACGCGGATTCGCCGCAATCTCGTCCTCGCTCGGCCGCACCGCCTTGGCCGGCGGCTCGAAGCTCGGTTCACGCGCCGCCGCCACCGCCGGGCGATGCCGCGATCCGGCCGGCTCGCTGCCGGAGCGCTCGCGCAGGAATTTCTTGACCATGCGGTCTTCCAGGCTGTGGAAGGTCACCACCGCCAGCCGCCCGCCGGGCTTGAGCACGCGTTCCGCCGCCGCCAGCCCCTCGGCCAGCTCGTCGAGCTCGCGGTTCACATGGATGCGGATCGCCTGGAAGGTCCGCGTCGCCGGGTCCTTCTTGTCGTGCGGCTTGTGGCCCAGCGCCTTGCGCACGACGTTCGCCAGCTCGCCGGTGCGCGTCAGCGGCCGTGCCGCGACGATCGCCTTGGCCACGCGCCGCGCGCGCGGCTCCTCGCCATAATGATAGAGCACGTCGGCGATCTCGGCCTCGTCCGCCTCGTTGACGAAGTCGGCCGCGGTCATCCCCTCGCCCGCCATGCGCATCGACAGCGGCCCGTCCTGTTGGAAGCTGAACCCGCGCTCGGCCTGGTCGAGCTGCATCGACGACACACCGATATCCATCGCCACGCCGTCCACCGGAGTCAGGCCGCGCGCCTCGAGCTCGCGGTCCATGTTCGAGAAGGACGCCTCGATCAGGATCAGCTTGCCTTCGCTCTCGGTGAGAAGGGCTTGGCCGCCCTTGATCGCGTCCGGATCGCGATCAAAGGCGGCCACCTCGGCTCCCCGCTCGAGGAACGCCAAGCTGTAACCCCCTGCGCCGAACGTCGCGTCGACGATGCGCTCGCCGGGCTGGATCGCGAGCGCCTCGACGGTTTCGTCGAGAAGTACGGAGACGTGCGGGCGCACACCGGGCAGCGCGGCGCTCACAGCGTCACCTTCTTCTCGTCGAGATGGTAGCGGCACGCCGCTTTCATGCTCTCGGGCAGCGACGGATGCGCGAGCAGCGTGGCGGGGTCCCAGATCTCGATCACCGGGCCGACGCCATAGAAGAAGGCATAGCCCGACTTGCGGATGCCGGCATGCTGGCAGAGCATACCTGGCATGACGAACCGGCCCGAGGGATCGAAGGCGATGTTCTCGCTGGGGCCGACGCCTTCGCGCCAGATGTTCGAATCCGCACGCCCGCGATCGCCGGCATATTCCAGCGAGCGGGCGTTGAGCCGCTCCATCAGGGCATCGAAGTAGGGCTCGTCATAGGCGATCAGGCAGCGGTCGCTCTCGTGGCTGGAGAGGATGGCAACGCGGGAGTCCTTGGTGTCGGCGGGGGCGCCGCTGTTCTTCTCGAGCGTGGCGCGCAGGGCGGCGGGGATGGCGACACGACCCTTGTCGTCCACCAACTGCAATCCCACACCCCGATACCCGCTTCGCACCACTCCCGCCCTCGCTTGCGGCGGGCAAATCCCTCCCGTCCCCGAAAGCGCACGTCGCCGCGCGCCCCGGACCCGATTCCGGCTGACGATAAGGTTGCCCTGTTAACCAGCGGCGTATCGTAACAGCCGCTGGTTTTCAATGCCTGAACGCGGGAATCTACGGTATTTAGCCCCACTTTCTGCCTGAACTGGGACGTGTTTTGCCAATATTCGTCAATTGGACATCTTATGTTCCAGCGCAGATCGGGACGCGGAACCTTGCCGCGCTGAGAGCGGTGACGGGTCGTGGGGCGATTTCCCGTAGCTCGCCGCGGCCGGCGCGGGGCGATCCCTATTCGGGGATCGGATAGGGGGTGATCGCAGGTTGGGGTGATTCCGCGGTGCGCGGCGCGATACCGAGCTCGGCGATCGGCTCGTCCTTTGGCGCCATGCCGTTGCCGAGCAGATCGTCGGTCATGTTGGCGACCACCTCGGGCTTCGACGCGCCGTCGGCGCGCACCGGACGCTCCTTGTTGGCCGAGGAGAACACCGCATAGGCCAGGCCGATCAGCAACATCACGCTGGCCAGCCCGGTAAGGCCGACGCGGACGCGCTGCATGCTTTGCTTGGGATCGGTCGGGAGCGACTTCATGGCTGTGGCATAAATGTAACGCCTCGCCGGCCAATTGCGACCCCTGATTTTAAACTTGCATCAATTCTGGTCGAGCCATGGCGGCACCGGAAGCCCCTTGGAGCGCAGCCATTCGCGATTGTAGAGCGTTGAGAGATAACGGAATCCCGTGTCGCACAGGATCGTCGCGATGCGCTTGCCCGGCCCGAGCTCGCGTCCCAACCGGATCGCGCCGGCGACGTTGATCCCCGACGACAGGCCGAGGCACAGCCCTTCCTCGGCGAGCAGCCGCTCGACCCATTCGAGCCCTTCCTCGTCGGAGATGCGGTACTGGGTATCGATCGGTGCGCCCTCGAGATTGGCGGTGATCCGCCCCTGCCCGATCCCTTCGGCGACCGAATTGCCCTCGGCCTTGAGCTCGCCATGCGCGTAATAGTCGTAGAGCGCCGCACCGTGCGGGTCGCTGAGCGCGATCGTGACCTGCTCGTCCTTCTCCTTGAGGCCGAGCCCGACACCCGCCAGCGTGCCGCCGGTGCCGACCGCGCAGGTGAAGCCGTCGATGCGGCCCTCCATCTGCGTCCAGATCTCCTCGGCGGTGCCGACGATATGCGCCTTGCGGTTGGCGATGTTGTCGAACTGGTTGGCCCAGATCGCGTTGGGCGTCTCCTCGGCGATGCGGCGGCTGGTGTGGACGAAATGGCCGGGGTTCGAATAGGGCGCGGCGGGAACCAGCACCAGCTCGGCGCCGAGCGCGCGCAGCGTGTCCATCTTCTCGCGGCTCTGCGTCTCGGGCATCACGATGATCGTCTTGTAGCCCTTGGCATTGCCGACCAGCGCCAGGCCGATGCCGGTATTGCCGGCGGTGCCCTCGACGATCGTGCCGCCCGGCTCGATCAGCCCGCGCTCCTCGGCGTCGCGCACGATGAACAGCGCGGCGCGATCCTTCACGCTCGCCCCGGGATTGGCGAACTCGCACTTGCCGAAGATGTCGCAGCCGGCGGTTTCGCTCGGCCCCTTGAGCCGCACCAGTGGCGTGTTGCCGATCAGCGCGATGGTATCACTTGCTACCTGCATGGCCCGACCATTTGCACGCCGCGCGGGAGCGGGCAAGCAAGCGATGCTTGGCGCGTGGCAATATCCCGGCCCACTCGCTTGACCCGGTAAGATGCATTGACTACAACTGTAGTCATTAGGTTCGGGAGAAGACGGATGACGCGCATTCCATGCACGATGATCATCGCGATTGCGGCGCTCGCTGCCGCGCCGGCCAGTGCGCGCGAGCGAGCCGGCGAGAGGCTGTCCGCGGCGATCCACCGCGAGATGGCCGCGCAGGGGCCGATCGTGACCGACGCCGATCACGCGCTGATCGCCAGGAAATGCGGCCAGAGCCTTGGCGAGACCAGAGATTCGAACATCCAGATCAACGACGACACGCTGCATTGCGCCAACGGCAAGCGCGTCGCCGTGGACGGAGAGCTCCGCGCGATGACCCAGCGCATCTCGGCGCGGGCGCAGCGTCACGCCGAGCGCGCGATGAAGAGCGCCGAGGTCGCGCGCGCGACGGCGGAGGTCGCGCAGGAAGCGACGGAGCGCGCAATGAAGGAAGTGCGCCGGTCCCTGAAGCAGGCCGGGCGCTGAAACCCTAGGCGACGCCCGCGCGCTGCAGATGCGGCCCGAGCCGCCCGCTCAGCCACAGGAAGAACATGCGATAGTCGCTGGCCAGCGACCACAGCGGGTAGGTGAAGGTCGCCGGGCGGTTCTTCTCGACCCCGAAATGCGCCGCCCAGGCGAAACCGTAGCCGGCCAGCGGGATGGCGAGCAGCCACCACGTGCTGAGCCAGATCCCCGCCGCCAGCGCGGCGAAGGTCAGTGCGGTCCCGGCATAATGCAGCGCCCGCGTCTCCGCCTTCGCATGCTCGCGAAGATAATAGAGCCAGAACTCGGCATAGCGGGTGATCGCGCGCGCCATAGTGGGATGCTAGGACGAGCGCGTGACGCAATCAACTCCACTCAAGGCCAGCTTCCCGCCCGTCGTCGATCCTGCCGCCCGCGTCCTGATCTGCGGCAGCCTGCCGGGCGACCGCTCGCTCGCCGCGCGGCAATATTATGCGCATCCGCAAAACCAGTTCTGGCGGCTGGTCTCCGCTGTGATCGAGCGCGACCTCGTCGCCCTCCCCTATCCCGATCGCCTCGCCGCCTTGCTCGCCGCGCATATCGGCCTGTGGGATGTCGTCGCCACCGCACGGCGGCCCGGCAGCACCGACGCAGCGCTCGCCTCGATCAGGCCGAATGACATCGCCGCGCTCGCCGCAACGCTGCCCGAGCTGCGCGCGATCGCGTTCAACGGCGGTACCGCGCTCAAGCACGGCCTGCGCCAGCTCGGCCCCATGGCCGACCGGCACGCCATCGTCGCTCTCCCTTCCTCCAGCCCGCTCCACACCATTGGCTTCGACACCAAGCTTCCCGCCTGGCTTGCGCTCCGCGACCATCTCGCCGCCTAAGAAGCTCGGAAAACCGCGCGATTGCGCATTCGTTGACATCGGCACCTGCCTTATTTAACAGACTCGTTAAATACAGAACCCGAGTCGATGCACAGCGATCCCTTGAGCACTCAGTTCGCCGCCCTCGCCGACCCCACGCGCCGGGCGATCCTGGCGCGGCTGGCGCAGGGCGAGGCGTCGGTGAACGAGCTCGCCGAGCCGTTCGACATGAGCCTTCCGGCGGTGTCGCGGCACATCAAGGTGCTGGAGAATGCCGGCCTCATCAGCCGCAGCCGCACCGCGCAATGGCGCCCGGCGAAGTTCGAGCCGATGGCGATGAAGAGCGTCGCCGACTGGCTCGATCAGTATCGCCACTTCTGGGAGTCGAGCTTCGACCGGCTCGATGCCTACCTCAAATATATCCAGACCGCGGGGGGGCGGCGATGAGCGCCACTGAGCCCGCCGCGCCACCGCCGGTGCTCCGCCTGATGCGTGTGTTCGATGCACCGCGCGACCTCGTCTGGCTCGCCTGGACCCGGCCGGAGATGACCGTTGCCTGGCTCGGCCCGGTCGAATGGCCCGCGGTCAAGGTCGAGCAGGACCTGCGCGTGGGCGGCACCTGGCGCGCCTGCCTGCGCTCGCCCGAGGATGGCCGCGTGCTGTGGCAGGGCGGCACCTATCGCGAGGTCGTGGCACCCGAGCGGCTGGTCTATACCTTCAAATGGAACAGCGACGACCATGAGGACGGCGTGCCCGTCGATACGCTGGTCACCGCGCTGTTCGCCGAGCTGCCCGACAATCGCACCCATCTCGACTTCATGCATGAGGGGCTCAAATCGGCGGAAAGCCTCGCCGGCCACCGTCATGGGTGGACGAGCACCTTCGAGCGCTTCGACGCATGGCTCGCACGACAGGAGAGGAAATCATGACCACCACCCCCGCGATGCTGTGGACCGGCCGCGTCCTGACCGGCCTGTTTGCGCTGTTCATGCTCGGCGCCTCGGTGACGCCCAAGCTGCTGATGATGCCCGTAGCCGAGCAGACCATGGCGCAGCTCGGCTGGCCCGCCGGCTATGCCTTCATGATCGGCGTGCTCGAGCTGACCTTCCTCGTCCTCTACCTGATCCCGCAGACCCGCATCCTCGGCGCGGTGCTGATGATGGCGCTGCTCGGCGGTGCGATGGCGACTCAGATCCGCGCCGGCAGCCCGCTGTTCAGCCACATCCTCTTCAGCGTCTATCTCGGCCTGTTCATGTGGGGCGGGCTGTGGCTGCGCGATCCGCAGCTGCGCGCGCTCTTCCCTTTCGCCCGCAAGACCAACCCCTGACCCCCCAAGGAGAGAGCCATGTCCACCAAATCGATCTTCATCAACCTGCCTGTCCGCGACCTCGCCAAGTCGACCGCCTTCTACGAAGCACTCGGCTTCACCAAGAACGACATGTTCAGCGACGGCAACGCCTCGTCGATGATGTGGTCGGAGAACATCGTCGTGATGCTGCTGGTGCGCGACTATTATTCGACCTTCACGCGCCTGCCGATCGCCGACGCGCATGAAGTCAGCGCGATGCTGATCGCCCTGTCGCAGGACAGCCGCGAGGCGGTCGACGCGATCGTCGAGAAGGCCGGTGCCAATGGTGGCCGGGCCGACGTCCGCGCGCCGCAGGACCTGGGCTTCATGTACGGCCGCAGCTTCGCCGATCCCGACGGCAACGTGTTCGAGCCGATGTGGATGAACCCCGAGGGCATGGGCGAAGGCTGATGGCCGCACCGTCTGCTCCGCCCTTCACGATGCGCGGGATCGACCACATCGTCCTGCGCGTCGTCGACCTGCCGCGCATGCTCGCCTTCTACCATGACGTGATCGGCTGCACCGACGAGCGCGAGCAGGCTGAGATCGGGCTCTACCAGCTGCGCGCCGGCGCTTCGCTGATCGACCTCGTGACGATCGACGGCAAGCTCGGCGCGCGGGGCGGCGCGGCACCGGGCGCCGAGGGCCGCAACCTCGATCACTTCGCCCTCGCCGTCGATCGCTTCGACGATGCCGCCCTGCGCGCGCACCTTGCCGCGCACGGAGTCGAGATCGTCGAGGAGGGCCCGCGCTACGGCGCCGAAGGCGAAGGCCCGTCCTTCTATGTCCGCGACCCCGAGGGCAATGTGATCGAGCTCAAGGGCCCGCCCATGCCTTGACTTAAAGATATAAAGAAATCTTTATATCGCACTTGACACTCGGCCTCGCCGACGCGATGCTGGCGGGGTCGAAGGTGCTTCGGCGGTTCGTCCGCGCCGGAGCTAAGATGGGAAGCCGGTGCAAATCCGGCGCTGCCCCCGCAACTGTAAGCGGCGAGCGGCGGTCGATACGCGTCACTGGGAGGCTCGCTTCCCGGGAAGGCCAGACCGTCCGTGCTGACCCGTGAGCCAGAAGACCTGCCCGCGACGCGATAACGTCCACCGGCGGGGTGCCCGGTTCGGCCGCATGCACGATGCGCGACCGGATCCCCACCGGCGGCGCAGACCCGCACGCGTCCGGCTTCTCCCCGTCCTCTTCGGGGTAGAAGACCAATGACCGTCACCATCGCCACGCTCGGCTTCCCGCGCATCGGCCCGCGCCGCGAACTCAAGCACGCGCTCGAATCCTTCTGGTCGGGCAAGGCCGGCGAGGCCGACCTGCTCGAAGCCGCGGCGGGCCTGCGCACCGCCGCCTGGGCGCGCCAGACCGCGCTCGGCGCCGACTGGCTGCCGTCGAACGATTTCTCGCTCTACGACCATGTCCTTGATCTCAGCGTGATGCTCGGCGCGATCCCCGCCCGCTACGGCGCGGCGGATGGCGAGGCGACGCTCGCCACCTATTTCGCGATGGCGCGGGGCACCACCGGCGAGGACGGCGGCTGCGCTCATTCGCACAGCCTCACCGCGTGCGAGATGACCAAGTGGTTCGACACCAACTATCATTACATCGTCCCCGAGCTTGCCGCCGGACAGAAGCTCGCGCTCGGCCGCCTCAAGGTCGTCGAGGAATATCGCGAGGCCAGGGCGCAAGGCTATGAGACTCGCCCGGTCCTGCTCGGCCCGATCACTTGGCTCAGCCTGGTCAAGGCGAGCGGCGTCGACCCCTTCGACTATCTCGACGAGGTGCTCGGCCTCTACGGCGTGATCCTGAACCACCTCGCCCATGCCGGCGCCGAGTGGGTGCAGATCGACGAGCCGATCCTCGTCACTGACCTCACCGAGCAGCAGCGCCGCGCCTTCACCCGAGCCTATGCCCGGCTCGCGCGCTCGACGCCGCAGATCATGCTGACCACCTATTTCGGCGGGCTCGGCGACAACCTCACTCTCGCCACCGCCCTTCCGGTCGCTGGGCTGCACATCGATCTCGTGCGTGCGCCCGAGCAGCTCGCCCCGGTGCTCAAGGCCGCGCCGAAGACGCTCGCGCTCTCGCTCGGCGTGATCGACGGCCGCAACATCTGGCGCGCCGATCTCACCGCTTTGCTCGACCGGATCGAGCCGCTCGGGGCGGAGCGCGACCTGATCCTCGCCCCCTCCTGCTCGCTGCTCCACGTGCCCGTCGATCTGGGGCTGGAAACCAAGCTGGACGCGGAAGTGAAGCAATGGCTCGCCTTCGCCGTCCAGAAAGTCGAGGAGCTCGCCATCCTCAAGCGCGCGCTCAACAAAGGCCGCACTGCCGTCGCCGCCGAGCTGGAAGCCTCGTCGCAGGCCGCGGCCAACCGCCGCACCTCGCCGCGCATCCACGATGCCGCCGTCGCCGCGCGCATCGCGGCGGTCACGCCGGACATGCGCGAGCGCCGCTCGGATCACCCCACGCGCATCGCCGCGCAGGCGCAGGTGCTGAACCTCCCGCTCTTTCCCACCACCACGATCGGTTCCTTCCCGCAGACCGCCGAGGTCCGTCATGCCCGCGCCGAGTACAACCGCGGCAACCTCGACGCCGCGGCGTACGAGGCGTTCCTGCGCGCCGAAACCCTCCGCGCGATCCGCTGGCAGGAGGAAGCCGGGCTCGACATGCTCGTCCATGGCGAGTTCGAGCGCAACGACATGGTCCAGTATTTCGGCGAGCAGCTCGCCGGCTTCGCCTTCACGGTGAGCGGCTGGGTCCAGTCCTACGGCTCGCGCTGCGTGCGTCCGCCGGTCCTGTTCGGCGACGTCTCGCGGCCCGCGCCCATGACGGTCGAATGGTGGCGCTACGCCCAGTCGGTCACCGACAAGCCGGTCAAGGGCATGCTCACCGGCCCGGTCACGATCCTCAACTGGAGCTTCGTGCGCGACGACCAGCCGCGCGAAGCCTCGTGCCGCCAGATCGCGCTCGCGATCCGCGACGAGGTGCAGGACCTCGAGGCCGCCGGCTGCCAGGCGATCCAGGTCGACGAGGCCGCCCTGCGTGAAGGCCTGCCGCTGCGCCGCAAGGACTGGCAGGCCTATCTCGACTGGGCGGTCGACTGCTTCCGCCTCTCCGCCGCCGGCGTCGCCGACGCGACCCAGATCCACACGCATATGTGCTATTCGGAGTTCAACGACATCCTGCCCTCGATCGGCGCGATGGACACCGACGTGATCTCGATCGAGACCGCGCGCTCGCAGATGGAGTTGCTCGAGGGCTTCGCGGCCTACGCCTATCCCAGCGCGATCGGGCCGGGCGTCTACGATATCCATGCCCCGCGCGTGCCCGGCGAGGAAGAGATGGTCGCGCTGCTGCGGCTCGCACAGCTTCACCTCAGCCCGTCGCAGCTGTGGGTGAACCCCGATTGCGGCCTCAAGACCCGCAAATGGGAGGAGGTACGCCCCGCGATCGACGCGATGGTCGCCGCCGCCCGCACGCTGCGCGCCGAAGTTGCGGTGGAGGCGTAGCCGATAATCCTCCCCCGCCAGGGGGAGGATCAGTGGAACCACACATGCCCCACACCACCGAACCCATCGTCCGCCTCATCGACATGATCTTCCCGGGCGACACCAATCACCACGGCACGCTGTTCGGCGGCGTGGCGCTCTCGCATATGGACAAGGTCGCGTTCCTCGCCGCCAGCCGGCACGGCCGCGCGCCCTTCGTCACGGCCGCCTCCCAGCGCATCGACTTCGCCGCCCCGGCACGCGCGGGCGAGATGGTCGAGGCATCGGGCCGCATCGTCCGCATCGGCACCAGCGCGCTCGACGTCGAGGTGACCCTGGTCGCCGAGGCGCCGGTCAGCGGCGAGCGGCGGCTGTGCACGCGCGGTGTCTTCACCCTCGCCGCGGTCAAGGGCCCGGACACCCGTCTGCCCCTGCCCCCGTTCGCCCCGCCGCCGCCCGCCGAGCGGGGGGTGCTGCGCATGGCCGAGATGGTCTTCCCGCCCCAGACCAATCATTACGGCACCCTCTATGGCGGCGACGCGCTCAAGATGATGGGCAAGGCCGCCTTCATCGCCGCCACTCGCCACGCCCGGGCGGTGATGGTGATGGCGGCGTCCGACCGCATCGACTTCACCTGTCCGATCCGCGCCGGGGAGATGGTCGAGCTGGTCTCGCGCATCCGCATGACCGGGCGCAGTTCGATTGCGGTCGGGGTCGAGCTGTGGGCCGAGGACCTGCTCTCCGGCGAGCGCCGGCATGCGGCGACCGCGGCGTTCACGATGGTGGCCGTGGGGCCGGACGGAAAGGCCGCGGCGATCCGCAACGCCCGCTGACTTGCGGCAGCGCGGCGATCGGCTAGCATGGGCGTGGGGGAGACAATCATGCAACGATTTTGGATCGTCACGCCGTCCGTCGTGCTCTCCGTGGCGTTCACCGCATCCGCGACCGTGCGGACCGCCGCCGACCGCGCGCTGCCGGGCAGGTTCCGCCCCCGGATCAGCTCGCGCATCCCCGACTGATCGAGACCGCCGAAGCGGCGCGCCACGCTCCGCGTCGCAAACCGGTCATGCAATCGTAATCATCCGGTCATGGCCCCGCCGCCATTGTGAAACCGGTTCCCCCTAGGGGCGGCGCGTGCAGCACCGCTGCCCATGAAATCCATCTCAAAGGGGACGACCATGACCATTCGCAAGGCGCTCGTTCGCGCCAGCGTTTCCGCGCTTCTGCTTTCCGTCAGCCTGCCCGCCCTCGCGCAGGACCAGGCGACGAGCGCGCCCGAGGCCGATACCCAGGACGACGAGATCATCGTGACCGGTCGCGCCGGCGCCGGCGAGCGCACCAAGCTCGAGACCAGCTACGCGATCACCACGCTCACGGACGAGATGCTGCGCTCGCGCGCGCCGTCGAGCGTGACCGAAACGCTGAAGTCGGTCCCCGGCTTCTGGGTCGAGGCGTCGGGCGGCGAAGGCTCGGGCAACGTGCGCGCGCGCGGCATCCCAGTCGACGGCTTCGGCTCGATCAACCTGCTCGAGGACGGCTTGCCGGTGCAGCACGATCCCGCGCTCGGCTATCTCAATGCCGACCAGGCCTTTCGCATCGACGAGACGATCAACCGGATCGAGGTCGTCCGCGGCGGCCCGTCGTCGATCTTCTACTCCAACGCGCCGGGCGGCGTGGTCAACTACATCACGCGCCGCGCGACCAACGAAGTGACCGGCAACGCGCGCCTGCTCTACGGCCCGACCGCCGATCTCTACCGCTTCGACGGCTGGGTCGGCGTGCCGGTGGCCGAGGGCTGGTCGGTCGATGTCGGCGGCTTCTACCGCCACGAGCGCGGCGTGCGCGACCCCGGCTATACCGGCAACAAGGGCGGTCAGATCCGCGCCGCGGTGCATGGCGAGTTCGCCGGCGGCCGCACCATGCTGAGCTACAAGCACCTCGCCGACAATGCGATCTTCTACACCGGCATCCCGCTGACCAAGGACAGCGAAGGCGACATTGTCGGCCTGCCCGGCTTCGACCCGCATTACGACACCACCGCCAGCCGCCAGACCCGCCGCCTGACGCTCAAGAGCGCGACCGGACCGGTCGACTTCCGCCAGGAGGAAGGCTCGCGCATCCGCCTCGACCAGTTCAGCTGGATCACCGACTGGGAGTTCGGCGACGGCTGGAAGCTCAGCCACAAGCTGCGCTACCGCGAGTCCGACACGGTGCGCAACGGCGTCTATCCCGCCTCGGTGAGCACCGCCACCGCGCTGCTCAACACCTATCGCCCGCAAGTCCTCGCCGCCTTCCCCGGCGCGACCAGCGTTCAGCTGCGCTATGTCGACGACGGCAGCGCGTTCGACGTCACCGGCCAGAACGGCAATGGCGATGTCTTCATCAACGCCGCGCGCCCGGTGACGATCGAGGAGAGCGAACTGCTCAACGACGTCCGCCTCGCCCACCAGTTCGAGGCGGGCGGCACGCACGACGTCGCGGTCGGCGTCTACTATGCGTACATCGACGAGACCTTCAAACGCTACTCGGCCTCGACCGTGCAGGACGTATCGGGCAATTCGCGCCTGCTCAACCTCGTCGCGCTCAACGCCGCCGGCCAGGTGGTCGGCGCGCTGACCGAGAACGGCGTCGCGCGCTACGGCTCCGAATTCGCCAACGGCTACGGCTCGCAGAACACCTTCGCGATCTATGCCTCGGACGAGTGGCAGATCACCCCGCAGCTGCGCATCGACGGCGGCCTGCGCTATGAGGAAGTGACCACGCGCGGCGCGCAGGAGGGCAGCCGCACCGTCAATCTCGGCAATGCCGCGACGCTCGCCGACGACAGCGTGCTCACCGGCAACGGCGTGTTCACCCCGTTCAGCCGCAAGTTCGACCGGCTCGGCTGGACGCTCGGCGCCGACTGGCAGTTCGCCGAGCGCGCGGGCGTGTTCGCGCGCTACACCTCGACGTTCCGCCTGCCCAGCGTGGGCAGCTTCATCACCAGCGCCACCGCGCGGCCGGTGACTCAGGGCATCGACATGTGGGAAGCGGGCCTCAAATACAGCTCGCGCTTCCTCAGCCTCTACGCGACCGCCTTTCTCACCGACTTCGACTCCTACGGCATCGGCAACACCCGCTTCGATCCGGGCACCAACGGCTATGTCAGCCAGACCGTTTACACCGACACCCGCTCCTACGGCGTCGAGTTCGAGGGCACGGTGCGCCCGGCGCCATGGTTCGACTTCACGCTCAACGCGACGTGGCAGGACCCGACCTTCCGCAACCTGCGCTACAATGAGCTCGGACAGGACAATACCACCACCCCGCCGACTCCGACGCTGATCCCGCGCGACTATTCGGGCAACCAGTTGCTGCGCGTGCCGCGCCTCGCGCTGCGCGCCACCCCCGCGGTCACGCTGTTCGGCGACCGCCTGCGCGCGCAGGCCGATGTCGAGCATTATTCGAAGCGCTATGCCGACGCCGCGAACATCTCGGAGCTGCCGGCCTATACCGTGGTCAACGCCAGCGTCCGCTTCAAGGTCACCGGGAACATCCAGCTCTGGGCCTATGGCGACAACCTCACCAACACGATCGGCCTGACCGAGGGCAATCCGCGCGCGGGCGAGCTGACCAGCGGCCAGGCCAACGACCTCTTGTTCATCGGCCGCCCGATCCTCGGCCGCAACTTCCGCTTCGCGGTGGACTTCAAGTTCTGATGCGTGGCCGTCTCCTGCTCGCAGCGGCGCTCGCCTGCGTCGCCAGCTCCGCCACCGCGCAGGAGGCGGACCGCACCGTCACCGGCGAGATCACCGGCGCCGACCACCAGACCTACAAGGCGATCCCGTTCGACGTCCCCGCGGGCGTCGAACGGATCACCGTCCGCCTGACCTACGACAAGGCCAACAAGACCGTCGTCGACCTCGGCGTGTTCGATCCCGAGCGCTTCCGCGGCTGGAGCGGCGGCACGCGCGACCGCTTCACGCTGAGCGCGAGCGACGCCACCCCCGGCTACCTCCCAGGCGCGCTTCCCGCCGGCCGCTGGCACGTCCAGTTCGGCGTGCCCAATGCCCGCAAGGACGCCCGCAGCCCGTACCGCGTCGAGATCTTCTTCGACCGCGGCGCGACCCGCAACGCCAGCGCCGCGATCGCCGATGCACCCCTGAAAACCGGCCCCGGCTGGTATCGCGGCGACCTCCACATGCACGACGCGCATTCCGACGGGAGCTGCGCCAGCCAGCAGGGCAAGCGCGTCCCCTGCCCGCTCTACCGCACCGTCGAGACCGCTTCGCAGGCCGGGCTCGATTTCATCGCGGTCACCGATCACAACACGAGCTCGCACTTTTCCGGCCTGCGCGAGCTCCAGCCCTATTATGACCGCCTGCTGCTGATCCCCGGCGCCGAGATCACCACCTTCGGCGGCCATGCCAACATCTTCGGCCAGTCGCGCTGGGTCGATTTCCGCGTCGGCAGCCTGGCCGTCCCGAACATCGCCGCGCTCCAGAACGAGGTCGCCGCAGCGGGGGCGATCCTCTCGATCAACCACCCTGCGCTCCCCTCGGGCGAGGCGTGCATGGGCTGCGGCTGGGTCTGGCCCGGCACCGACTGGAGCCAGGTCACCGCGATCGAGGCGATCAACAGCCTCACCACCCAGCCCCCGCTCGCGGGGCTCGACTTCTGGTACGACAAGCTCAACCGCGGCTACCGCATCACCGGCATCGGCAGCAGCGACAATCACGACCCCGCCGCCGGCCCGGGCAAGGCGCCGATCGGCCGCCCCGCCACCGTCGTCCATGCCCGCGAGCTGTCGCAGCCCGCAATCCTCGACGGCATCCGCGCCGGCAACGTGTTCATCGATGTCGAGGGAACGCGCGACCGCATGCTCGAGGTCATGGTCGTTTCGGGCCGCACTCGCGCCGCGATGGGCGAGACCGTCACCACGCCGGCGGCCAAGCTTCAGGTCGAGGCGCGCGTCACCGGCATCACGCAGGGCACGATCCAGCTCGTCGCCAACGGCAAGGAGCACAGCCGCGTGCCCCTCAGGGCTTCCCCCGCCACACTCCCGATCGACCGCCCTTCCGCCTGCGGCTGGGTCGCCATCAACATCCTCGGTCCCAACGACCGCAAGCTGCTGATCGGCAACCCGGTCTACATCCAGTGCAAGGCGGCGCCCCGGCGCTGAGACTTCAATTCCTCCCCCTCCGGGGGGAGGAATTGCGAGGGCACCTCAATATTCGTCGTGCAGCCGCACCCAGCTCATGGTGCCGCCGGTCTCGTTGCGGCCCTTGGGGGTGAGGTCGAGCCAGTTCATCGCGCCCATCAGCAGCTCGGTGCCGCGGTGATAGGTCGAGTAGCTGTGGAAAATCTCGCCCGCGTCGTTCTTCGCGAACACGCTCACCCCGAACATGTCCGAGCTGCGCTGGATCGTGGTCAGCCCGTAATTGTAGAGCGCCCGGCCCGCCTCCCGGTCCTCCTGCTTGAACGAGACGCAGAAGTCGTAGTTGAAGTCGCCCTCGTCCGACGACACCCACGGAAACGTCCAGCCCATCCGCGCCTTGACCGCCTCGATCTGCTCGACCGGCGCGCGCGACACCGCGGCGAAGGCGAGGTCGGCATGCTCGAAATGCTGCCGCGCCGCGTCGGTATGGTCCATCGTGTAGGAGCAGCCGGGGCAGAGATGCGCCGATCCCGGCGCCAGCATGAAATGATAGACCGCGAGCTGGCTGCGCTCGCCGAACAGGTCGCCCAGCGTGAGCGGCCCGTCCGGGCCGTCGAACACGTAATTCTTCTCGACTCGCACCCAGGGCAGCCCGCGACGTTCGGCGCGCAGCGCGTCGAGCGCATGGGTCATCGCGCGTTCCTTCTCGAACAGTGCCTTGCGCGCGGCCATCCATTCCTCGCGCGATACGATCTCATGTTGCATCTTTCTTCTCCTCGTTGATCGTCAGCCGCGTCCGGCGAGCTTGAGCCAGGGCGGCAGGTGGAACAGGCTCATCAGCAGGTACATCGCGGTCATGCCGTCGACCGGCAGCACCGTTGCCCCCGCCGCGCACAAGGCGAGCGGCGGTGCATCCGCCGCCGAAACCAGCGCCATCAGCGCGGACACCGGCGACGCCGCGAGCGCGAGCCATGCCGGTTTGCCGGTCGCCTTGTTTGCCGTTGCGGACATCGCCATGCTCCGTCGTCGTTGGTCCGTGAAACCTAGGGACGGGCCGCGCGCGGGTGAGAGTTACAAATGTGACGCGATTTAGATGGACTCGCTGATCAACGCCGCCGCCCGTGCGCTCGCGACGGGCAACCCTCTTGCCGCGCTCGACCGCGTCGCCTTGCGCGACGACCCCGCCGCGCTCGCGCTGCGCGGCATCGCCATGGCGCAGCTCGGCGACCTCGTCCGCGCCCGCGAGTTGCTGCGCCGAGCCGCCCGCGCCTTCGGCAATCGCGAGCCGGTCGCCCGGGCCCGCTGCATCGTCGCCGAGGCCGAGATTGCCCTGGTCTCGCGCGATCTCGGCGAGCCGATGCGCGGGCTCGACGCCGCGCGCGCCACGCTCGCCGCGCATGCCGACCGCGCCAACGCCGCGCATGCCGGCTATCTCGCGGCGCGGCGCCTGTTGCTGATCGGACGGCTCGACGACGCCGCGCGGATGCTGGAGGCGATCGATCCCGCCGTGCTGCCCCCAGCCTCTCGTGCGGGGGCCTGGCTGGTCGCTGCCGGCATCGCCATGCGGCGGATCGAGGCCGCCCCTGCACATGCCGCGCTCGAACGCGCATCCGGCGCCGCATGTCAGGCCGCTATCCCGGCGCTCATTGCCGAGGTCGACCAGGCGGTGCGCGCGTTCGAAGCGCCAGCCGCCCGGCTGGTCACCCGCGAGAAGGCGCGGCTGCTCGGCCTCGCCGAGATCGAGGCACTGCTCGCCTCGGACACGCTGGTGGTCGACGCCTGCCGCACGGCGATCCGAACCGGCAAGTCCATCGTCCCGCTCGCCAGCCGCCCCGTGCTGTTCGCGCTCGCGCGCGCGCTCGCCGAGGCATGGCCGGGCGACGTCACTCGCCTCGACCTGCTCAAGCGCGCCTTCCGCGCCCGCGAAGCCGACGAGTCGCACCGCGCCCGCCTGCGCGTCGAGATCGGCCGGCTGCGCGCCGTCCTCGAACCGCTCGCCGAGATCAGCGCGACCGAGGATGGCTTCATCCTCAAGCCCCGCACCGCACGCAGCGTCGCGCTGCTGCTCCCCCCGCGGGAGGAAGCCCATGCCGAGATCCTCGCGCTGCTCGCCGATGGCGAGGCCTGGTCGAGCTCGGCGCTCGCGCTCGCGCTCGACGTAAGCCCGCGGACCGTCCAGCGCGCACTCGAGGGGCTCGCCGAAGCAGGCAAGGCCGACGGCTTCGGCCGCGGGCGCGCGCGGCGCTGGATGGCGCGGCAGACCCCGGGTTTCCCGACAAGCTTGTTACTCCCGGCCGTCCTGCCCGGCGGATAATCATGGCACCGCAACCAAGGAGCGGCGACATGACCTCACCCTATACCGGCGCCTGCGCATGCGGCGCGATCCGCTACGAGATCGCGGAGGAGCCCGCGATCATGAACCTCTGCCAGTGCCGCCAGTGCCAGCGCGAGAGCGGCAGCGGCCATGGCGCGCACCTCACCTTCGCCGGCGCGACGGTGACGGTCAGCGGCAATCCCGTCTGGTGGGAGAGCGTCGGCGAGAACGGCACGCGCAAGCGGCGCGGCTTCTGCCCCACCTGCGGCTCGCCGATGTTCATCGCGCTGCCCGACATGCCGGAGATCTTCATCACCAGCGCCGCCAGCCTCGACGATCCGTCGCGCTATCGGCCGCAGGCCATCTACTGGACCGCCGCGGGCCACGCCTGGGACCGCATCGATCCCGCGCTCGCGGCCTTCGAGAAACTGCCGCCGGAATTGACTCCGGCCCCCGCGACGACAGGAGTAGCGAAATGAAGCACGCAGCAGCCGAGATCCTCCGCGAATACGGTCCCTTCCCCGGCGTCAGCGACATCGGCGGCGTCAGCTTCGACGGCGGCCGCGTGTGGCTCGCCACGGGCGAGCGGATCGCCGCGCTCGATCCCGACAGCGGCGAGATCGTGGGCGGGGTCGACGTTCCCGCCGATGCCGGCACCGCGTTCGACGGCACGCATCTCTACCAGATCGCCGAGGCGGTGATCCGCAAGGTCGACCCCCAGACCGGTGAGGTGCTCGCGACCATCCCCGCCCCCGGCAAGGGCGGCGACTCCGGCCTCACCTGGGCCGAGGGCTCGCTGTGGGTCGGCGAGTATCGCGCCGCCAGCATCCACCAGGTCGACCCCGCGACGGGCGAGATCCTGCGCACGATCAAGTCCGATCGCTTCGTCACCGGCGTCACCTGGGTCGAGGGCGAGCTGTGGCACGCCACCTGGCAGGACGACGCCAGCGACCTTCGCCGCATCGATCCGGCGAGCGGCGCGGTGCTCGAGCAACTCGACATGCCCGCGGGCATCGGCATCTCGGGCCTCGAATCCGACGGCGGCGGCCGTTTCTTCGCGGGCGGCGGCCAGACCGGCAAGCTCCGTGCGATCCGCCGCCCGGGCCATGCCACCGCGGCCTGAAACCATTTTCCTACAGCCCGCCGGTTCGGCTAGGATCGGCGGGCTCTTTGACAACCGGATCCTTCCCTCTCCCCCTCGCGCGTAGGGGCGTGACTTTTGGGACTTTTCGCGGACGCGAGCGGTTGGCGCGCGTGCATGAAACCCCGCCAGATATGTCAACTTCCCCTCAGGGAGCCGTCAACTTCGCTCACTTTGGGTAACACCACCGGCTACGTGACTCCGCCACCCCGTTCGACTATTGTTCCGGCATGGCGCCAGAGCCTTCCCCGCCTCTTCTCGACCTGCCCCCGCGGCCGCTGCGCTGGCTGTACCTCGATCTCAACAGCTTCTTCGCCGCGGTCGAGCAGCAGCTGAATCCCGAGCTGCGCGGGCGTCCGGTGATCGTCGCCCCGGTCAACAGCGACACCACCGTCGCCATCGCCGCCTCGGTCGAGGCCAAGCGCTACGGTATCCGCACTGGTACCCCGGTGTGGGAAGCGAAACGCCTGTGCCGCGATCTCCTCATCGCCCCCGGCCAGCACGAGAAATATGTCGAGTTCCACAACGCGATCGTCGAGGAGGTGTGGCGGCACATCCCGGTCACCCATGTCTGCTCGATCGACGAGGTCGCCTGCCGCCTGCTCGACAACGAGAACGATCCCGAGACCGCGATCGCGCTCGCCAACCGGATCAAGGCCGGCATCCGCGCCAATGTCGGCGAGTGCCTGACCAGTTCGGTCGGCATCGCCCCCAACCGCCTGCTCGCCAAGCTCGCCAGCGACATGCAGAAGCCCGACGGCCTCACCGTGCTGACGCAGGAGCAGCTGCCCCACCGCCTGTTCGACCTCAAGCTGCGCGACATCGCCGGGATCGGCGCCAAGATGGAGAAACGCCTGGCGCAGCAGGGCATCCTCGACATCGGCCAGCTGTGCGAGCGCCGCCCGCGCGACGCCGGCTCGGCTTGGGGCGGGGTCAATGGCGACCGGCTCTGGTATCTGCTCCACGGCTTCGACCTGCCCGAGAAGGCGACTCAGAACCGCACCATCGGCCACAGCCATGTCCTCTCGCCGCGCAAGCGCGGGCTCGAGCCGACTCGCCTCACCGCCCGCCGCCTCGCGCTCAAGTCCGCCAACCGGTTGCGTCGCAAGGGCTATGTCAGCCGCCTGCTCGTGCTCCACGCCCGGTTCGAGGACGACAAGTCGACCTGGCGCACCTCGATCAAGCTGCCCTCGACCCAGGACAGCTTCACCGTGCTCCACGCGCTCGACTCGATCTTCCCGCGCCTCGTCGAGGCCGGCCGCAGCCGCGCCCATGGCTTCGCGATTCGCATGGTCGGCGTGACCCTGGCCGAGATCGCCCCGCTCCAGGGCGAGCAGGAATCATTATTCGCCGCGCTCGATCCCGATGATCCGCTCGCGCGCGAGACCCGTACCCTCTCGCTCAGCAAGGCGATGGACCGGATCAACGAGAAGTTCGGCCGCCACGCGGTCTCGGTCGGGCCGATGGACGGCAGCCGCATCGACCGGGTGGGCACGAAGATTGCGTTTGGCCGCATCCCCGACCTGGATGAATTTCACGAATGATCCCCGCAACTTTCCTGTTGCAACGCAAAACGCGCTGTCCCCCGGTATCATGTGGGTCTTGACGTCAAATGCTGCATGCGCAAAAGGAACGCCCGCTATGAAGATGCGCCTCCTCCCCGCCGCCGTCGCGATCGTCCTCCTGCCGCTCGCGGCCTGCAAACCCGAACCCGAAGTGGTCGACAGCCGCGCGCCCGACCCCATGGAAACCGCGCTCAAGAACGCGCCGGCCGTCGAGCTGCCGCCCGCGATCAAGGCCTCGGTCTCGATGCGCTGCCAGCCGGGCAACGCGCTCGTGTTCGCCGAGTTCTTCCAGGGCGACAAGCTGGTCAAGCTGCGCACCGAGAAGAACGGTCCGGCGACCGACCTCAAGGCGCCCGAAGCCGGCCAGCCCTACACCGCCGAGGGCGGCTACAAGCTCACCGGCAACGAGAAGTCGGCCACCGTCGAGCTTCCGGGCAAGGGCTCGCTCACCTGCAAGGGCTGACCCTCGCAGAATTCCAACCGAAAGGGCCGGCGGCACCTACCGCCGGCCCTTTTTCGTTGCGCAGAAGTTTTTTCGCGGCCGATGTCACATCCGCCGCGTCCCGCTCGTCATGACCATGCAACCCGATGAGGAGCATGAACATGACTGCCAAGCTCAACCCGTTCGCCGCCGCCCCCGACGTGATGAAGCCGTGGTTCGCGGCCTCCACCGCCATCGAAGCCAGCCTCGAGCCCTCGCTGGTCGAGCTGGTCAAGATCCGCGCCTCGCAGATCAACCAGTGCGCCAACTGCATCAACATGCATACCGAGGAAGCCCGGGCCAAGGGCGAGACCGAGAAGCGCATCTATCTGCTGTCGGCATGGCGCGAGGCGCCGGGCTACACCCCGCGCGAGCGCGCCGCGCTCGGCTGGGTCGACGCCTTGACGCGCCTCTCCGAAGGGCACACGCAGGAAGCAGCCCATGAAGCGCTCGCCGCCGAGTTCAGCGAGGAGGAGCAGGTGAAGCTCACCCTGATGATCAACATCATCAACGGCTGGAACCGGCTCGCGGTCGGCTTCCACCTGTGGACCGAGCCGGCGGTGGTCAAGTCCGTCCAGGCGCAGGTCGCGTGATACGGAACGAACAGGGGCGCACGGGCGCGGCGGAGTCGTTCGACCCGCTGCGCCCCAAGCTCATCCGTGTCGCCTACCGCATGCTCGGCTCGGTCGCCGATGCCGAGGATGTGGTGCAGGAGGCGTTTATGCGCTGGATGGGCACCGATCGCGCGGCGGTGCGTGAGCCCGAGGCGTTCCTGCGCCGCATCGTCACGCGCCTCTGTCTCGACCAGCTCAAGTCCGCGCGCCATCAGCGCGAAACCTATATCGGCCCGTGGCTTCCCGATCCGGTGGTCGAGGAGCAGCCGGAAGAGGACGTCACCCTCCCGCTGATGCTCGCGCTCGAACGCCTCTCGCCGCTCGAACGCGCCGCCTTCCTGCTCCACGACGTGTTCGGCGTGTCGTTCGAGGAAGTCGCTAAGACGCTCGACCGCGATGCCGCCGCCTGCCGCCAGCTCGCGGCGCGCGCCCGCGCCCATGTCCGCGAAGCGCGCCCGCGCTTCCAGGTCGAGCAGGCGCGCGGGATCGAGATCGCCCAGGCGTTCTTCGCCGCCTCGCGCACCGGCGACATGACCGCGCTCGGCGCGATGCTCGCCGCGGACGTCAGCATGCACAGCGACGGCGGCGGCAAGCGCGCCGCGGCGATGCAGGTCGTGCTCGGCTTCAAGCATGTGATGAAGCTGCACAAGTCGCTCGCCGTGCTGTTCGGCAAATATGGCTCGACGCTGGTGCGCACCTGCTTCGTCAACGGCCTGCCCGGCTTCGTCACGCTCGAGGCCGACGGCGAGCTGCAGACCACCGCGCTCGAAATTGAGGACGGCCGCATCACCGCGATCTACCAGACCCGCAACCCCGACAAGCTGCGGCATCTGCACTAGGGTTGAGGCGCGCTCGGACGAAGCGCGCCCGTTCAGCCACCGGCGCCAAGGGCAGTTCGACGAGCTCATAGCCCAGCCCCGCATAGACCTCGGCCATTACCTCGTGCGTCGCCTGCGCCTCCGCCGCGTCCTGCTTCC
This sequence comes from Sphingomonas sp. MS122, assembly GCF_049532975.1. Taxonomy (GTDB): domain Bacteria; phylum Pseudomonadota; class Alphaproteobacteria; order Sphingomonadales; family Sphingomonadaceae; genus Sphingomonas. Next base: position 2,315,974 of record NZ_CP186695.1, on the reverse strand, counting down.
GCTCGGCGTCCCGCGCATAGATCTCCGGCCAGTGCGGCGCGATGAACACGATGCGGTTGTAGCGGAACGCCGCCGCCGCCCGCTCGGCAGGCGCCGGAACCGCCAGCCCGCACAGCCGCAGATAGCCGATCACGTCGGGAATCCCGCGGTCGAGCACCACCGGCCCGGCCAGCGCGCGCGCCTCGCGGTACGAGCGCAGCTCCCAGCCCAGCATCTGCGTCGCGAACGCCGCGCGGTCGGCCCAGGGCAGCGCGTCGCCGCCGATCGCGACCTGGTCCTGGATAATCGCGCGCCCCGCCTCGGGCATCGTCGCGATGCCCTGCATGGCCAGCGCGGCGATAAGGCTCGACTTGCCCGAGCCCGGTCCGCCGGTGATCACGAACAGATGATCCGTCCTCATCTTGTTATCTCCATCGGGAACATTGCATGATGGGCGCGCCGGATCGGTCCGGCGCGTTGGATTTACCGAGCGGAGGCAGGGCTTGGCGACGATCGCGATCTACAGCCTGAAGGGCGGCGTCGGAAAGACCACGCTGGCGGTCAACCTCGCCTGGTGCGCGGCGACGCTCTCGGCGCGCCGGACCCTGCTCTGGGACCTTGATCCGCAGTCGGCCTCCACCTTCCTGCTCGGCGGTGGAAAGAGCAAGGCGCAAGCGCAAGCCGTGTTCACCAAGGACGTCGAACCCTCGAAGCTCGCCCATGCCACCGATGTCGAGCGGCTCGACCTGATCGGCGCCGACGCCTCGCTGCGCGGCCTCGACCTGCTCTTCCACGAACTCGACAAGAAGAAGCGCCTCGCCAAGTTGCTCGGCCAGCTCGACAAGGCCTATGACCGGATGCTGCTCGACTGCCCGCCCGGCCTCACCGAGACCAGTGAGCAGGTGATGCGCGCCGCCGACCTGATCGTCGTGCCGGTCATCCCCTCCCCCCTTTCCGAACGCGCGCTGACCGAGGTCGAGGCGCATCTCGGCGGGAAGGGCAAGGTGCCGCTGATGCCGGTCCATTCGATGGTCGACCGCCGCCGCAAGCTCCATGCCGAGGCGCTCGAGCGCCACCCCGACTGGCCGGTCATCCCGAGCGCCAGCATCGTCGAGGCGATGGCCGCGCGGCGCCAGCCGGTCGGTGCCTTTGCCGGCCGCACCACCGGCGGCCGCGCCTTCGCCGACCTGTGGCAGGCGATCGAGCGCCGGCTGGCGAAGAAGAAATGACGCGCCCCACCCCCCGCTCGGCCGATCTCGATCCCGATCTGGTGCTGCGCGCCTATGCCATGGGCGTCTTCCCGATGGCCGAGCATCGCGACGAGGACAGCGTATTCTGGGTCGAACCGCGCCAGCGCGCGATCCTCCCGCTCGACGGCTTCCACCTTTCGCGCTCGCTGCGCAAGACGATCACCAGCGACCGCTTCCGCATCACCGCCGACGCGGCATTCGACCAGGTGATCGCGCTTTGCGCGCAAGCCGCGCCCGACCGGCCCGATACCTGGATCAATCCGGCAATCGAAAAGGTGTTCGGCGAGCTTCACCGCCGCGGCTTCGCGCATTCGGTCGAGGTGTGGGACGGCGATCGGCTGGTGGGCGGACTCTACGGTCTCGCGCTCGGCCGCGCCTTTTTCGGGGAATCGATGGTGAGCCGCGCGCGCGACGCGTCGAAGGTCGCGATCGCCGCCCTGGTCGCGCGGCTGCGCGTCGGCGGGTTCGAGCTGCTCGACTGCCAGTTCATGACCGAACACCTCGCCTCGCTGGGCGCGGTCGAGGTCCCGCGCGAGACTTATCTCTCGATGCTGTCCGACGCGCTCGGCGAGGGTGCCGCCGGGCTCGCCTCGGGCGCCGCCGGGGTCACGGCGGACTTCGGCGCACTCGACGATTTCGCCGCGCCGCCCGAACCGTTGGCGCCGGCGCTCACCACCTCGCCCCCGGTCTCGGGGAAGGTCATCGCGCAGCTCTTGACCCAGACGTCATAGACCGGGTGCTGCACCACGTTGAGCGCCGGCCGCTCCTTGTAGAGCCAACCCGAAAAGGCGCGCTTCCACTTACCGTCGGCCTCGCGCACGTCGACCTGCGCGAATGCCCCGGTCAGCTGGTCGCTCTCCCATGGCGCGGTCTTCTCGCACGCGCGCAGCCGCAGGATCACGTCGCCCGCACGCACCGCCTGGCCGGGCTTGAGCGTGATGTCGCGGGCCTGCCCGTTACGCTTGTTGAGCAGCCCCAGCACCGCCACCCGCTCGGCCATCGGCGTCGCCCCGGCGGTCGAGGCGGCGGACGCGCCGGTGTCGACGGTGACGATCTCCTCACCCGGCCCGGCCTTGGGCGCGACCTCGACCTTGTCCGCGGCGGCGGTCTTGTTCTGCGTGCCGTCGCTTCCGCCGAGCCAGCCGCAACCCGCCAGCGCGAGCGGCGCCAGCGCGAGAACGGCAGGACGTAGCGAGGTCATCAGGCGCCGGGCGTCCAGGCTTCGTAGTCGCCGGTCGCGCCGATGCGCTTGCCGCCGGCCTCGAGCGCGCCGGCCGGGCGATAAGCCTGGGCGGTGCCGGTGAGGTTGGGGATCGCGGGCTTCTCCCACTGCCGCACCGGCGGCAGCGCGCGATCGGGCACGTCGTCGATCTGGTGATGGAGCCAGCTGAACCACTCGGGCGGCACGCGGCTCGAATCGTTCGAACCCTTGTAGATCACCCAGCGGCGCGGATTGCCCGCGGTATCGCTGCCGCCCTGGTAATAGATGTTGCCGAGCGCGTCCTCGCCGACCTTGTCCTTGCCGCGCAGGCCCATCCAGGTGCCGAAGGTGGAGCCGTTCCACCAGGTGAAGATGTTCGCCAGGATTCCCATGCCCCGCGCTTTACGCGGCAAGTGCGGCGGCGGCAACGGGGGTTTGCCGCGAGAAGATCACTTGAACCTTGCGGCAACCTATCGCCAGCTCACCTTGTCCCCCGGCGAAATCCCCAGCTCCGCCGCCTTGCCACCGAGAATCTCCAGTACCGCCGCGACCGGCTCGCCCGAGCGCACCTGATCCTCTGAGAAGGGCACGGTGTTCTCCGCGATATGCGCGATCGTGCCGTCGGCGCGGATGAAGATGATGTCGAGCGGGGTCGGCGTGTCCTTCATCCAGAAGCTCGCCTCGCGCGGGCCGCCGCCTTCCGCCGGATAGGGTGCGAACAACATGCCGCCATCCGCCGGGATGTCGGTGCGGAACATCAGGCCGCGCTGCTGTTCCGCCGCGGTACGCGCGACGTCGACCTTGAAGACGTGCTTCTTGCCGGTGCTTTCGACGGTGACCACCGCCTTCGCCGCCTGCTGCGCCGCGCCGGCATTGCCGGCCTCGCTCCCCTTGCATCCCGGCACCAGCGCCAGCGCGCCCAGCGCGAGCAGCAGCGCGGTTCTAGTCCGGGCGCTCGACGACGACCGCAAGCGGTCCCTTGTCCCCCTCGACGATGCGGGCGCGAAGCGGCTGATCGGGTTCAACGTCATAAATCTCCGCCCGGCGAAGCGTTTCCATATGCACGAATATATCGGCCGAATCGCCGTCGCGCACCAGGAAGCCATAGCCCTTGAGGCGATTGAACCATTTGACCGTCACCGGCTCGAACGGCCCAGCCTCGGAAATCAGCTTGGTCCGGTCGGCGCGCTCGCCCATGCCCGATCGCGCCTTGGGCTGCTCGACCGCATCGGTGAGGTCGATCGACACGATCTCGCGCGCCTGCAGCCCCCGCTCGCGCCGCACCACCACGCACTCGACGCGCGCGCCCTCGGGCAGGCTGCGCCGCCCATGCGGCTGGAGCACCGAAAAGTGAATCAAGATATCCCCGGCCTGCGGATCATCGGCAACGATGAATCCAAAGCCGCGGGTGACGTCGAACCATTTGACGATTCCCCCGTGATGCTCGCCATCCGCATCGGATTCGAGCACGGGAAGCGCCGCGCCGGCCGGCACGGGCACAAAATCGCTCGACGCTCGCTGCGGGTCGGCACGCATTCAGACTCTTCCCCCTGACCCGCAACATTAACACAGCATTTCCAGCGTGTGCGAATCCTTTGTTACTAATCTCCATCTAGCAACGGTTCGACGCTTTCTCCGGGGGGCATGCGTACGATTTTCCACGCGAGCTCGGGCGCGTGTCCGGCGCGCACCATCGCGCCGACCTGTTTCGCCAGCGTGACTCGATCGGCTTCCTCTGCCGCGAACGGCCCGATCCGGCGCTTGCGAGCAAAGGCGATCGCAGTCTCGCGCGCGCGGCTGTCGAGCTGCGGCTCGATCGCCTCGGCGTCCCGTTCTTGAACACCGGCATGGCGCAGCGCGTCCTTCACCCGGCGGGCACCGAGCCCGCGCCGCGCCATCGCCGAAGCCTTTGATTCGGCGTAGAGCCGGTCGTTGATATAGCCGAGTTCGGCGAAGCGTTCCGCAATCGCGACGGGATCCGCGGGCTCGCCTTCCCACCCCCGCTCACGCACTTTGCGTGCGAGGTAGACGGCCAGTTTTCCGCGGGTCGTGGCGAAGCGCTCGACATAGCGCAGCGCCAGCCGCTCGAGGGCGGAACGATCCAGCGCGGGCGGTGGGCGGCGTCCAGAGGCGGTGTTGCGGCGCATGCGCCTTGTTTGTGCCACAGTGCCAACCGAATTTGAACGACAGTGCGTAGCAGAGCCGCCCGCATTTCTGGTGTGGGGCCCAGCGTCGTGAAGACCGCGGGCGGGCTGCCACGATCAGGGGCACGGATTTTTGGAATATGGCTTTGAACGTGAACGACACCGGGGATAGCGGCGCGATCCTGCAGCCCACCCCGACCGAAGACAGTCTCCCCCGCCGTCTCGCGGATTTCGCGACGCTGGGCGAGGCGCTGGACTATGCCGCCACCGGCGTGCGCGGCCTCAACTTCCATGATGCGCGCGGCACGCTGGTGCGCGCCTATCCCTTCCACGAGATGCGCGAGGACGCGCTGGCGCAGGCCCGCCGCCTGGTCGCTGCGGGCGTCAAGCCCGAGGATCGCATCGCGCTGATCGCCGAGACCGGGACGGATTTTGCCGCGCTGTTCTTCGGCGTGATCTATGCCGGCGCGTGGCCGGTGCCACTGCCGCTGCCCACCAGCTTCGGCGGCAGTCAGCATTATATCGACCAGCTCGCGGTCCAGCTCGAGAGCTGCGACCCCAAGATGCTGTTCTACCCGGCCGAGCTCGCCGCGATGGCGGGCGAAGCGGCGCGGCTCAAGGGCGTCGAGGGGATCGACTGGGAGAGCTTCGCGACGCGCCCCGCACCCGCGGCCGAGCTGCCCGAGGCGAAGACCGACGACATCGCCTATCTGCAATATTCGAGCGGCTCGACGCGCTTCCCGCACGGCGTCGCGATCACCCACAACGCGCTGCTCAACAACCTGTCGGCGCACAGCCACGGCATGGAATTGCGCGAGAGCGACCGCTGCGTCTCCTGGCTGCCCTGGTATCACGACATGGGGCTGGTCGGCTGCTTCCTGTCGATCGTCGCCAACCAGGTCTCCACCGACTATTTGAAGACCGAGGATTTCGCGCGCCGCCCGCTGGCGTGGCTCGACCTCATCACCCGCAATACGGGCACCACCCTCTCCTATTCGCCGACCTTCGGCTACGACATCTGCGCGCGCCGCATGTCGAGCCAGACCAAGGCCTCGGACCGTTTCGACCTCAGCCGCTGGCGCGTCGCGGGCAACGGCGCCGACATGATCCGCCCCGACGTGATGCAATCGTTCGTCGACGCCTTTGCGGACGCCGGGTTCAAGGCCAGCGCCTTCCTGCCGAGCTACGGCCTCGCCGAGGCGACGCTGGCAGTGTCGATCATGCCCCCGGGCGAGGGTATCGTGGTCGAGCTGGTCGAAGAGACTCAGCTCTCCGGCGGCCAACATGGCGCGGACCGCCCGCAGCGCTTCCGCGCGATCGTCAACTGCGGCAAGCCGGTCAAGGACATGGAAGTCGAGATCCGCGAGGAGGACGGCACCCCGCTTCCCGAACGCGCGATCGGCAAGGTCTGGTGCCGCGGGCCGAGCGTGATGGTCGGCTATTTCCGCGACCAGGCCTCGACCGACGCGTGCTTGGTCGATGGCTGGCTCGACACCGGCGACATGGGCTACATGTCGGACGGCTATGTCTATATCGTCGGCCGGGCGAAGGACATGATCATCATCAACGGCAAGAACCACTGGCCCCAGGACATCGAATGGGCGGTGGAGCAGCTGCCAGGCTTCAAGCAGGGCGACATCGCCGCCTTCGCGATCACCACACCGGGCGGCGAGGAGACGCCTGCAGTGCTCGTCCAGTGCCGCACCAGCGACGATGCCGAGCGCCAGAAGCTGCGCGAGGAGATTCGCGAACGCGTGCGCACCGTCACCGGCATGAACTGCGTAGTCGAGCTGATCCCACCGCGCACCCTGCCGCGCACCAGCTCGGGCAAGCTTTCCCGCGCCAAGGCGCGCAACCTTTATCTCAACGGCGAGATCAAGCCCTACAGCATCGCGGCGTAAGGTTCCCGCTTCCTCCGGAACGGCGCAAAAAATTTTCGCCGTTCCGGGTCGGCACCTAACCACTCGCTAACCTCGCCGCGGCTATTGCAGCCGGCGTGACGAGCCAGACCACCTCCCAATTCGCGAAGCCGCGCATTGACGTGCGTGCGCTGCTCGGCCTGTACGACCCGGCGGATACCACCGACTGGGGCCCGATTCGTGCGGCTCAGATGAATGCCGGCAGCCAGCTCGCGCTGTTCATGCTCGCCGCCAACGTGATCGGCGCCGCGCTGATTACGCTCGCCTTCGCCCCGACCGTGCCGCTGTGGCAGCTCGCCAGCTGGAGCGCGCTGGTCGCCGCGGTCGGCGCCGCGGTCGCCTTTCGCCGCCTCGCCGTACGCCACCGCACCGAACGTACCGCCACGATCAAGGACGTGCGCGAGACGGTGCTCGACGGCATCGCGCTCGGCGCCGTGTGGTCGATCGCGCCCTTGCTCTTCGGTCCCTCGGCCAGCGCCGAGGCCGCCGCCGCATTGTGGATCATCGTGTCGATCTTGATGGCCGCGTCCGCCGTCGCGATGGCGGCGCTGCCGCTCGCGACGATCGCGTTCCTTGCGGTGCTGGGCGGATCCGCTGCGATCTCGCTCGCGCTCACCACCTCGCCCGCGCTCGGCGCGGCATCCCTGGTGTTCACCGCGCTGCTCAGCATCGGCTGCTTCACCCGCGGCAAGGCGCTGGTCGTGATCCGCGCCAGCGAGATCGCACTGGCCGAGCGTGACGAGACGGTGAGCCTGCTGCTCCGCGAGTTCGAGGACAAGGGCTCCGACTGGCTGTGGGAGACCGACGCACAGCGCCGCGTCGTCCGCGCCAATCCGCGCTTCGCCGTCTCGCTCGGCGTCGATCCCAAGGCGATCAACGGCATGCCCTTCCTCCAGGTGCTCGCCGGCACCGCCTGGGAGTCGGGCAATTTCGCGCAGGGCCTGCGCGAGATGGCCGAACGTCTCAAGAAGCGCGAGCCGTTCCGCGACCTGCTGCTCCCCGTCTATGTCGACGGCGTCGAGCGCTGGTGGGAGATGACCGGCTCGCCGCGCTTCAACGAGGAAGGCGGCTTCCTCGGTTTCCGCGGGGTCGGATCCGACGTCACCGAGGCCCGCGAATCCGCCAACAAGATCAGCCGCATGGCGCGCTTCGACACGCTCACCGGCCTGCCCAACCGCCTGCTCATCAACGAGACGTTGGCGCTGGCCATGGGCGAGGCCGAGAAATGGGGATCGCGCTGCGCCTTCATGATGATCGACCTCGACCGGTTCAAGGCGGTCAACGATACGCTCGGCCATCCGGTCGGCGACCGGCTGCTGATGCGCGTGTCCGAGCGGCTCAAGCAGCTGATGACCACCAACGACGTGATCGGGCGGCTGGGCGGCGACGAGTTCGCGGTGGTCGTCCGCGACGCGACCGACAGCGCCGCGGTCGAGCGGCTCGCCCATACGATCATCGGCGTGCTGTCGCAGCCCTACGAAGTCGACCAGCACACCCTCTATATCGGCGCCAGCGTCGGCCTCGCCATCGGCCCGCGCGACGGCCGCACCGCGGAGATGCTGATCCGCTCCGCCGACCTCGCGCTCTACCGCTCAAAGGATGCCGGGGGCGGCGTCTTCCACGCCTATGAGCCCGAGCTCCACGTCCAGGCCGAGGAGCGGCGCGTGCTCGAGATGGCGCTGCGTGCCGCGCTCGAGAATGACGAGTTCCACTTGCTCTACCAGCCCGTGGTCCGGGCCGGCAGCGGCGCGCTGATGGGATTCGAGGCGCTGCTGCGCTGGACTCACCCCGAATTCGGCAACATCTCCCCCGCCAAGTTCGTGCCCCTCGCCGAGGAAGCGCGCCTGATCGCTCCGATCGGCGAGTGGGTCCTGCGCGCGGCCTGTGTCGAGGCCGTGCGGTGGGACGATCCGATCCGCATCGCAGTCAACGTCAGCCCAGAGCAGCTCCACAACCCGGGCTTCGCCTCATTCGTCGCCGCGGCGTTGCGCGACAGCGGCCTGCGCCCCGACCGGCTCGAGCTCGAAGTCACCGAAAGCGTGTTCATGCGCGAGGGTACCGCCGCTGTACGCACGCTCGAGGCGATCCTCGACATGGGCGTGCGGCTCAGCCTCGACGATTTCGGCACCGGCTATTCCTCGCTCGGCTATTTGAGCCGCACGCGCTTCTCCTCGATCAAGGTCGACCGCAGCTTCATCCAGGGCGCGTCGAAGGGCAGCAAGGAAGCGATCGCGATCATCCGCGCGGTCGTCGCGCTCGCCGACAGCCTCGGCATGGCCACCACGGCGGAAGGCGTCGAGACCGAGGACGAGCACCGCATGGTCCAGGCGCTTGGCTGCACCAAGGTGCAGGGCTATTATTTCGGCCGCCCGCTCCCCGTCGTCGAAGCGCGCAGCCTGGCCACGCGCGATAGCCAAGGCGGCGCCAGCGTCGCGGCCTGACGCGCAGCGTGGGGCCACGCTCGTCGAAGACAAGTTGCATTTGCGACAAGCGCTTGCCACGCTGCCTTCCCTGCAGGGGAGATGATTATGCGGCTTGTCCTGATCGCCATATTGCTCGCATCCGCCGCCTCCGGATCAGTCTGCGCGCATGACGCGCCGGCGCCCGCTCAGGCGTCGAAACCCGTTCCCAAGGAAGAACTGCTCAAGCCGCCGGCCGACGCCGTCCACTATGTCGTCGTGTCGGAGGCCGGCAAGCATGGCGACCAGTGGCGCTGGCAGCTGCCCGACGGCCGCACCGCCTATCGCTGGTCGCAGGAACTGCGCGGCTGGATCACCGAGATGGATCAGGTCACCACCCTCGCCCCCGACGGCACCATCCGGGCGCTGACGGTGCGCGGCGTGACCATGTCGGGCGACGCCGCCGAGGCGTTCCGTGTCGAGAACGGGCGCGCGATATGGAAGACCGCGACCGATTCGGGCGAAGCCCCCGCCGGCGGCTGGTACATCCCGGCGGGCGGCGTCGGCATCGCCGGCGCGCCGCTGATCGAGAAGCTCGCCGCGGCGGGCGATGCCGGCGTCGCCTTCCTGCCGAGCGGCAAAGGCCGCATGACCTTCGGCGAGACGCTGACCATCCAGGGTCCCGCGGGGCCCAAAAAGGTCCAGCTCGCCTTCATCAAGGGCATGCTGCCCTCGCCCGTCCCCGTGTGGCTCGACGAAGACAGGCGCTACTTCGCCAGCATCAGCTACATCTCGGTGCTTCCCGCCGGCTATGAGGGGGCGCTCAAACAGCTTCGCGACGCGCAGGAGGCGGCGACCGCGGCGGAGGTCAAGCGCGTCGCCCAGCGCTTCCTGAGCCCGGCGGCGCGCGCGCCGGTGCTGTTCGACCATGTCCGGCTGTTCGATGCCGACCAGGGCGTCTTTCTCGCTGACCGCGCGGTGCTCGCGCGCGACGGCAAGATCGTCGCGATCGGCGCCGCTGGCTCGGTCAAGGCGCCCGCCGGCACGCGCACCATCGACGGCCGCGACAAGACGCTGGTGCCCGGCATCTGGGACAGCCATCTGCACATCGGCGACGATTGGGACGTGCTCGCCAACGTCGCCAACGGCATCACCAGCTTCCGCAGCCCGGGTACCACCTTCGACCGCGCGGTCGACGCGACGAAGCGCCGCGCCGCGGGCACCTTGCTGATGGGCGAGCCCTTCATCTCCGCGATCATCGACAAGAAGGACCCGCTCGCCGCGCAGGGCGCCGAAGTCGTCAGCAGCGAGGCGGAGGCGATCGCGGCCGTCCGCAAGATCAAGGGCGCCGGCCTCTGGGGCGTCAAATTCTACACCTCGATGGACCCCGCCTGGATCGCGCCCGCCGCGGCCGAAGCGCATCGCCTCGGCCTCCACGTCCACGGCCATGTCCCGGCGACGATGAAGCCGAGCGAGGCCGTCGCCGCGGGCTATGACGAGCTCACCCATCTCAACTTCGTCGTGATGGAAGCGATGCCCAAGGCGGTGATCGACAAGGCCAATACCCGCCAGCGGATGGAGGGCCCGGCGCGCTACTTCAAGGACGTCGACCTCGACGGCCCGCTGATGACCGGCTTCGTCGCCGACCTCGCGAAGCGCAAGACCATCGTCGATCCCACCATCGTCATCTTCGAGGGCTTCCTGACGCAGGAGGGCGGCAAGCCGCACCCGGCCTATGCGCCGTATATGGGCATCATCTCGCCGGTGATCGAACGCTCGGTCTTCACCAGCGGCGGCTATCCGCTGGTCGAGGGACTGACCCGCGACGACTACCGCAAGAGCTATGCGAAGATGGTCCAGCTGGTCGGCAAGCTGCACAAGGCCGGCGTACCGATCGTCGCCGGCACCGACGGCTGGGGCATCGAGCTGATCCGCGAGCTCGAAATCTACCAGCAGGCCGGCTTCACTCCTGCACAGGCGCTGCAGAGCGCCACCATCCTGCCCGCGCGCGTGGTCGGCGCCGACCAGCGCACCGGCTCGATCACGGTCGGCAAGGAGGCGGACATGGTGCTGGTCGACGGCGATCCTTCGAGCGAACTCGGCGCGCTCCGCCGCGTCGTCACCGTCGTCAGCGACGGCTATGTGATGGACGGCGACGCGCTGCGCGAGGCGGCCGGTTTCAGCGGGCGGCCCAAGTAGCGGCAGCCGCTGAAGCCGTCAGCAGCTAGATCTTTCCCGGATTCTTCCGGGCCAGAAGCCGATCCAAGACCGATCGCGCATGCCGGAGTCGCGCGGGCATGGGCGCATTGCTGAACCGTCCCGGGCCGATCGCCGTTGCGCGTTGCCTCGAGAGGCCGGACTGCCGTGGCGGATCGAGCAACAGGGTCAGCAAGGTGAGGAACGACCTGAACCCAGGCCTGCGCAACTGGACGATGCGGCGCTGAAGCTGAAACCGGGTCCATCCCGGGCGATGCGGCTGGGGCATCGGCACACCGAACAGCAGTTCGAGCGTGGCCAGCTGCACGTCGAGCGCATTTCGCGGATAGCCTCGGGGAAAATGTGCTGCGAGCCGCGCCCAGTCGATACCGACTGGCGTCCGCGCGAGTTCGGCTATGTCGAGCAGATGCCTGAGATCGATGAGACCGCGCCAGTAATCGCGTTCTTGCAGCTGATCGTGCAGGATCAGGATCAGTGCCTGCGACGTCGGCGACGGAAGCCAGGCTCTTGCTCCTCCCAGTGTCACCTCGACGCAGTCGCGGACCAGGTCCTCGAAATCGAAGCCGGGATATCGGCTTTTGGTCCGGCAATGCAGATCGACCATCCCCACATCCTGCTCACGGTAGAGGTTCAGGGGGACGAGGGGAGAGTCTTCGTGCCGATATATGCGATAACCGATTGCCTCGAGGTTCTGCCGGGCACTCGCCATCGAACGCGCCGGAACCATGATGTCGAGGTCGGACAGGATGCGTGCGCCATAGTCGGGTCCTGCGGTATTGAGCAGCGCCGTTCCCTTGAGCAAGACCGGCTGGATACCGGCAGCATTCAGCGATGTCGTCGCCTCTTCGAGTTGCGTTTTGAGCCGGGCGTTTCGTTCCAGCGCCCGCCGGTGAATGACTTCGAGAAACGCCTGCACCTCTTCCGGAGGGCCGTCTCCGATCCGCGCGGCCAGGACACCGGTAACCAGCGCCTGGTTCGCCGTCGTGAGGAGCTTCAGCCAGTCGGCATCCTGCGGTGCCTCGCCGACCAGGCAGGCGAGCAATGTCGCGAGCGGCTCGGCGTCAATCCTCGGCACAGAGCACCGACAGCGCTTCGATCGCGGCATCCAGGTCCGAATAGATCAGGTCGAAACAGCGCGCCCGCTCGACCAGCGCAATCAGCGTGCGCATTTCCTCCAGGGTCGCGGCACCTGCGGCGGAATGTGCCTCGTCCATCAGCCGCACGAGCGCCGCAACGGGATCGATCTTGCGAAGTTCAGGCCTTGCGCCGGCAACCCTTCGCAGGTGCACGATCCATCCCGCATTCATCCAGACGATGGGCGGGGGCTGGGTCAGGCAAAGATAGCGCACCGCGACATCGTCGAGCCGCATATGGGTGGGCAACGCCGCGATATCCGCGCAAAAGCGGCGCAGAAGCGCCCATCCACCGTCCTTGATGGCGGGCGCGAAGGGCACACCCTGCACCCGGCCGTCGCGACCCAACAGGCTTATGTCGTCCGAGACGTAGTCGAAGCCCGATCGCGAGAGCGCAACGGTGAGCGTCGTCTTGCCCGCCCCTGGCGGTCCGCCGAGCAGCAGGGCGCGATCGCGATGCGCGAGGCAAGCGGTATGCAATGCGATGTTTGGCGGCGCTGCCGCGAGGATATCCTCGACGAGAAGGCCCTTGATGAATGGCGCCGCCTGGCTGGCGCCGATCACCGAAGCCGATCCGCCGTTGCAGGACACGAAGGTCAATCCATCCGCATCGGCGATGTCTATGCACGTTGCCGGCTTGCTGATCGGGTGCGCCAGATGCGAGAATATCGGCGATATCCGCATATATTGCTCGGCGCCTGCATAATGGATCGCGGCATCCACGCCGGCGACATGGATGCATTGCTTCCAGGACCCGGGAGCATCGGACGGAGACATGGTCGCATCGACGACATTCTGCGCTGACCATTGGCAAAGCAGCTCCATCACAGTGCCATTCGCCGCCTCGCCATCAAATCCGTCGCGCGCCAGCGCCGCTGCCAATGCGGCAAATGTGCTCCCTTCGCGCAGCATCGATGCCAGCAGCGCGGCCGTCCCGTTGAGTTCGTAGAGCTTCTCGCCCCGGGCGGAGAAGAGCGCCTGCCGCCCGCCGACCAAAAGCGGATGAACACCCTCCGAAAGCTTGAGGGAGATCGGTTCGGAAACGTCCGCCGCAGCGAATTGGAATGAACCAGCTTCCATGTCGTTTCTGACCCGGCACCAATATCGGCATGATGACAATACGACCGAGCGCGTCAAGTTTCCGACGGCGCGTAATATATCTTTCGATATAATCGTATGTATTCGAGTCGGTCGTGCCGTGTTACGACTTCCGTTCACAATATTGATGAGATGTGTGCTGCAATATAACTAAAGTTAGCGTCACACACATAAGAGGTAACTCATTTTTCCATCAACCTTGCGAAGATCAACTGCAATATGTTCTAGCCGCGGTGACGGAGAGGATTCCGGAATGGAAAATTCGAACGAAGAGCTCGCGACGAGCAATGACGACCGTCGAGACTTTCTGAAATCGTGCGGCCGCTTCGCCTTGACGGTCCCGCCGGTGATGACCGTGCTTTTGTCGACATCGCTCAGCTCGCCCGCGATCGCCAAATCGACCGGCGGCGGTGGCCGCGGCAATAATGGCGTCGGAAACGGTCCCGATCCTCAGCCTCCCGGAAATCCGCCGATTAACGACGGCCCGGGCACCCGCCCCGGCAGCCCCGGCAATCGCGGCGGCCCGAAGCAGGTCTGAGTCGTGGTGACGAGCTAGTCGCTTGAGCGGTCTTGCGGTCGGCGAACGACCCTGATCGCCGGAAGCAAAAAAGGCCGGGGCTTCCACCCCGGCCTCCTGAAATCCGCAACCGTATCGAAGCTTACTTCGAACGCTCGACCTGGTCGAAGTCCAGCTCCACCGGGGTCGCTCGACCAAAGATCGACACGCTGACCTTGACCTTCGACTTGTCGAAGTCGAGCTCCTCGACCACGCCGTTGAAGCTCGCGAACGGGCCTTCCAGCACCTTGACCGCGTCGCCGATCTCGTAGTCGACCTTGATCTGCGTCTTGGGCGCGGCGGCGGCTTCCTCCTTGGTGTTGAGGATGCGTGCGGCCTCGGCCTCGCTGATCGGCTGGGGCTTGCCCGAGCTGCCGAGGAAGCCGGTCACCTTGGGCGTGTTCTTGACGAGGTGATAGACGTCGTCGTTCATCGCCAGCTTGGCGAGGACATAGCCGGGGAAGAATTTCCGCTCCGACTGCACCTTCTTGCCGCGGCGCACCTCGGTCACGGTCTCGACCGGCACCTCGACCGCCTCGACCAGCGCGTCGAGGCCAAGCCGCGTCGCATCGGCCAGGATCTGGTCCCGCACCTTGTTCTCGAAGCCCGAATAGGCGTGAATGATGTACCAGCGCGCCATTGTCGTTCCGTTCTTTGGCTCTGTTATGCGGCAAGGCCGAGGAGGAAGTTCACGATCGCGCCGAACAGCCGGTCGACCCCGAAGAAGAAGATGCCGAGCAGCGACGCCATGATCAGCACCATCACCGCGGTCATGATGGTCTCGCGGCGCGTCGGCCAGACGACCTTGCGGGTCTCTGCCTGCACCTGGCGCATGAATTCGAGCGGACTGGTCTTGGCCACCTGTTGCCTCGCAAATTGGTTGCCCGATCGCGGGACAGGTTCCGCCGCCCGGCTCCTCCTCGAGGAACCCGGCGAGACCCACCCACGCTGTCGGATTGGGGCCGGTATCTAGCGACTTGCCCGGCACGGGGCAAGGGCTGATGCGCGCGGCGGGTGCCGGGATCCCCCAGCACCGGACGGTACGGCCGGCACGAACGGCCGCACGCAACAAAAAATGGCGGCCGAAGCCGCCATTTTCCGTAATCTGTGGCGATGATCGCCGGACAGCTTAGGGGCTGTCGGGATCGTCGTCGCTAATGATGTCGATCGCGCCGGTGACCTCGAGGACCACGAGCACGGCGACGATGCCGCCGATGATGAACAGCGGGCTGATGGCACCAGCAGCTTCGTTCGAGTTGGACGTCGCGGTCGCGGCGCGGACGTTCTTCAGGCTGAGCGACTGCGCCGCCGAAGCGTGAGCGACACCGCTCAGCGCCATCGTCGAAGCTGCCACGGTAAGGGCAATCTTCTTGAACACGTTACTTCCCCTTCGATTTGCGCAAAGGCATCGAAGAGATAGGCGCCCCCATCCGATTTCGCAAGTGCAATAATTCGCTGCAGGGCAGGAAAATCACGGAAATCGTAACGAAAATTTCACATTCCGGGTTGCACGCGGGAGCGCAAATCGCTGCATGCGCGTTAACCTGGATTAGATCAGCGCGACCACCGCGAAGCCGCCGATCAGCGCCGCCAGCACGATCCAGCCGATCAGGTTGAGACGCTCCTCGATCACCTTCTGCACCGGCGCGCCGAACTTCTTGAGCAGGAACGCGACCAGGAAGAAGCGCGCGCCGCGGGTGATCGCAGCGGTGACGACGAAGATCGCGAAGTTGAACTCGGCGAGACCGCTGGCGATGGTGACGAGCTTGAACGGGATCGGGGTCAGCCCCTTGATCAGGATGATCGCCGCGCCCCATTCGGCATACCATTGGCGGAACTGGTCCATCTTGCCGGCGAGGCCGTAGATGCTGATCAGCCACTGGCCGACGCTCTCGTAGAGGAAATAGCCGATCGCATAGCCGAACATGCCGCCGAGGATGGAAGAGATCGTGCAGATCGTCGCGATCCAGTACGCCTTTTCGCGCCGCGCCAGGATCATCGGCACCAGCATCACGTCGGGCGGGATCGGGAAGAAGCTCGATTCGGCGAACGACACCGCGGCCATGTAGCGGTCGGCATGGCGGTGACCGGCAAGCCTCAGCGTCCAGTCGTACAACGCGCGGAACATGCGGGGGACACCTTAGGCGAGGATGGCAGGGGAGCTCGGATTCGAACCGAGGGCCTTCGGTTTTGGAGACCGACGCTCTAACCAGCTGAGCTACACCCCTGTGCGGTGCAGCGCTTTAGCCGCGCTTCCCGGGCGGGGCAAGGGGCCGTATCACGCCTTCATGCTTGCCTTTCACGCATGCGGGCGCTATGCGCGCCGCCTTCCAGAGCGACAGCGTTGGAAATCTGCGGGAGCCCCGGATTCTATCCGGGGCGCATGAACCGCTAAACTTGAACCGGCCGGGGCGACCTGGCCAGCTAGAGAGTGAAACATGGCTAAGAAGATCACGGGCTATATCAAGCTCCAGGTGCCTGCGGGCGCCGCCAATCCGTCGCCGCCGATCGGCCCTGCTCTGGGTCAGCGCGGCGTCAATATCATGGAATTCTGTAAGGCGTTCAACGCGGCGACCGATGGCCAGGAGAAGGGCACCCCCCTCCCCACCATCATCACCGTCTATGCCGACCGCAGCTTCTCGTTCGAGACGAAGCAGCCGCCGGCGACCTACCTCATCAAGAAGGCCGCGAACCTCAAGTCGGGCTCGAAGGAGCCGGGCAAGGTGAAGGCGGGCACGATCAAGCGCTCGGCGCTGTCGGCCATCGCCGAGACCAAGATGAAGGATCTGAACGCGAACGACATCGACGCCGCGACTCGCATCCTTGAAGGCAGCGCCCGCTCGATGGGCCTCGAAGTGGTGGAGGGCTGATCACATGGCGAAGCTGACGAAGAAGGCGCAGGCCATGGCGACCGCGGTCGACCGCGAGAAGCTGTACACCGTCGACGAGGCGATCGCGCTGGCCAAGACCAACGCCACCGCCAAGTTCGACGAGACGATCGAGGTCGCGCTGAACCTCGGCGTCGATCCGCGTCACGCCGACCAGATGGTCCGCGGCGTGGTGACTTTGCCCAAGGGCACCGGCAAGACCGTGCGCGTGGGCGTGTTCGCCAAGGGCGCCAAGGCTGACGAAGCCAGGGAAGCCGGCGCGGACGTCGTGGGCGCCGAAGACCTGCTCGAGATCGTGCAGGGCGGCAAGATCGACTTCGACCGCTGCATCGCGACCCCGGACATGATGGGCCTGGTCGGCCGCCTCGGCAAGGTGCTGGGCCCCAAGGGCCTGATGCCGAACCCGAAGCTCGGCACCGTCACCATGAATGTCGCCGAAGCGGTCAAGGCCGCCAAGGGCGGTCAGGTCGAGTATCGCGTCGAGAAGGCCGGCATCATCCACTCGGGCATCGGCAAGGCGTCGTTCCCGGCGGAGGACCTGCGCGCGAACTTCGACGCGCTGGTCGATGCGGTGGTCAAGGCCAAGCCCGCGGGCGCCAAGGGCAAGTATCTGCGCAAGGTCGCGGTCTCGTCCTCGATGGGCCCGGGGGTGAAGGTCGACGTCGCCGACGTGTCGACGATCTGATCCTCGCCTCGCGCGAAACGAAGGGGGCCGGGCGCAAGTCCGGCCCTTTTTCGTTGCGTCGCGTTGCGGCCTGACCCGTGCTACTCCGGCATGGCCTCCCCTTCGCGCGTCCAGCCATGCGCGCCGACCAGCGGGACGAAGCGCACCGCGCCCAGATCCTCGGACTCGAAGCTGCCCGCCGTCGCCCGCGTCACGCGCATCAGGCGCTGTTCCTCGATGTCTCCCACCGGCATCACCAGCCGCCCGCCGATCGCAAGCTGACGGCACAGCGGCGCGGGGAGTTCGGGCCCGCCCGCGGCGACCAGAATCGCATCGAACGGCGCGCGTTCGGGCCAGCCGGCGGTGCCGTCAGCCGTGCGGATCGCGACATTGTCATAGCCGAGCCGTACCATCCGCCCGAGCGCTAAGGCGGTAAGCTCGGCATGCCGATCGATCGCGCAGACCTGGCCGGCGATCCGGCTCATCACCGCCGCCGCATAGCCCGAGCCCAGCCCGATTTCGAGCACGCGATCCGTTGACCCGATCCGGGCCGCCTCGATCATCAACGCAACGATATAGGGCTGGGAGATGGTCTGCCCGGCCTCGATCGGCAGCGGCGAATCCTCATAGGCGAATTCACGCACGGCGTCGGGCACGAACGCCTCGCGCGGCACCTTGTGCATCGCATCCAGCAGCGCCGCGTCGGAAATGCCGCGCCCGGCGATCTGCTGTTCGACCATCGTCTCGCGCTGCGCCTCGGTCGCAGTCATCGCGCATCGCCGGGCACTCACGCCCGCTCCTTCTCCTCGAACAGCGCGCGAAGCTCGTCCTTGGCTTTCTCGAGCCTGTCCCGATCCGCCTTCGACAGATTGTCGCCCGCGCGATTGATGTAGAAGGTCAGCATCCCCATCGCCGATTGCAGCACCGTTCCCTTGCGGCGCGTGCTGTGCTCGGCCGAGCGTTTGAGCGATTTGGCGATCTCGCCGGGATCGTTCTTGGTGAACACGCCCGCCTCCAGGTCGAGCGCGTCCGAATGCTCGGTCACCTCCTGCGACCATTTCTCCTTTGGCATCGGCTGGGTCCTCAGGCGTTGCCGCGCTTGCGCCGCGTCTCCCAGCCCTTCTTCGCCGCGGCCGAACGACTCGCCGTGCTCTGGCTCGACCCGCCCCTGCGGCCGCCCTTGCGCGCACTTTCGTGGGTGTCCTTCCTGCCGCGGCCCGATCCGGACTTGTTGCCGCCGCCCGATTCCTTGTTCACCGTGGCCCAGGCGCGGCGCTCGGCTTCCTTGCTGGAAACGCCGCGATCCTCGTAACCTTCCTCGATATGCTCGGCCTTGCGCTTCTGCTTGTCGGTGTACTTGTCCTTGTCGCCCTGGGGCATGATCCGTCTCCACACGCCGCCCCGCACCCGCAAGAAACGAGCGGCGGCGGGCGAGGTTCAACCGCCGCCCTCGCCAACCGCAGCAAAATGCGCTAGAGGGCCGCGCTTACCCGCGCCGGGCCCCGTTGGCCGCGCGACGACACGTGAGCTGCATGACCTTTACCAACCTCCCCACCAGCCTCGCCGAGGCGCTGGCCGCGCGCGGCTATTCCGACCTGACTCCGGTGCAGGCGGCCGTCACCGAAGACGCCGCCAGAGACCGCGACCTGCTCGTTTCCGCCCAGACCGGCTCGGGCAAGACCGTCGCCTTCGGCCTCGCCATGGCCGACGAGCTGCTCGAGGACGGCGCCCTTCCCGCTCCGGGGCTGCCCCTCGCCCTCGTCATCGCACCGACCCGCGAGCTGGCGTTGCAGGTCGCCAAGGAGCTGACCTGGCTCTATGCCGCAGCCGGCGCGCGAGTCGCCACCTGCGTAGGCGGCATGGATCCGTCGCGCGAGCGCCGCACCCTCAGTCACGGAACGCACATCGTCGTCGGCACGCCCGGCCGCCTGCGCGACCATGTCGAGCGCGGCGCACTCGATCTGTCGCAGGCGCGCGTCGCCGTGCTCGACGAGGCCGACGAGATGCTCGACATGGGCTTTCGCGAGGAGCTCGAAGCGCTGCTCGACGCGACCCCGGCCGAGCGCCGCACGCTGCTCTTCTCGGCGACGATGCCCAAGCCGATCGTCGCGCTTGCCAAGCGCTATCAGCGCGACGCGCACCGCATCTCGACCGTCGGCGAGGAACGCGGCCATGGCGACATCAGCTATCAGGCGATCGCCGTCGCCCCCGCCGATATCGAGCATGCGGTGATCAACCTGCTGCGCTTCCACGAGGCAGAGACCGCGATCCTGTTCTGCGCGACGCGCGACAATGTCCGCCACCTCCATGCGGGGCTGACCGAGCGCGGGTTCGCCGCCGTCGCCCTGTCTGGCGAGCATAGCCAGAACGAGCGCAACGCCGCGCTGCAGGCGTTGCGCGACCGCCGCGCGCGCGTGTGCGTCGCCACCGACGTTGCCGCGCGCGGCATCGACCTGCCCACTGTTACGCTCGTCATCCATGTCGAGCTGCCGCGCGACGCCGAGACGCTCCAGCACCGCTCCGGCCGCACCGGCCGTGCGGGGAAGAAGGGCACCGCTGTGCTCATCGTTCCCTATCCGCGCCGACGCCGGGTCGAGATGACGCTCAAGCAGGCGCGAATCGCCGCGGAATGGCTGCCGGTGCCGAGCGTCGAGGATATCCGCGCCAAGGACCGCGAGCGGCTGATGGCCAAGCTCACCGCGACGATCGAGATCGAGGACGATGATCGCGAGATCGCCGAGGCGCTGCTCGCCGAAAAGTCACCGCTCGAGATCGCCGCCGCGCTGGTCCAGGCGTACCGCGCGTCGATGCCCGCTCCCGAGGAGCTGATCGACCGCAGCCCGGCCGAGCAGCGCGGCGTCGTCCACCGCCCCGGTTTCGACGACGTCGTGTGGTTCCGCATGAATATCGGCCGCCGCCAGAATGCCGATCCGCGCTGGATCCTGCCGCTGATCTGCCGCCGCGGGCACGTCACCAAGTCCGAGATCGGCGCGATCCGCATCGGCGCCGGCGAGACTCGCTTCCAGGTGCCGCGCACGCTCGCCGATCGCTTCGCCAAGGCGGTCGCCAAGTCCGCCGCGCAGGACGAGGACGGCGTGCTCATCGAACTCGCCGACGGCCCGCCCCCGCCCGGCACGCGCGGCGATCACGCGCCACGCCATCACAAGCCACGTAGCCACGACCGGGCGGTCCATCGCGCGCATCCGGCCAAGGCGCATCGCGGCAAGCCGCCGAGGAACAAGGGCTGAGTTCGCTGCGCATCCTGGTCGACGCCGACGCCTGTCCGGTGAAGGACGAGGTGTACAAGGTCGCGTGGCGGCGCGAGGTGCGGGTGACGATCGTCGCCAACGCCTTCATCCGCATCCCCGATCACCCGTTGATCGCGCGCGAGGTGGTATCCGACGGGTTCGACGCGGCGGACGACTGGATCGCCGAACAAGCCGGCGCAAAGACGGTAGTGATCACTGCCGACATTCTGCTCGCCGACCGCTGCCTCAAGGCCGGCGCGACGGTGCTGGCGCCCAACGGCAAGCCCTTCACCACCAGCTCGATCGGCGCCGCGATCGCGACGCGCGCGATCATGGCGGACCTGCGCGCGGGCGGCGACCAGCTCGGCGGGCCGCCGCCATTCCGCAAGGAAGACCGTTCGCGCTTCCTCTCCGCACTCGATGAGGCGCTGGTGCGGCTCGCGCGCGGTGCGTGACGAGAACGCATTCGTTCTCGTTGCGAATCCGTGATAATCACGCGCCACCAATCCGGAGGCGCGCATGACCGAAGAGCGGATCACCCACCACGACGGCACTGGCATCAACCTGCATAGCTGGCCCGCGAACGGGATGCCCCGCGCGGTGATGGTGCTCCAGCACGGGTTCAACGCGCACGGCGCCCATCTCGCCTGGGCCGCCGAGCAATTCGCCGCCGCCGGCTTCGCCTGCTACGCCGTCGATCTGCGCGGGCGCGGCAAGTCGGACGGCGAGCGCTTCTTCGTCGACGATTTCGACAAATATCTGTCCGATCTCCAGCTCGCCTTCGACCGTGCGCGTGCCGATCATCCCGGCCTGCCCGTCTTCCTGATCGGCCACAGCGCCGGCGGCGTGATCGCGACCAGCTACGCGTTGCGCCACCAGAGCGAGCTCAAGGGGCTGATCTGCCACAGCTTCGCCTTCCGCGTGCCCGCGCCGCGGCTGGTGCTCAACCTGCTGCAATGGCTGAGCGGCCCCTTCCCGCGGCTCAAGGTGCTCAAACTCAAGAACGAGGAGTTCTCGCGCGACCCCGCCTGGGTGGCGATGATGAACGCCGATCCGCTGATCGCCGACGAGAACCAGCCCGCCAGGACCGTCGGCGAGATGTGGAAGGCCGACAAGACGCTGGAGATCTCGTTCGGGCGCCTCACCCTCCCCGTGCTGATCATCCACGGGACCGAGGATCACGCC
Organism: Sphingomonas sp. MS122; assembly: GCF_049532975.1. Taxonomy (GTDB): domain Bacteria; phylum Pseudomonadota; class Alphaproteobacteria; order Sphingomonadales; family Sphingomonadaceae; genus Sphingomonas. The sequence goes on along the minus strand of NZ_CP186695.1, from coordinate 2,294,093 downwards.
ACGCTGCCCGCAGGCAGCCAGTTCTTCTTCGACAATGCCGGATCGACCGACAAGACGCTCAAGCTCTACGAAGGGCATTATCACGACCTGCTGGCCGACACCGGCAAGGAAGAGGTGATGGCCGACATCCGCGCCTGGCTCGACGCCCGGCTCTGAAACCGGAGCATTGACGGCGGCCGCCCGCGCCGCCACATGCGCGGCCTGCCGCCGGTCGCGGACCGGCGCCATGTGCCGCCTCTTTCGGGTTTCCGGCCCGCGCATGTCATTTCGAGCCCGCGACAGACCGGAGGTCTCATGGCGTGGCTCATCCTCGGCATCGCCGTCATTACTGAAATCATCTGGGCGCTCAGCCTCAAATGGGCGGCCGGCGCAGCGACGTGGCAGGCGTCGGCGGTCCCCATAACGCTCAGCTTCGTCAACATGGGCCTGCTCGCGCTGGCGATGCGCGACCTGCCCGCGGGCACCGCCTATGCGATCTGGACCGGGCTCGGCGCGGTCGGCGTGATCCTCGCAGGGATCATGCTCTTCGGCGACCGCGTGTCGCCGCTCCAGGCGGGGTTCATGGCGCTCACCATAATCGGCGTCGGCGGGACCAAGTTCTTCGCTCCGACGTGACTTTCCGCCCGCGAACGGGTGACTTTCGCGGGCACCGCCTCTATCATCCGGGTCCGGTGAAAGGGAAACTGCTCTCGATGTCCAAACGATCGCGGCCGCGTGGTATTGCGGCGCTGCCTCTGCTTGCCCTCGCAACCGCCGCGCCTGCGCTCGCGCAGCAGGTGACCGCGCCGCCGCCGGCGACAAGCACCATTCCGGCGCCTGCGCAGAACGCGCCCCAGCCCGCGCCAGTGCAGATCGCGCCAATCCAGGTGCCGCTGCCGACGCTCAGCGCCGAACAGGCCGATCAGGTCCGCCGCCTGATCGTCCAGGGCCGCATCGCCCAGGGCCTACGCTACTCGACCGCCGAGGCGGAGGTGCTTCCCGCCGACGACCAGGGCCTGGTGCGCACCGCACTCGACTATGCCCGTGCGATCCATATCGGCCGGCTCGACGCCGCCGATTTCCAGGAGGATTGGGCGCTGCGCCCGGCGGCATGGGACCCGCTTCCCGGCTTCGCCAAGGCGGTTGCCGACAACCGCATCCCGCAATGGTTCGCCAACCTGACTCCGCCCTATGAGGGCTATGACAATCTCCGCAAGGGCCTCGCCCGCTATCGCCGGATCGAAATCGCCGGCGGCTGGAGCAGCATTCCGGCCGGCCCGGATCTCTCGGTCGGGTCGAGCGGCGCCCGCGTCGCCGCGCTGCGCGCGCGTCTCGCGGTCGAGGATGGGGAAGTCAGCGGCGCGGGCGACAAGTTCGACGCCGCGCTCAAGGAAGCTGTGGTCCGCGCCCAGCGCCGCTACGGCCTCGCACCGACCGGCGTGGTCTCCACCGGCACGCTCGCCGCGCTCAACGTCCCCGTCTCCAGCCGCATCCGCCAGATCATGGCCAACATGGAGCGCTGGCGCTGGATGCCCAAGACGATGCCCACCGACCGCATCCAGGTGAACATCGCTGCGGCGCAGGTCGCTGTGTTCGAGGGCGACCGCCCGGTCATGTCGATGCGCGGCGTCACCGGCAAGCCTGGCGGCGGCGAGACGCCGATGCTCCAGTCGACCATCCACTCGGTGGTGCTCAACCCGCCATGGAACGTGCCCGCCGGCATCGCCGCCAAGGAGTTGTTTCCCAAGGGCGCCGCCTATCTCGCGCGCAACGGCTTCAAGGTGATCGGCACCGGTGCCAGTCGCCGCCTGCAACAGCAGCCGTCGCATTCGGCGCTCGGCAAGTACAAGTTCGACTTCAACAATCCGTTCGCCGTCTATCTGCACGACACGCCGACCAAGGGCACCTTCTCGCGCTACGACCGGCTCGCCTCGCATGGCTGCATCCGGCTCGAGCGCCCGGCCGACCTCGCCCGCCTGCTGCTCGAGGGCAGCGCCGAGTGGACCCCCGAGGCGATCGACGAGGCGCTGGCCAAGGGCGATACCGTGCGCGCCGGCCTGCCCAGCCAGGTCGCGGTCTATCTGCTGTATTGGACCGCTTACGCCAGCAGCAACGGCACCATGAACTTCCGTGGCGACCCCTATGGCTGGGACAAGACGCTCGCGACCAAGATCGAGAAGCGCTCGGCTGCCCAGGCCCTCGCCGCGCGTTAGAGTTTGGCTTCAGCTTTGCTGAAGCGCCGTGCAGCTTGCTGAACCAACAAAAGGAGAACCGCATGAACCGTCGCCTTTCCCTCGCCGCAAGCCTTCTCGCCGCCGCGACGCTCGCGGCCTGCTCGGGCGGGTCGGACGAACCCGCGCCGGCCGCCAACGAGACCGAGAATGTGGTCGAGGTGATCGACGAGGCGCCGGTCCAGAACTTCGTCGAGCCGGAGCCGACGCCGTCGCCCACGCCCTCGCCGACGCCGGTCGTCGAGGACGATCGCCCGACCGATGAGCAGGTGCAGGACGACGCCGACGCCGTCGGCATGACCGCGCGTCTGCCGCGCGAGGAAGCGTCGAACGAGGCCGTGCCCGCCGACTGACATTCCGCATGGTTAATGAAAAACTGGCCAATCGAGGCTCGATGCGCTAGCGCCATAGCCATGGTTTGGAGCGGAAACGATCGCCGCTCGGGGGATATGGCGTGGCGTTCATGGTGGCGCTCCTGATCGGGAGTGCAAGTGTCAGTTCGACCGGCCTGGTGGCCGATACGCGCGTGGCGCCGGGCCAGCATGACGCCGCGGTCGCCCGCACCGTGGGCGGTATGATCAGCTACACGCGCTGGCCGGTCGAGCGCGCCGTGCTCCACATCTGCGTCAGCGGCGCCACCGCCCATGCTGCCGGCCTCGACCGCATCGACAATATGGTCGGACGACAGGTGGAAGCGCGGCGCCTGCCGCCGGGCAATCCGGCGCAGGATTGCGACGTGCTCTATCTCGGCGCGATGGGGGCCGGCGACCGCCAGCGCGTGATGCGCTCGATCCGCGACCGCCCGGTCCTGTCGATCGCCGAGGCCGATCCCGAGTGCCGCGGCGGCACGATCTTCTGCCTGCAGGTGCTGTCCGACCGGATCGGCTTCCGCCTCAGCATCGACGCGGTGTCGCGCAGCGGGGTGCGGATCGACCCGCGCGTGCTGCGCATCGCTTTGCCCGAGGGAGGCGCGCGATGAGCGATGCCGACCGCCTGCCGACGCTGCGCCGCGTGCTCGCGCGCATCCATCTGCGCGTCACGCTGTTCGCGGTCGGTTTGACGGGGCTCACCGTGCTGCTCGCCGGCTTCGCGGCGATCGGCGCTTATGCCGGGCAGAATCTGCACCTAATCGGCCGCTCGGCCGGGTACAGCGCAGCGCCGGCTTTGGTGTTCGACGATCCGGCGGCCGCGCAGCAGAGCATCATGCCGATGCTGGAATCGGGCGTCGCGGAGATCGTGGTGCTGCGCGAGGACGGCACGCCGCTCGCCACGGTCGACCGGCAGGGCGACGATGCCTCGCTGGCACGGATGATCGCCGACCGATTGTTCTTCGCGGCGCCGATCGAGGAACCGGTTACCCATCTCGGCCGGCGAATCGGCACGATCCGCGTACGCGGCGAGGGCAGCGCGATCGCCGCCTATATCCGCGACGGCTTCCTCGGTACCCTGGTCTGCCTGGTGATCACCGGGATCGCCGCCTATATGCTTTCGCGCCGGCTCCGCGCCGAGATCGTCGTGCCGCTCAACGCGATCGCCGAGGTCGCGCACGCCTTCCGCCGCGAGGAAGCGCTCGACCGCCGCGTGCCGCCCGCTTCGATCCGCGAGGTCGAGACGCTGCGCACCGATTTCAACGCGCTGATCGCCGAGCTCACCGACTGGCGCCAGCACATGCGCCGCGAGAACGAGACGCTGAGCCACAAGGCGAGCCACGACGCGCTCACCGGCCTGCCCAACCGCACCAACTTCGAGCGCAGGGGCGCGGAGATGATCGCGGAGGCACGCGCCGGCGACGCGAGCTTCGTGCTGCTCTACGCCGATGGCGACGGCTTCAAGCAGGTCAACGACCGCCACGGCCATGCTGCCGGCGACATCGTGCTGATCGAGGTCGCGGCACGGATCCGCAGCTGCCTGCGCGCGCGCGACATAGCGGCGCGGCTCGGCGGCGACGAGTTCGCGATCCTGCTCGCCGCGCCCAGCGGCAGCGACGCGGCCGAGCGAGTGGCGAGCGAGATCGCCGCGCGCATGGCCGAGCCGATCCAGCTTCCCTCGGGCGAGGCGTTCGCGATGCGCCTCAGCCTCGGTACGGCGATCTATCCGATCGACGGCCGCGATCTCACCGCGCTGGTCAACCACGCCGACGCGGCGATGTACGCGAGCAAGGATTCCAATCGCACGCAGACTCAGGGAGGCTGAGAATCATGTTCTCGTTCATGCGTACCGGCCTGCTGCTCGCCCTTCTCGCGCTCGTCCTGGGCGGGTGCCAGATGTCGAAGAACGGCTCGCGCTTCACGCGCGCGCAGCTCGCGGTGCTGACCTCCGAAGGGTTCGCCGAGACCCAGCGCGGCTGGGAGTTCAGCATCAACGACCGGTTGCTGTTCGCGACCGACGAGAGCGCAGTGCTTCCCGATCAGTCGGCGCGGATCCGCGGGGTCGCCGAGCGGTTGCTCGGCGTCGGCATCCGCCACGCCGCGGTCGAGGGCCATGCCGACGATACCGGCAGCGCCGAGCATAACCAGCGCCTGTCCGAACGCCGCGCGGCGACCGTCGCGCAGGTGCTGGTGAGCGCGGGCTTTCCGGCGGCCGGCGTCTCCACCGCCGGCCTGGGCGAGCGCTTCCCGATCGAGGACAATGGCACCACCGCCGGTCGCCGCGAGAACCGCCGCGTCGTCATTCTGATCACCGCGCCCTGAGCGCAAGGCGCGGTTGACTTTCCCCGCATAGCCGCTATTGGCGCGCCTTCGCTTGGCCGGCTCGTCCGGTCATGCGTGCCGTCCGAGACAGTGGGTGCCCCGGTTCGAACCCGGGGCTTAATCTCCCGCCAAGACGGGGACAGAGATTTATACCGGGTCCTTCCGTGCGATGGAGTGTCCGGGTCAGCCCGCCGGTGCAGTCCGGCCCTGACGATCATGCCCCTCGGACGAGGGGGTCGGGCATCCGCCCGTCCCTCGGCGTAACCGGCTCCAACCATTTGGGTTGGGGTTATTTGAGGAGACCGGCATGGATCGTGCTCAGAAGACCGAAGCCGTTGCCGAGCTGAACCGCACCTTCAACGAGGTCGCCGTGGTGGTCGTCACCCGCAACCTCGGGATGACCGTCAAGCAGTCGACGGACCTCCGCAACAAGGCGCGCGAAGCCGGGGCGAGCTACAAGGTCGCGAAGAACCGCCTTGCCAAGATCGCGATCGAGGGCACCGACTATTCGGTGCTTGCGGACCTGCTCGTGGGTCCGACGGCGCTGTCCACTTCGACCGACCCGGTCGCCGCCGCCAAGGTGGTCGCCGAGTTCGCCAAGACGAACGACAAGATCGAGATCGTCGGCGGCGCGATGGGGACTCAGCTGCTCGACGCGGAAGGCGTGAAGGCGCTCGCATCGCTGCCTTCGCTCGACGAACTGCGCGGCAAGATCGTCGGCCTGCTTCAGGCCCCGGCGTCGAAGCTCGCGGCCGTCACCCAGGCACCGGCGGCCCAGCTCGCCCGCGTGTTCAAGGCATATGCGGAGAAGGAGGCCGCCTGACGGCGGCGTTCTTTCGCGAACATTTTCGAACCAATCTGACCAAAGGAAACTATCATGGCTGACCTGAACGCTCTTGTTGACCAGCTCTCCGAGCTGACCGTCCTCGAAGCCGCGGAGCTCTCGAAGCTCCTCGAAGAGAAGTGGGGCGTCACCGCCGCCGCTCCTGTCGCCGTTGCCGCCGCTGGCGGTGCCGGCGCCGCTGCCCCGGCCGCGGAAGAGAAGACCGAGTTCGACGTGATCCTCACCGGCGACGGTGGCAAGAAGATCAACGTCATCAAGGAAGTCCGCGCGATCACGCAGCTCGGCCTGACCGAGGCGAAGGCCCTGGTCGAGGGCGCGCCGAAGCCCGTCAAGGAAGGCGTGTCGAAGGACGAGGCCGAGAAGCTCAAGAAGCAGCTCGAGGAAGCCGGCGCGACCGTCGAGATCAAGTGAGCCTGAGCGCCGCAAGGCGCACGGGACTCATCCTCGCGCAGGCGGGGATCTCGTTCGGCGAGCGCTACGCTTGCTAGTGAAGGGGGCGGTCCGGCAACGGGCCGCCCCTTTTCGTTGTCGTGTCGATCTGGAGGCGGCGCGGTCCGCCGACACCGGCTCAGGCGTTGACGACCTTCGGCACATAGCGCTTCGCTGCCAATTGCCCGAACCCGCTCGCCGCGCGCTCGACCCAGAGCGGACCGAGCTTGTCGCCGCCCGGCGCCGGCGCGGTGCCGATCATGAAGCTGTCGCGCAGCGTGCGGATGCTGAGGCCGGCATACCATTTGAGCGCCAGCGGGATGATCGGCACGAACATCGCCCTGCCCTGCACGTTCACGACGGGAACCTGATCGCCGGGCAGGCTGACCTGCGCATCGAGCTTATGCACCGCGCCCGGCGCGACGCTGAACGGCTCCGACCCCGTGGCGAGGCGCGCCGCCGAATGGAAGCGCGCGATCTGCGCATCCTGCTCGGCATTGGCGCCGAGCAGCGCGAGCACCGCGCGGATATTGTCCGCCGGTTCGTGTCCGCGATTCTGCACGAACAGCTCGAAGTCGAGCGTCACCTGGCCATCGCGGATCGCCGCGCGCAGCGGCCGGATCTCCGCCACGAGCGGTCCCTCGGGCGGCGCCACTGGCGCGACCGGCGCTGCCGCGACGGGCGCTGGTGATGCTTGCGGCACGGATGCGGCAGACGGCGTCTTGCGCGCGAGCGGCGGCGGGCCGGGCGTCGGTGCCGGCGGCGCGGCTGGCGGAGACGGAGCGACCCCCACCTCGTCTTCGATCGCATCCTCGCGCGCGCGCCGCCGCCGTCCGATCCACCAGCCCGCCAGCCCGCCGGCGACGAGCAGCACCACACCGCCAAGCGCCGGCCAGAACCAGTCCGGAAGACCCGGATCCGCAACGGGGGTAGCGGTCGCGCTCGACGCTGGTGTTGGCTGAACCGGTGCCGGCACGGCCGGCGACGGGCTCTGCGAAGGCGCCGGCGTCGGCGTGGCCGCCGTTGGAGACGGCACGACAGCTGCCGCAGGCGGCTGGGCCGGACGCGGTGCCCTCGCACGCGGCGGCACGGCGGGTGTTGGTGTCGGGATCGGGATCGGGATCGGCTGGACGACCGGCGCCGAGGTCGGCGCGGGCGTCGGTGCCGCCGTCGGCCGCGGCGTCGGCGTCTGGCCGGACGGGGGCAGGCTGAAGTCGCCCACCGGCGGCGTTATGACGACCGGCGCCTGGCTGTCCTGCCCGGCGGCCGGCGCGGCGAGAAGCACGAAGGGGATCAGCGCGGCGCTCGCGCGAAGGGTAAACACGGTCACGCGCGGCGCGTTAGCATGACGGACATGAACCGGGGCACCAAAAAATGCGTGCAGCCGGCCTCAAACAAGGCCCGTCCCACCGTGCGACCGGCGGCGGGACGGGCAGCGCGCTCTCGCCATTCAGACCTTGGCGGGCACGCTATGAAGTCGCGCTTCGATGTCGGCATAGATTGCCGGATCGTCCTGGAGCGCGATAGGAACGAGCTGCTCGCCGCCATTCACGCGCCCGATGGTGAACGCGGCGGCGGTACGCCCCTCGCTGCCGTCGGGCAGGCGGTAGCGCGCGTCGGCGACCAGCACCGGCGTGAAGTCATGGCTGTCCCCCGCGACCGCGTCGACCTGCTGGCGCGGCAGCAGGACCGACGCATTGAGCCGCTTGCCGTCGCCCGGCTCGATGCGTTCGGCCGGAACGACATGACCGGCCGGCGGATTGGTCAGCAGGCGCTCGATCTCCGACGACGCCGCGGCATTGTCGCCCAGCATGAACGCGCCGATCCGCACGTCCTCCGCGGGCGTGTCGCCGGCATTGGCGACGGTGAGCTCGAACGCGACCGTCGCGCCGCGGCTGCTCATCCCAGCCTGGGTCGGCCGCATCGCGAGCTCGAGCTGCGGGCGTCCGCCATGCTGCTTCGCACCGCCGAGCACCGCATCGATATCCGCTGAATCGGGCGTGACCAGTTCGGCATTCTCCAGCGCGGGCTGCACGTCATCGGTCTTCCGGGCAGGCCGGGCCGGCGTCTCGTCGAGCGGGCGCGCGGTTTCGTTGAGCCCGGCCGTTTCCGGCTTGGTCACGAACAGCGGCGCGGCCGCGACCGGATCGGCCGCGCGTGGCGCAGCCGCCGCCGGGACGTCGCGAACCGGCTCGGGCCGGAGCACGGGCTCCGCACGATCACGAACGGGCGCGACGGGCTCGGGCGCGGCGCGATAGTCATAGGCGACCTCTTCATCGCGCGGCCGGCGGCGCAGCAGCAGGAAGGCCGCGAACGCCGCGGCAGCCAGGCCCAGCGCAGCGAGAATCAGCCACACCGAGCTGCCCCCGTTGACCGGCGCGGGCTCTGTCGCGGTGGTTTCCGCGGTGGTCACCGGCTCGGCGGGCGCCGGGGCGACCTCCCCGGGCGGCGGCGTGACCTCAGGCGCGGCGGCAACCGGCGCGGCCGGCTCCGGCGCGACCGGCGCTGCGGGCTCGGGCGCGGCGCGCTGAACCGGGGCCTCGGCGCGCGCCGCTGCTTCGGGACGCTCCACGGCCCGCGTCGGGCGCGCCGGACGAGAGGGGCGCGCCTCGGCGCGTTCGGCGCGGCGCGCGGCGGCGCGTTCCTGCGCCTCCTGCTCGGCCTGCTCGAGCACTCCCGGCGCGATGCGCGTGCGGGATTCGCCGGTCTGCGCGGGTGCGGGAGCAGGTGCGGGCGGCGGGGTCTGCGCGGTCGGTGCCGGCACCGTCGGTGGAGTCACCGTCTCCTGCGCCAGCGCGGTGGAAGGGAGGGCAGCGGCGGCAAGCAGCACCGCGAGCGCCCGGCGATGCGCGTGACGCGCGATGTCCGGTTGGTGGGTCATAACGGGGGGTCAATGAATGGAACCCGGATTTCGCCGCTTAATCCGCGCCAGAATTGCGACGAGCCGTTGACTGTCATCGCCCAGACGAAAATACGTTGCGCGTCCAAAACAAAATATGGGGACAGCTCGCGCCATCCCCATATTACTTTCTTGGTCAACCTGAATATTCGTTCAGGGAACGGTGACCGTCTTAAACTCGATCCCCTTCAACTCGGGAAGCGCCTGAAGCTGCGGCGTGATCACCTTGAGATCACCCACCACCACCAGCGTTAACTTGTCGAGCGGGAAGTTCTTCGCCGCCTCGCTCATCTGCGCCGGGGTCACCGCGAGCGTAGCAGGGACGTACGTGTCCATCCAGTCGCGGGGCAGGCCGAGCGAGTCGCGCGTCGCCATGGTGTTGACCAGCGCGGCGGGCGTCGAGTTCTGGATCACGAACAGACCCGCCATATACTGGCGCATGCCCGCCGCCTCTTCCTCGCCCGGTGGGTTCGTCTGCAGCGTGCGGATCTCGTGAAACACCTCCTTGAGCGCGGGACCGGTGACCGCGGTGGTCACGTCGGCGTTGAAGGTCCACACCGCATTGGCGGGATAGAAGGCGACGCCCGATCCCGGCGAATAGGTATAGCCCTTCGCCTCGCGGATGTTGCGCGTGATGCGTGAGCTGAACGAGCCGCCGAGCAGCGCGTTCGACACGCGCATCGGGATATCCTCGGCGGTGCCCGCGCGCGGCGCCGGATAAGCGATGCTGAAGGTCGATTGCGGCGCACCTGGCCGGTCGATCAGCAACACCTGCGGCCCCGGCTTGGGGGTCGGCGGCAGCGACAGTCGCTCGGGCCCCGCGCCCCAGCCGCCGAACGCCTTCTCGATCGCCGCCTTCACCGCCGCGGTATCGAACTTGCCGGCGATGTAGAGGTGCGAGCGCTTCGCCCCATAATTCGCCGCATGCCACGCCTTGAGCTGCGCAGTGGTATAGGTGCCGAACTGCTGCGGAGTCGGCAGCACGCGGCCATAGGGGTGATCGGTGCCGTAATAGGCGCGGTCGAGCGCCGCATCGGCGAGCGTGCCCGGCTGGCTCAGCGCCACCGCGAGGCGGCGGTTCCAGTTGGCCTTGACGCGCGCGAGCTCGCTGTCGGGATAAGCCGGGCGTTGCGCCACGTCGGCGACCAGCGCAATCGCCTCCGCCGCGCGCTCGGACAGCACGTTGAGCGTCACCGTCGAGCTTTCGAGACTGGCATTGGTGCCGAGCCCGCCGCCCATGTCGGCCGACTTCTGCGCGATCTGCGCACCGGTCATCCCGGCGGCGCCCTCCTTCATCATGTCGACGGCGAGCAGCGCGAGCCAGGTATCCTCGCCCTCATTGACCGATCCGGCATAGGTGACCAGCGACACCACCGCCTTGGGCGCCACGCCATAGGGAACGAGCGTCACCTTCATCCCGTTGGCGAGCGAATAGGTCTCCGACGCCGGAACCGTGAACGCCTTGGGCGCGGGGATCGGCGGCGGGGTCGAGGGAAGCTCCTGTGCGGCAACGGGGCCAGCGATCAGGGCGGCAGCCGTCAGGCTTGCGATCATGCGGCGCATCTTACTTGGCTCCCGCGGGCTTGGCGGCGGCAGGCTGGGCCGCGCCGGGGTCGATGACATAGATCGAGCGGTTGGTCGGGCGCAGATATTCCTGCGCGGTCTTCTGGATCAGCGCCGGCGTCACCTTGGCGAAGCCGTCCTCGATCCCGTTGACCTTGGCGGGGTCGTTGTCGAACAGCGCATAGACCGCGAGCAGGTCGATCAGGCCGATCCGCCCCGTCCCGTCGATCGTCGAGTAAAGCGACGAGCGCATCTTGGTCCGTGCCCGCGCCAGCTCCTCGGCCGACACCGGCTTGGTGCGCAGATCCTCGATCACGCTGTCGACCGCCGCCTTGATCTCGTCGCGGCTGCGATTGGCGTCGTGCGTGAAGTTGAAGCTCCACAGCATCGGGCCCTGATAGTTGAACATCGTACCCAGCGGGAAGTTGATCCCGCCGCCGACCTCGCCCGCGATGCCGGTCTCGGCGACCAGCTTGCGGTAGAGGCGGCTGTCCTGCCCCTTGACCAGCATCTGGTCGATCAGGCCCATCGCATACCATTCGGGCGTGCCGCGCGGCGGAACGTGATAACCCGCCGCCCAGCCGGGCTTGGGCGCGAGCTTGTCGACGCGGCTCCGGAACTTCTCCTCCGTCTGGCGCGGCTCGGAGATGTCGGGGAGCTTGACCGGCGCGGCCTTGGGCATCCAGCCGAAATATTTCTCGACCATCGCGCGTGTCGCCGCATAGTCGATGTCGCCCGCGACCACGAGCACAGCGTTGCTCGGCTTGTAGAAGGCATCATGGAACTGCCTGGCGTCCGCCACCGTCGCCGCCTCGATCTCCTTGAGCTCACCGTAGAAATTGTGGCTGTTGTACCAGTTGGTGTTGGCCAGCATCGGCAGGTCGATCCACGGCCAAGTGCTGTAGGGCTGGTTGAGGACGTTGACCTTGACCTCGTTGCCGACGACGCCCTGCTGGTTCTTGAGCACCTCGTCGTTGATCACCGGGCTCGCCATGCGATCGGCCTCGAGCCAAAGCATGCGCTCGAGCGCGTTGGACGGCACCACCTCGAAATAATTGGTGAAGTCGTAGCGCGTCGATCCGTTGAGGATGCCGCCCGCATTGCTGATGGTGCTGATGTGCACGCCCTTAGGCGCGTTCTTCGATCCCTGGAACAAGAGATGCTCGAACAGATGCGCGAAGCCGGTGCGCTCGCGCGGCTCGATGCGGAAGCCGATGCCGTAATAGACACCGACAGTGACGGTGGGCGAGATCGAGTCCTTCGCCAGCACCACGCGCAGGCCGTTGGGCAACGTGAAATATTGCGTCTCGACCGAAAGCTTCTGCGCGGCGCCCCGGGCTGCCGCGGGCGTCGCCGCCAGGCCGAGCGGCAGCGCCGCCCCGGCCAGCGCAAGCGCCGCCATCCACCGTTTCATCTTCATGTTGATCCCCTCAGCACGACGAACTGTGTTACCTTATCAGTACAGCATCGCACGTAAAGGGCGCTGATATCAGATTCCGCCGGGAACGACCTCGTACCCCGCGGCGGCGAGTTGCCCGCCGAGCGCGCCGACGCACGCCTCGACGAGCGCCGGATCGGTCGCGCGCACCACGAAGTTGGCGCCCGTCCGGCCTTCGCGGAAGAAGGGATAGCTGCCGATCGCCACCCCCGCGAACGCCTTTTCGGTCTCGCCGAGCAGCACGGCGATCTCGCTTTCGGCAACCCAGCAGCCGATCGTCGCGCTTACGACCGGTCGCCCGCCCTCGAGCGTGCCGGTGAGCGCGTCGAGCATCCCCGCGGTAATGTGCGGCACCCCCGCCAGGATGAAGAGATTGCCGACGCGGATGCCCGGCGCGCCCGACATGCGGTTGGGGATCAGCTCGGCGCCCTCGGGCACCCGCGCCATGCGCAGCCGCGCCTCGGTGAGGCCTCCGCGAGTCTCGTAGTAGCGTTCCATCAGCGCGCGCGCCTGCGGGTGGACGACCACCGGCACGCCCAGCGCCACTGCGATCGCATCGACCGTGATGTCGTCATGCGTCGGGCCGATCCCGCCGGTAGTGAAGCAATAGTCATAGCCGGTGCGGATCGCGTTCACCGCCTCGACGATGCGTTCCTGCACGTCGGGCACGACCCGCACCTCGGCCAGCCTTATACCCTGCACGTTGAGCCACACCGCGATCTGCGCGACATTCTTGTCCTGCGTGCGGCCCGAGAGGATCTCGTCGCCGATCACCACCAGGCCCGCGGTCCAGATGCGCTCGCTCATGGGCATCGGCCATAGCGCCCGGCGGCGCACTCGCAAAGCGGGCGCATTTCGCCTATATCACATCGATGACCGAATATGTTGCCGTGACCGCCGACACCAATTTCGCCCGCGACGGGGCGATCAAGCTCTATGGCCCTGAGGGATTCGCCGGCATGCGCGCCGCCGGCCGCCTCGCCGCCGAGATCCTCGACGCGCTGGTGCCGCATGTCGTGCCGGGCGTGACCACGGCGGAGCTCGACGATTTCGTGCGGCAGCGCATGTTCGACGGCGGCGCGGTGCCGGCGACGCTCGGCTATCGCGGCTACACGCACAGCTGCTGCATCAGCATCAACCATGTCGTGTGCCACGGCATCCCGGGGCCGAAGACGCTCAAGGATGGCGACATCGTCAATATCGACGTGACGCCCCTGCTCGACGGCTGGCACGGCGACACCAGCCGCATGTACCTGGTCGGCGACGTGCCGTTGAAGGCGAAGCGCCTGGTCGACGTCACCTATGAATGCCTGATGCTCGGCATCGAGCAGGCCAAGCCCGGCAACACGATGGGCGATATCGGCCACGCCATCCAGAAATATGCCGAGAAGCACCGCTACGGCGTGGTCCGCGACTTTTGCGGCCACGGCCTCGGCCGCGTGTTCCACGACGCGCCCGAGGTGGTCCACGTCGGCCGTCCCGGCACCGGCCCGGAGCTGCGCCCCGGCATGTTCTTCACGATCGAGCCGATGATCAACATCGGCCGTCCCGACGTGAAGCTGCTCGACGACGGCTGGACCGCGGTGACGCGCGACCGCTCGCTCTCGGCGCAGTTCGAGCATTCGATCGGCATCACCGAGGACGGCTGCGAGATCTTCACGCAGAGCCCGACCGGCCTTCACAGCCCGCCGTATCTGTGAGGGCCGGCGCCTGATGTCCGACAGCAAGTTCGAGCGCCACCGCCAGCCCTGGCGGCCGGACGAGGTGCAGAAGCTGCATACGCTCGCGAAGAAGGGCATGGCGCTCAAGGCGATCGCGAAGGCGCTGACCCGCAGCGAGGAATCGGTCAAGGACCGCGCGAAAGCCGACGGGCTGTCGATCGCGAAGCTGCGATAGCGCCCCCGAGCGCGACGAGCTTAACCTTTCGGCATGGATGTACGGCTAGCACGGCCGGATGGACTCGTTCGCCTCGATCGTTGCCCTGCTCTGGCCCGGCGCGCAGGTCGCGGTGTTCGTGCTGGCGCTGGTCACCGCGATCGAGTTGCTGCTCCCGCATGAGAAGCATTCGCTCGCCAGCCGCGTCCCCGGTCTGGTGTTCTGGGCGATCTGGTCGCTGGTCGCGACCTTGATCTATGCCGGACTCAGCGCGTTTCGCGCCAGGCTCGGCATCGCGCCGCTGATCGTCTTGCCTGCGGCGATCTCGTGGACCGGCGCACTGGCGCTGGTCGCCACGCCGCTCGCCGCCGCGCTGGTCAGCGACTTCTTCTTCTACTGGTGCCACCGCGCCCAGCACCGCTGGCTATGGCGCTATCACGCGGTGCACCATTCGATCCGCGAGCTCAACAGCACCAATTCCTTCCATCATTTCACCGAGCCGATGGTCCAGTCGCTGCTGATCGCCCTGCCGGCCAGCCTGATCCTGTCGGAAAGCGCGGCGACCGCGCCGCTGGTCGTGCTGCTGCTCCACCTGCAATCGGCCTATATCCATTCCTCGACGCGGCTGCATCTGCGCCCGCTGCGCTGGCTGGTGGTCGACAACCAGTTCCACCGCATCCACCATTCGCTCGAGCCGCGGCACTTCGACCGCAACTTCGGCGCGATCACGCCGCTCTGGGACCGCCTGTTCGGCACCGCCTATTTCCCCGCGCGCGACGAATGGCCCGCGACCGGCATCGCCGGAATCGATCAGCCGCGCACGCTGCGCGAATGGATCGATCTCCCCTGGCGCTATGGCGGCGAGCCCGTGGCCGAGGCCGCGCCGCTTCCCGAGGCATCGCGCAGCCCGGCCTAGCCCCCGCGCGGCAAAGCGGGCATGGAGCCGCCGATGCCCGCCCCCGCCTTCTTCGACGCGATCATCCTGGGCGCCGGCGCGGCGGGGATGATGTGCGCCGCGACCGCCGGCCAGCGCGGGCGGCGCGTGCTGCTGATCGATCATGCCGGCGAGGTGGGGAAGAAGATCCTGATTTCGGGCGGCGGGCGCTGCAACTTCACCAACCTGCACGTGGCGCCCGACCGCTATCTCTCGGCCAATCCGCATTTCGCCAAGTCGGCGCTGCGCCGCTACACCCAGCACGACTTCCTCGCGCTGGTCGAGCGCCATGGCATCGCCTGGCACGAGAAGACGCTGGGCCAGCTCTTCTGCGACGGCAGCGCCAGGCAGATCGTCGCGATGATGCTGGCGGAATGCGAGGCCGGCGGAGTCGAGGTCGCGCTCGGCCACGCGATCCGCGACGTATCGCACGCTGACGGCGTCTATCGCGTCGCTTGGGGCGGTCGCGAGGCCAGCGCCCCTGCCCTCGTCATCGCCACCGGCGGCCCGTCGATCCCGAAGATGGGCGCGACCGGCTTCGCCTATGATCTCGCGCGCAAGTTCGGCCTCAAGGTGGTCGAGCCGCGCCCCGCGCTGGTGCCGCTGACGCTCGGCGGGGACGAAGTGCTGTTCCGCGACCTGTCCGGCGTCGCCGCCCCGGTCGAGGCGCGCGCGGGCAAGGCGAAGTTCCGCGAAGCGGCGTTGTTCACGCACCGCGGCCTTTCCGGCCCCGCGATCCTCCAGATCAGCTCCTATTGGCGCCATGGCGAGCCGGTCGAGATCGACTTCCTGCCCGATCGCGCCGCCGGCTGGCTCACCGACGCCAAGCGCGCCCAGCCCAGCGCGAGCTTGCGCAAGCTGCTCGGCGACGCTCTCCCCAATCGCCTCGCCGACACGCTTGCCGACCAGCTTGCGCTCGACACCGAACTCGCCAACACGCCCGACAAGAAGCTCACCGAAGCCGAGCGCCGCCTCGCCGCCTGGCGCTTCCACCCCAATGGCACCGAGGGTTTCGCCAAGGCCGAGGTGACGATCGGCGGCATCGCCACCGCCGGCCTCTCCTCGCAGACGATGGAGGCGCGCGACACGCCCGGCCTCTACGCGATCGGCGAGGCGGTCGACGTCACCGGCTGGCTCGGCGGCTACAATTTCCAATGGGCCTGGGCGAGCGGCTGGGCGGCGGGAATGGCGATCTAGGCTGTTCACCCTCGCCCTTCCGCTGCCGAAGGCAGCGAGTGGGAAGGGTGAGGGTGTAGGGAGGAGGCTACTTCGCCGCCGCGATCCAGTCGTCGATCTTCTTCTCGAGCACCGGCATCGGCAGCGCGCCGGTGTCGAGCACCTCGGCATGGAAGGCGCGCGGGTCGAACTTGTCGCCCAGCGCCGCTTTGGCCTTGGCCTTCGCCTTGAGGATCGTCAGCTGGCCGACCTTGTAGGCCAGCGCCTGTCCCGGAATCGCGATGTAACGCTCGACCTCGGCGATCGCGTCGGTCTTGGGCATCGGCGAGTTGGCGAGCATGTAATCGATCGCCTGCTCGCGGCTCCACCCCTTGGCGTGGAGCCCGCTGTCGACCACCAGCCGCATCGCGCGCAGCATCTCGTCGCTGAGGCCGCCCATCCGCTGGTACGGCTCCACCGCGACGTCGAGGTCCTTGTACAGCGTCTCGGCGTAGAGCGCCCAGCCCTCGACGAACGCGGTGTTGCCGCCGAAGCGCATGAACGCCGGCAGCGCCGCATTCTCCTGCGCCAGGCTGATCTGGAAATGATGTCCCGGCACTGCCTCGTGCAGGTACAGCGTCTCCATTCCCCAGATGTAGCGCACCGGCAGGTCGTGGGTGTTGTAGAAGAATACCCCCGGCCGCGATCCGTCGGGCGTGCCCTGGACATAGCTGCCCGCGGCATCGCCCTCGGCGCGGTAATCGGGCACCGGGCGGATCTCGAGCGGGGTCTTGGGGATCAGCGAGAACTGCTCGCGCACGCGTGCGTCGACGCGCTTGCCGATCGCCTCATAGCCCTCGCGCAGCGCCTCGGCGCTCTTGGGCTGGAACTGCGGATCGGTGCGCAGGAAGGTGAAGAACTCGGCCAGCGTGCCCTTGAACCCGACCTTCGCCTTCTGCACCTCCATCTCGGCGAGGATGCGCTTGACCTCGGACAGGCCGAGATTGTGCACATAATCGGCGCTCAGCGGCAGCGTCGTGTTGCTCTCGATCGCATAGTCGTACACCGCCGCGCCGCCGGGCAGCGCGGACGTTCCGACGCTGTCGCGCGCCGCCGCGAGATACTCGTTGGCCAGGAAGTCGCGGATGCGCTGGTGCGCCGGGATCAGCACGTCCTTGACCTGCGCCGCATAGGCCGCGCGCAGCCGCGCCTGATCGGCCGCGCTCACCCCCTCGGGAAACGTCTTCACCGGCGCGTAGAACACCGAGCCCTCGACGCCCTGCGCGATCAGCTTGTCGAACTGGCCGATCATGTTGCGCACGACGAGCTTCGGCTGGACGATCTTGCGCTTCATGCCTTCGCGGAACAAGCTGATCACGCGGTCATAGGTCGCGGCATATTCGACGTTGCGCTTCAGATTGTTCTCATAGTCGACCACCGTCTTGAACGGCGCCGCCCCCTGTCCCGACGCGAAGTCGGGGTAGAAGGTCTGGAAGCCGTTGAAGTGGTCGATCGGCAGATATTTGGTGACGCCGAGGATCGCCGGGCGGAAGCCCTTGAGTCCACGCTCCTGGTCCGCCTTGAACACGTCATAGGCGATGCGGTTGACCGGGTTGAGCTTGGCGCGGTCGATGCGCTTCAGTGCAGCGAGGTCCGCCTCGGCCGCCGCCTTCTCGGCCGCGTTGAAGGCGTCGGTATAATAGTTGCCGAGCCGGTCGGCGTAGCGCAGGTCGCCGCGGAAGATCGCCTGTAGCGGCTGGCGCTTGAGCAGCGCTTCGTCGCTGTCGTGGAACAGCTTGCGCAGCCGCGCGTCCTCCGCGCTCTCGCCCGGCTGCGCCGCGGGCGGCGGAACCTGCTGCGCCGGCGCGGCGGAAACGGCGGTGCTGGCGAGCAGCGTGGCGAGAAGAACGGTGGCGAAGCGCATCGGTAGAGTCCCCGGTCAGGTGTTATAGCGAACCGCTACACCTCCGCTCCGCCGCTCGCAAGGCTGCCCCGCAATCGCGCATCATTTGCCGTTGACTGCCCAATTGTTAGGCAGGCGCCGGTGCGCCGCCGTCGCCCGCCCGCGGATTCCTGCGGCGCGGATTCTTGGCACGGCTCGTGCAACCCGCGCGCCGAGGGGCGTTTCGCTTGATCCTTGTCCGTGCCTTCGCCCGCATCAACGCGGGACCAGGCAAGCCGGGACGAGCGCGCGCGACACCAGGGCCCATAAAGCAGGGGAACGACAGGCCGTGAAAAAGATCGAAGCCATCATCAAGCCGTTCAAGCTCGATGAGGTGAAGGAGGCGCTGCACGAGGTGGGGGTGTCGGGGATCACCGTGACCGAGGCCAAGGGGTTCGGGCGCCAGAAAGGGCATACCGAGCTCTATCGCGGCGCCGAATATGTCGTCGACTTCCTGCCCAAGGTGAAGCTCGAGGTGGTGGTCGAGGACGCGCTGACCGACCGCGTGGTCGAGGCGATCGCGACCGCTGCGCAGACCGGCCGCATCGGCGACGGCAAGATCTTCGTCACCGCGGTCGAGACCGCGCTGCGCATCCGCACGGGAGAGCGCGACGACAACGCCATCTGATTTGACGCACTGCAAAAATTTCACGAAACTGCGCTGCGGCGCAACATGATTCTCCGGCACTTGCCGGTACTGACAAGCGAGAGAAAGGGGCTTGGTTCCAATGGCTAATTCCGCCGCCGACATTCTGAAGATGGTGAAGGATCAGGAGATCGAGTGGATCGACCTGCGCTTCACCGACCCCAAGGGCAAGTGGCAGCACCTGACCATGGTCGCCGGCGTGCTCGGCGAGGACGAGCTGACCGACGGCCTGATGTTCGACGGTTCGTCGATCGAGGGCTGGAAGGCGATCAACGAGTCGGACATGATCCTGAAGCCGGATCTCGACGCCGTCTGGGTCGATCCGTTCAGCGCCACCCCGATGCTGATCCTGGTGTGCGACATCGTCGAGCCCTCGACCGGCGAGCTCTATGCCCGCGACCCGCGCTCGACCGCGAAGCGCTCGGAGGCCTATCTCCAGTCGCTCGGCATCGGCGACACCGTCTATGTCGGTCCCGAGGCCGAGTTCTTCATGTTCGACGACGTCCGCTTCGAGAACAGCTATTCCACCAGCTATTACGCGCTCGACGATATCGAGCTGCCCGGCAACTCCGGCAAGGAGTATGAGAGCGGCAATATGGGCCACCGCCCGCGCGCCAAGGGCGGCTACTTCCCCGTCGCGCCAGTCGACAGCGCCGTCGACATCCGCGGCGAGATGGTTTCGACCATGCTCGAAATGGGCCTGCCCTGCGACAAGCACCACCACGAAGTCGCCGCCGCGCAGCACGAGCTCGGCCTGACCTTCGGCACGCTGGTCCAGACCGCCGACCGCATGCAGATCTACAAGTATGTCGTGCACCAGGTCGCGCATGCCTATGGCAAGACCGCGACCTTCATGCCCAAGCCGATCAAGGAAGATAACGGCTCGGGCATGCACACCCACATGTCGATCTGGGACGGCGGCAAGCCGCTGTTCGCGGGCAACGGCTATGCCGGCCTCAGCGAGATGTGCCTCTATTTCATCGGCGGCGTGATCAAGCACGCCAAGGCATTGAACGCCTTCACCAACCCGACCACCAACAGCTACAAGCGGCTGGTGCCGGGCTATGAGGCGCCGGTGCTGCTCGCCTATTCGTCGCGCAACCGCTCGGCCTCGTGCCGCATCCCGTACGGCGCGGGCACCAAGGCGAAGCGCGTCGAGTTCCGCTTCCCCGACGCGCTGGCGAACCCCTATCTCGCCTATGCCGCGCTGCTGATGGCGGGCCTCGACGGCATCCAAAACAAGATCCACCCGGGCGACCCGATGGACAAGAACCTCTATGACCTTCCGCCCGAGGAACTGGCCGAGGTGCCGACCGTGTGCGGTTCGCTGCGCGAGGCACTCGACAGCCTGGAAGCCGACATGGACTTCCTGCTCAAGGGCGACGTGTTCAGCAAGGACCAGATCGACGCCTATATCGAGCTCAAGCGCGGCGAAGTCGCACGCTGGGAGATGACCCCCAGCCCGGTCGAGTTCGACATGTACTATTCGGCCTGATCGCCGATCCGTTCCCAAGCGCCGCCCCCCCCGGGGGAAGCGGCGCCGGACAGCGAGACGCCCGGACCTGTGAGGGTCCGGGCGTTTTCGTGCGGGTCGTTCGATCCTCGCGCTCGACAGGTTGCGCCCCCGGAATATAGTCGCATCGAGGGCGCATCGCCGCACCTTCCGGGGGAGAGAAGACCATGTCCGTCGAGATCGAGCGAATGCTCCAGGATGGATTGGGGCATCCCGTTCACATTGCCAATGCCGGGCTGGTTCTGCTCCACCCTTATTTCCCGCTCCTCTTCGATCGGCTTGGTCTGCTGACGGCGGGCACCGACGGCCAGCCCCATATGGGAGGCCCGGAGGCGGCGTCGCGGGCGGTGCATCTTCTCCAATATCTCGTCACCGGCCGGCTCGACACCCCCGAGCCGGAGCTGGCACTCAACAAGCTGCTGGCCGGAATTCCGCTTTCCGCACCGGTCGCTCCGGCGATTGCCGTCGTCGAGACCGATCTCGAAATCTGCGGCGGGCTGCTTGCTGCCGTGATCGCCCACTGGCCGCAGATGCGGGACACGTCGATCGATGGCCTGCGCATTGGCTGGCTGCAACGCGAAGGCCGGATCGAGCCCGGGGAAGATTTCTGGCGTCTTACCGTCCAGCGCAGGAGCTACGATGTCTTGCTCCAGACGCTGCCCTGGAGCTTCACGCTGATCCGTCACCGCTGGATGCCGCACCTCATCGACGTCACCTGGGACTGGTAAGCCGAGGCCGACCACCAGAGTGTGACCAAAAAGTCGCGAAATTCAGCGCCGCGAAACTGTAATATATTCGACCCCGAAGAGTCATCGAAACCGCACCCGACTGTCAGAAAGCCTGCCTAGAGCGCCCCGACTCTTGATGACGGGGGCGTTATGAACACGACTTGCAAGCTTCTCCTCACCGCCGGCATCGGCAGCCTCGCTCTGGGCCTCGCCGTGCCCGCCGCTGCGCAGACTGCCGACGCGGATGCCCAGCCGGCTCCGGCGACGGGGGAGATCGAAACCGCCGCCGACGTCGTCGTCAACGGCACCATCGCCTATCGCAATCGCACCGAAGGCGCCGAGCCCGAGCTGGTCTATGATAATGAGTTCTTCCAGCGCTTTGAGCCGCTGACCGCGGGCGACGCCCTCAAGCGCGTGCCCTCGGTCACCTTCCTCTCCGACGTGATCGAGAGCGACGGCCCGCGCCTGCGCGGCCTCGACCCGGGCTACACCCAGATCCTGATCAACGGCGAGAAGGTGCCCGGCAATCAGGCCGATCGCGGCTTCTTCATGGACCGCATTCCAGCCGAGCTGATCAAGCAGGTCGAGATCGTCCGCTCCTCCTCCGCGCGCCGCACCGGCGACGCGGTCGCCGGCACGCTCAATATCGTGCTGCGCGACGGCTACCAGCTCGACGGCGGCTATGTCCGCGCCGGCGGCCTGTTCTTCGACGACGGCGAGGTTAAGCCGAGCCTCGGCGCGGTGTTCGGCGGTAAGGTCGGACCGGGCCGCATCCTGCTCGGTGCCAATGTGCAGGGCCGCTACAACCCCAAGAAGAAGTTCAGCCTGCGCTTCGACGAGCCGGGCGGCACGCTGCAGAACCGCGAGGATCAGTCGGACACGCGCGACGGCACCGATTACGCCTTCAACGCCAGCTACGATATCGACGGCGAGACCACCGATTTCGAGCTCAGCGGCTTCTATGTCCGTACCGATCGCCTCGAGACCGAGCGTTCGTTCGAATACAATTCGGCCACCGGCTCGGGCGGCTCGGTCCGCAACGGCGCGGGCGGCAACCTGCTGGTCGACAATTCGAACATCAACAATATCGACCAGTTCAACTATTCGATCGGGGCCAAGATCAGCCACGAATGGTCGGCGGGCGAGACCAAGCTCAAGGTCGGCTACGCCAAGATGAACGACGAGCAGTGGGAGACCGAGAACGAGATCGAGTTCGATCGCACCACGCCCCGCTTCACCGGCGACCGCTTCGACACGCATATCGTCGATACCGAGTTCAGCGCCGGCTTCGAGCACAAGGCGCCGCTCGGCAAGGATATCGATCTTGCATTCGGCGGCTACTACCAGAACAAGGTCCGCAACGCCGATGTCGAGGAAGCGACCCGCCAGCGCTTCAACCTCACGACCGCCTTCCACACCAGCTACAGCCAGTTCGCGCTGAGCCCCGAACTCTATGCCGCCGGCTTCGTCGGCTTCGCGCCGACCGCCGACAGCCGGGTCAAGGAAGAACGCAAGGACCTGTTCGCGCTGATCGAGGGCGACACCGGTTCGGTGCGCTGGGAAGTCGGCCTGCGCTGGGAGAATACCAACAGCCGCATCACCAACCGCGTCGACGGCCTGTCCGTGCGGCAGGACTATGACCATCTGCTGCCCAGTGCGTCGGCGAAGATCGAGGTCGGCGGCGGCGGCCGTATCACCGTCTC
Organism: Sphingomonas sp. MS122; assembly: GCF_049532975.1. Taxonomy (GTDB): domain Bacteria; phylum Pseudomonadota; class Alphaproteobacteria; order Sphingomonadales; family Sphingomonadaceae; genus Sphingomonas. The sequence goes on along the minus strand of NZ_CP186695.1, from coordinate 2,271,524 downwards.
GGGCGCGCGCACGGTTCGCCGCCCGCGCTTCGACCACATCACGCCGGGCATCTTCGAGGAGATCGGCGACAATGATCTGGCCGGCAATCCCTTCCTCAAGCCCGAATCGGCATGGGGCGCGGACTTGGGCTACGAGCATCGCATCGGCAGCACCGGCGTGATCGGGATCAACTTCTTCTACCGCGACGTGAAGGACCTGATCGAGGTCATTAATACCCAGGAAGAGGGCAGCGGCGGCCCCGGCACCTTCGTCTACACCCCGGCCAATACCGGCGACGGCAAGGTCTACGGCATCGAGTTCGACCTCTCGACCAGCCTCGGCTTTCTCGGCCTGCCCGACACCGGCGTGTTCGGCAACTTCTCGCTGCTCGACAGCGAGATCACCGACGAGTTCGGCGACCGCCGCTTCAACGGCCAGTCCGACTATGTCTACAATTTCGGCTTCATCCAGAACTTCCCGAGCTTCGGCGCGGCGTTCGGCGCGACCTACCGCAAGCAGGGCGGCGCGTTCGACCGCAACTATCTGGAAGAGGTCCACACGACCTACGGCGCGGACCTCGAAGTGTTCGTCGAGAAGCGCTTCGGCAAGAACATCACGCTCCGCGCGGTCGGCTCGAACCTGCTCGACGGCGAGAAGCGTGAAGCCTTCGACAAGTTCAACAGCATCACCGGCCAGATCGCGCGCGACGACTATGAAGAGTATGAGCTCGAGCGCGAGAAGGCTGGCCCCGTGTTCCAGGTCATGGCACGCGTCGCCTTCTGATGCTGAAGAACGCCCTGATGATCAGCCTGCTGCCGCTCGCGGCGGCAGGCTGCGCCGCCACCGGTCCCAAGGTCCCGGTCATCCCCACCACGCCCGCCCAGACGGTCCAGGCGCGTGGCGAGACCCAGGCGGTCGGTACCGCCAATGCCGATGCCGCGGACGACCCCGCGATCTGGCGCAACGCGGCGGACCCCGCCGCCAGCCTGATCGTCGGCACCGACAAGAAGGCCGGGCTCCACGTCTATGACCTGAGCGGCAAGGACCGCTTCTTCATCGACGCGGGCCAGGTCAACAATGTCGACCTGCGCGACATGGACGACGCCGGGATCATCGTCGCGGCGAGCGACCGCAACGATCGCAAGAACGCCAAGCTCGCGCTGTTCCGCCTCGACACCGCCGCCGCCAGGCTCGTCCCGCTCGGAACAGTGCCGGCCGGCGCCGGCGAAGCCTATGGCGTGTGCCTTTACCGCACCAGTGGGAAGCTCCACGCCTTCAACGTGATCAAGGACGGCACCATCCGCCAGATCGAACTCGACCTGTCGGGTGCCACGCCCACCGGCAAGCTCGTCCGCACGATGAAGCTTGCGACGCAATCCGAGGGCTGCGTCGTCGACGAGCGCACCCAGCGCCTCTATGCGGGGGAAGAGAATGCCGGCGTGTGGCGCTTCGACGCGCGCGCCGAAGGTTCGGTCGAGGGCACCAGGATCGCGGCGGCCGACGGCCAGCGCCTGACCATCGATGTCGAGGGCGTCGCCATCGCCGCCGAGGGTGAGGGCAATGGCGGCTATCTCCTGGTCTCGAGCCAGGGCGACCATGCCTATGCCGTCTACCGCCTGTCCGACGAAACCTATGTCGGCCGCTTCCGCGTCGCCGCCGGCCAGCTCGGCTCGACCGAGGAGACCGACGGGATCGAAGTGATCACCGGCGATTTCGGTCCCGGCTATCCCGGCGGCCTGTTCATCGCGCAGGACGGCTACAACCCGCCCCACGCGCAGAACTTCAAGTTCGTTGCCTGGGCCGACATCAAGGCCGCGCTCAACCTCGATTGATCCAGTGATCGCGCGGCCCGCTCGGCCGCGCGGCATATGGTGTAGCGGCGCTAACCACGACTCTTCCCGCGCCGCGGGAACAAAGCCGCGCTCGCGCGTTTCGGACCTGTCACGACAGGAGGAAGCGATGCGGCTGGTTCTCATCGGCACCGCGGCGCTGCTCGCCGCATGCAGCGGGAGCGGCGGCGGCTCCCCGACACCCACGCCCACGCCGACTCCCTCCCCGGCCAACCGCGCGCCCAGCTTCACCTCCGCCGCGACCGCCTCGGTCGCGGAGAACACCACCGCCGCCTACACCGCCACCGCCAGCGATCCCGACGGCAACCCGCTCACCTTCTCGATCGCCGGCGGCGCCGATGCCGGTCGCTTCACGATCACGCCCGCGGGTGCGCTGGCGTTCGCACCCGCACCGAGCTTCGAGCTGCCCACCGACGCCGACGGCGACAATGTCTATCAAGTCCAGCTGCGCGTCAGCGACGGCTCGCTCACCGCCACGCAGGACGTCGCGATCACCGTCACCGACACCCGCGAGGGCATCGCCGTACGCCGCGTCGGCACCGGCTTCAGTCAGCCGCTCTACGTCGCCCCGATCCCCGGTTCCGCGCAGGTCTATGTCGTCGAGAAAGGCGGCGGCATCTGGCGGCTCGATCCGGCAACCGGCGCGAAGACGCTGGTGCGCACCGTGGGGAGCCTCGCGACCGATGGCGAGCGCGGGCTGCTCGGCCTCGTCGTCAACACCAATGCGCCCGCCACCTATGGCGAAGCGCTCGTCGTCGCGACCGCGCCAGACGGGGCAGTAGAGCTCCGCGCACTGTCGTTGAGCAGCCCGGCGACGCCCTACACCGTAGTCCTGCGCATACCCCACCCCACCAACAACAACCATAATGGCGGCTGGCTCGGCTTCGGCCCGGACGGACATCTCTACATGGCGATCGGCGACGGCGGCGGCAGCGGCGATCCGGGCAACAATGCCCAGAACACCAATGTGCGCCTCGGCAAGATCCTGCGCCTCGCCCAGAGCGGCGGCAACTATGTCCCGGCCCCCGGCAATCCCTTTCTCGCCGGCGGTGGTGACCCGCATGTCTTCGCGCTCGGCCTGCGCAACCCGTTCCGCGCCTCCTTCGCGCCCGATGGCCGGCTGATCATCGGCGATGTCGGCCAGAATGCGCGCGAGGAGATCGACGTGGTCCGGCCCGACCAGCCGGGCCTCAATTTCGGCTGGCGCTTCCTCGAGGGGACGCAGCCCTTCAGCGGCACCGCACCCGCCGGGCTCACCGCGCCAGTCACCGAATACACCCACGGCACCGGCCCGCGGCAGGGCCGTTCCGTGATCGGGGGCTATGTCTACCGCGGCCCGGTCACCTCGCTCGTCGGCGCCTATGTGTTCGGCGACTTCATCAGCGGCAATATCTGGAGCGTTCCGGCGACCTCGCTGGTCGCGGGCAGCACGCTCGCCTCGAGCCAGTATGAGCGCCGAAATCTGGATTTCACCCCGGACGCCGGGACGATCAACCAGCTCGCCTCGTTCGGCGAGGATGCCGCGGGCAATTTGTTCCTCGTCGATCTCGACGGCGAGATCTTCATGGTGACGCCCGGCTGAGGCTTGCCGGGCGCGCGGCCAGCCGCTTTAACTGCGCGCCATGCTCCGCATCCTCGCTCCGCTCGCCCTCCTCGTCGCCCTGCCCGCCGCCGCCCAGACTGCGGCCGAGCAGAAGATGGCGGCCACCGTCACCGCCGAGACCGAGCGCCACGTCGCGCTGCTGGAGAAGCTGGTCAACCAGAACTCGGGCTCGCTCAATCTCGACGGCGTGACCAGGGTCGGCGCGATGGTCCGCGCCGAGCTCGAACCGCTCGGCTTCCAGGTCGAGTGGATCGACATGAAGGAGACCGGCCGCGCCGGCCACCTCATCGCGACTCACAGGGGCAATGGCCGCGGCAAGCGCATCCTGCTGATCGGCCATCTCGACACGGTGTTCGAGCCCGAATCGCCCTTCCAGAAATTCGTTCGCGAGGGGACACGCGCCAGCGGCCCCGGCATCGGCGACGACAAGGGCGGGGTCGTGGTGATCATCGCCGCGATGCGCGCGATGCAGGCGGCGGGGACGCTCAGGAACGCCGACATCAAGATCGTCCTGACCGGCGACGAGGAGCGCACCGGCGCGCCGCTCGCGATCGCGCGCCGCGACCTGATCGCTGCGGGCAAATGGGCCGACGTCGCGCTGGAATATGAGAATCTCGCGCGCGAGGATGGCAAGGACACCGGCACCGTCGCGCGCCGCAGCTCGACCAACTGGACGCTGACCACCGCCGGCAGGACCGGGCATTCGAGCGGTGTGTTCGGTGCCAATCTCGGCTATGGCGCGGCCTATGAGCTGGCACGCATCCTCGACGAGTTCCGCCGCACGCTGCCCGAGGCGAACCTGACCTTCAACGTCGGCGTGATGGCCGCGGGCACCCCCGCGACGCTCGCCGCCAACAACTATCAGGTCAGCGCCGGCGGCAAGACCAACATCGTCGCCGAACAGGCGGTCGCGCGCGGCGACCTGCGCGCGCTGACCCCCGAGCAGGACGCCAAGACTCGCGCCGCGATGCTGGCGATCGTCGCCAAGAGCCTGCCGGGCACCAGCGCCAAGCTCGATTTCCAGGAGGGCTATCCGCCGATGGCGCCGACCGACGGCAACCGCGCGCTGCTGGCCAAGCTCAACATCGTCAACCGCGAGCTCAAGCTTCCCGAAATGGCCGAGATGGACCCGGCGCGCCGTGGCGCCGCGGATTCGGCCTTCGTCGCCGCGGATGTCGACACGCTCGCCGGCCTCGGCGCCGCGGGCGGCGGCGCGCATGCCGAGGGCGAGTGGGTCGACCTGACTTCGCTTCCGCTCCAGGCGCTGCGTAGCGCGGCGTTGATCACGCGGCTGAGCAAGGAGAAGCGCTAGGGGATCAGCAGCGTCGCGCCCATCGTCTCGCCCGCCGCGATCGCGCGGTGCGCCTCGGCAGCGTCCTCGAGCTTGAAGCGCTGCCCGATCTCGACGCCGAGCACGCCGCTCGCGACCAGCTCGAACAATCGCGCCACGCCCGTCTCGCGCTCCTGGGGCGTCGCGTAATAATCCCCCAATGTCGGCCGCGTGACGAACAGCGAGCCGTGACGGCTCAGCGTGCCGAGGTTCACACCCTCCACCGGCCCGCCGGCATTGCCGAAACTCACGATCAGCCCGCGCCGCGCCGCCGACTTTAGCGAGGCTTCCCAGGTCGACCCGCCCACCCCGTCGAGCACGACCGGCACGCCCGCGCCATCGGTGATCTCGCGCACCCGCTCGGCGATGTCCTCACGCTTGTACTCGATCACATGGTCCGCCCCGAGCGCCCGCGCCCGCTCGGCCTTGTCCGACGACCCCACCGTGCCGATCACGCTCGCGCCGAGATGCTTGAGCCACTGCACCAGCAGCTGTCCCGTCGCGCCCGCCGCGGCATGGACCAGCACGGTCATCCCGGCCTGCACCCTCGCCGCGCGCTCGACCAGATATTCCGCGGTGCAGCCCTTGAGCATCACCGCCGCGGCGACCTCGTCGGAGATCGCGTCGGGCAGCTTCACCAGGATTTCCGCCGGCACGTTGCGCTCGGACGCATAGGCGCCCAGCCCCGGCCCGAAGGTCGCCACCCGATCCCCAGGCGCGAGCGAGGTCACCCCCGCGCCCACGGCCTCGACCACCCCGGCGGCCTCGCTCCCCAGCCCGCTCGGCAACGGCACCGGATAGAGTCCCGAGCGGTGATAGGTGTCGATGAAGTTGAGTCCCACCGCATTGTGCCGCACCCGCACCTCTCCAGCCCCGGGCGGCGGCAGCTCGCGCTCGACCCATTGGATCACCTCGGGCCCGCCGGTCTTCTCGATCACCGCCATTCGCGCCATGCACTCACCTCCAGTTTCGGGTTGCAACCCATCGGTTCCGCCGCCATCTAGTCGACCATACCCGATCTTGGAAAATCCGGAGGCGAGGATGCGCAGCTATCTCAGGCACTATATCGGTGGCGAGTGGGTCGAAAGCGAGGGCGGCACCCGCCACGAGGTGATCAACCCCGCCACCGAGACCGCCGTGGCGGAGATCACGCTGGGCTCGGAAGCTGACGCAGACAAGGCCGTCGCCGCGGCCAAGGCGGCGTTCGAGACTTTCTCGCGCACCAGCGTCGAGGAACGAGCGACGCTGCTCGAGGCGATCCTCGCCGAGTACAAGAACCGCGCCGGTGACCTCGCCGAGGCGATCGCGGCGGAGATGGGCGCGCCCATCTCGCTGGCCAGGACCGCGCAGGTCGGCAGCGGCATCGGCCACCTCATGTCGACGATCAAGGCGCTGCGCGACTTCCAGTTCGAGGAGCGGATCGGCAACAGCCTGGTGGTGCACGAGCCGATCGGCGTGGTCGCGCTGATCACGCCGTGGAACTGGCCGATGAACCAGATCGTCGCCAAAGTCGCCCCCGCCCTCGCCGCGGGGAACACGATGGTGCTCAAGCCGAGTGAGGAGGCGCCGTCCTGTGCCGCGATCTTCGCCGAGATCATGGACAAGGCCGGCGTCCCCGCGGGGGTGTTCAACCTCGTCCAGGGCGACGGCCCCGGCGTCGGCACCGCGCTCAGCCGCCACAAGGATGTCGACATGGTGAGCTTCACCGGCTCGACCCGCGCAGGCGTGCAGGTCGCGAAGAACGCCGCCGACACGGTCAAGCGCGTCCATCAGGAGCTCGGGGGCAAGTCGCCCAACGTCATCCTCCCGGGCGCCGATCTCGGCAAGGCGGTCCAGGTCGGGCTGTTCAGCGTGCTCATGAACTCGGGCCAGAGCTGCATCGCCCCCGCGCGCATGCTCGTCCACGAGAGCCAGGCGGCCGAGGCCGCGCAGATCGCCACTGGCGTGATGAAGGCGGTCGAGACCGGCGATCCCGCCGCGGAGGGCCGCCACATCGGCCCGGTCGTCAACAAGACCCAGTGGGAGAAGATCCAGGGCCTGATCCGCAAGGGGCTCGAGGAGGGCGCCAAGCTCGAGACCGGTGGCCCCGGCCGTCCCGACGGCGTCGAGACCGGCTATTTCGTCAAGCCCACGCTGTTCTCGGGCGTGCGCAACGACATGATGATCGCGCGCGAGGAGATCTTCGGCCCGGTGGTGACGATCATCCCCTACAAGGACGAGGAAGAGGCGGTCCGCATCGCCAACGACACCGACTATGGCCTCTCAGCCGTGGTGTTCGGCTCCCCCGACGAGGTGAAGCGCGTCGCCCCCCGCCTGCGCGCCGGCATGGTCTATGTGAATGGCGGTCAGCCCGACCCCAGCCTGCCCTTCGGCGGCTACAAGCAGTCGGGCAACGGCCGCGAGCACGGCAAGTTCGGGCTTGCCGAGTTCATGGAAGTGAAGGCGATGGTGGGCGCGCTCGCCTGACCTGGACCTCCCCGGCACGGGGAGGGGGACCGCCGCCGAAGCTGCCCCTCCCCGTTCCGGAGAGGAATTGCCTCAATCGAACAGTTCCTCGAGGAAGCTCTTCCGGCGCTTGTGCTTGTAATAGGGATCGTGGCCATAGCCGCCCCGCCCATAGCCCTGCTGCCCATAGCCGCCCTGCTGCGGCGGATAGCCGCCGCCCTGCTGCCACGGACCGCCCTGCTGCGGCGGGGGCGGCGGTGCCTGGGGCGCCTGCGGCGCGGCCGGGGCTTCGCCCGCGCCGCTGCGCTCGATGATCTTGTCGAGCTCGCCGCGGTCGAGCCAGATGCCGCGGCATTGCGGGCAGTAATCGATCTCGATCCCCTGCCGGTCGCTCATGTGGAGGCCCGTCTTGCACACGGGGCACAGCATTCCGGCAACGGCTTCGGGGGTTCGCATCAGTTGCTCCTGTCGTGGTCGATGCCCGCAAGCTAGGGAGCGGCTGCCACCACTGCAACGTCCGCGATCAGTGAACCGTGCCCACCGCGCGGTTGACGCTCATCAGCACGATCAGCCGTTCGATCTGGCGCCAGCGGCAGAAGTTGATGTGGTTGCCGAGATCGCGATAGCGGTCCGCGCGCGCCGCCGCCTCGAACCCCGCATCGTCGCCGAACAGCGCGATCAGCTCCGCCGCGTCGGTCACGTGGGCGCGATCGGCGAGATAGGGCAAGGCGGATGTTGCAGACAGGGCGGACGACATGAGCGGGGGGCACTCCGGCGTGGGGACGCGCGCCAGCACGCACCGTGCGTGCCAGCCGGACGAACCCCGGCTCTTCCGCGCGTTGCGAGGGTAAACTCACGGAAACCATATGCTTTTTCCCGTTCCAGCCGTGCCGCAACGGGACGGTGGCGTCCCGCGGCGGGACGTGGCAAGGACAGGTCCATGGACCGCAAGCCTCCCGCCCCGCCCACGAAAGCGCCGATCGCCGGCGGCGCGCTGCTCGCCTTGAGCCTGGTCGTTGGCACGGTGATCGGCGTGCTCAAGGGCCAGCCCTCGGTCGGCTTCATCAGCGGCATGGGCATCGGGCTCGCCCTGCTGATCGCGGTCGCGCTGGTCGATCGCGTACGGCGCCGCCCCGACTGAGACGGAACAATCGAAGCGGAGGGACTCGCGTGAAATCGTTCTTGCTCGCCGGCGCCATGCTGGCCGTATCGGGGCCGGCATTCGCCCAGGAACCCGTGTTCGACGCGCATGTCCACCTGCACAAGGGCGAGGCGTCGATTCCCGACTATGAAGCTCAGCTCAAGGCCGCGAACCTCAAGGTCGCCGGCTTCAGCGCGATGTGGTTCGGCGGCCCGCACCAAGCCCCCGAAGGGAAGATCGAGCAGACCCGCGCCAACAACGACACGCTGATCGCGATGGCCGCGCGCCATCCCGGCATGCTCCCCGTCGCGACGGTCCACCCCTATGACGGCGCCGCCGCGGTCGCCGAGCTCGAGCGCGTCGCCGCGCGCGGGGTCAAGGTGCTCAAGATCCACCCGCACACCCAGCGCTTCGACGCCGCCGATCCACGCGTGCTGACGCTGGCGAAGCGCGCCGGCGAGCTCGGCGTGGTAGTGATGATGGACAATGCCGCGATTCTGCCCGGCGATTGCGAGAAGCTGTTCAACCTCGCGCTCGCCGCGCCGAAGACCAGGTTCCTGTTCGCGCATATGGGCGGGCTCAACTTCCGCTTCTGGAACATCCTCCCCCTCGCCCGCACGGCGGAGAATCTGTTCGGCAACAACATCTATTTCGACATCTCCGGCGGGGTGAACATCGCCGCCGGCTCGCCGATCCAGGACGAGTTCGTGTGGACGATCCGCAACGTCGGCATCGACAATGTCCTGATCGGCTCGGACTTTCCCCAGCTGACGCTCCCGGCGACGCTCGCCGCGCTCGACAAGCTCGGACTGAGCGAAGCGGAGAAGGCCAAGATCCGCTACGCGAACGCGAAACGGCTGTTCGGGCTGGAGTAGATCGGACGACCGCTTCCATCCCATTGCCGAGCCATCCGTAGCATGATTAGCTTCGTACATGGCCGCTTGGAGCAATTGGACATCCGCGCTCACCATCCTTTTGGCATTCACGCTGCTAAGCGGATGCCCAGGGCCGATTTCTGACTCGGCTGCTTTGCGCGCCGCCAGGGCCGAAGCTCTAGCCCTGGCCTCACGCCATCAAATGGCAGCTGCTCGAGGTTTGATCGAGATCCCAAAGGACCAATGGCCGCCCGCGATCGCAAGGCTCCGTCCGGAACTCGTCTGGGTTCACGAATGGGGCGTCAGCATCACCATCAAGGCGTTTTTCGACGGAGGCTGGGGATATGACATTCCCCGGCCGGGGCGCGCACCACGAATGCCCGCTGAGTGTTACTATGAGACCATAGAGGGGGTGCTTTGGCACGATCCCTGTTGATGGCGCCTTCCACCCGATAGCTGCCCGCTAAACCAGCGCCCGGTGCAGCCACACCACGCGCCCCACCACGTCGATCGCGCGCGCCGGCGCCACCTCGTCCGCAAAGGCGGGATTGTCGCTCACCACCTCGACCTCGCCGCCCAGCGCGCGCAGCCGCTTGACCGCCACCAGCCCGTCGCGCCGAAACACATAGATCGCCGCCCGCGCGCCCAGTGCCCGCCGCGCGCCGTCGACCAGGATCTCGTCGCCGTCGCATAGCGTCGGCTCCATCGACGCGCCTTCGACGCGGATCGTTGAGGCCATGTCGGCGCGCACCCCCAGCCGCCGCAGCAAGGCCGGATCGAGCAGCAACTGGCTCCGCCGCTCGCTCTCCACCAGCCGACCGCGCCCCGCCGCCGCGCCGGCATCGACTCGCGCCACCGGCACCAGTCCCTCCGCGGCCGGCCCGCCAAGCGCGACATCGCTGATCCCCAGATAGCGCGCCAGCTTGCGCCGGTCAGCCTCGGCCAGCAACCGCGGGCTGCCGCGCGTCACGAACTGCTGGAGATAGGCCGCGTTGCGGCCGATCAGCCGCGACAGCGCCGCGAGCGACTCCCCGCGCACCGCGGCCGCGCGCTCCAGCGCCTCGCGTTGTTCGAGTGAATCCATGTCCGGTTCATAGCCGTAGGAATTTTCCTAGACAAGTTGGAAATGAGAACATTTAATGAACATTCGAGTCGGATTCAGCGGGAAAGGAACGGGTGTGATCGATGGCGATTTTGAGCAAGGTGGAGCGGTATCTGCGCAAGCACGACATGCCGCAAACCAAATTCGGGCGGCTGGCGGTGCGCGATCCGCGCCTGGTCGGCGACTTGCGCAATGGGCGCGAATTGCGGGCGCGTACGCTGGCGCGGGTCGAAGCGTTCCTCGCCTCGCCCCCGCCCCCGGAGCCGCGGCCATGAGCGGCCGGCTGGACGCGGGGACGCAGCTCGAACGCGTGCTGGTACGTACCGCGGAGGCGGAGGGGATCGCGCTGACGATCCTCGCCGCGGACTGGACGAGCTGGGCGAGCGCGACCTTCACCGGCGCGCGGCACCGGATCACGATCGCCACGATCGGATCTCCGTTGCTCGACCGCTGGCTGGCGGCATTGCCCGAAGCCGAGTTCCGGCTGCGCGGCCATCTCGTCGCCGACATGGTCGTGGCGGGGGAGCGGCGCGCCCGCGACCGGGTCGAGATCGAACTCGAGGCGCTGACCGTGGAGGATTGCTAGGCGCGGACCGCCAGCTTGCGCAGCGCGGCTAGCGCGCCTTCCAGCCCCTGCATTTCCGGAATGGGCGGCGGCCCGGCCGGCGGTGCGGGGGCTGTTTCGGTCTGGGGCGCGGTCGCCTGCGCCTGCTCGCCGCGACGCGCGATGCCGCGTTCGAGCCGGTTGAGCAGCGCGTGAACGCTCGCCTCGGTCTCGGGCGCGGCAAGGTTCTCGGCGCGCGGCGCAGGCGCCGGGGCGGGCTGCATCGACGGGGGCACGGGCTGCTCGACCCGCGCTGGCGGGCGCGCTGCCGGGGTCAGGTCGAAGGTCTCGAACCGCTCGCCCTCGGCGAACACCGGCGAGGGCGCGCGGTGCAGCGGCTTGAGCGGGGGTGGCGGCGCGAGCGGATGTTCGGGAATCGCGTCGGGGTCGAAGGCCGACAGCGGCTGGTCGAGGTCGGCCGGAAGCGGCTGCGGCTCGAGCAGCGGCGCCGAGCGGGCGACGATCGACGGCATCTCCGCCTTCGGTTCCACTTGCGGCTGCGGAATCGCGACAGCCGGAATCGATTCGGCCGGCGGCGCGGGCGACCCCATGGCGATTACGGGCTCGGGCGGCAGCTCGGGCAAGTGCAGATCATGAACATCGGCTTCCACCGTTTCCACTTTCTCCTCCGTAACGGAGAATATCCGCGCTTCCGCAAATCTATCCGCCGATTCCGTTTCCACTTGTTCCACCTTCGCGCGGAACGGCATGCCGAGGTCGCGGGTCGCGAGCAGCGGCGGACGCGGCGGCGCGTCGGGATGGGCATCGGCGCGGCGCACGACGGGACGGCGCATCACCGTCTCGTCCTCCTCCGCCTCGTCCCGCGAGTCGCGCCAGACGAGCAATGCCGAGAACAGGAACCAGGCGATCAGCGCCGCGGCCCCGCCCGCGAACACGCCGACGCAGATCCGCGCGGTCGCGCCCAGCGGCGGCTCGGCGGCGGGAACGAAGGCGGCGATGCCGCTCGTCACCACCCAATCCTCGAGCAGGGGTGCCGGAATCGCCAGCGTCGCGAGCGCCACGAGCACGCCCGCCAGCCCCGCGCCGGCGAGCGCGAGGTTGGGACTCAGACGTTGAACGAGGGTGTACGCAACCATTTCCCAGACCGTCCGCGCGCTTCGATAAGCTTTTGGTAAACGGGTTCGTAGCGTGAAATGTTTGACGACCAGTTACGCTCCTTCTCGACGAATGTCCGCGCCCGTTCGCGCTGCGCGTCCCAGCCGGCGCGATTGTCGAACACCGCCGCCACCGCCTGGGCCAGCGCCCCGGGATCGTCGGGCGGGAACAAGGTGCCGGTGTCGCCGTCGCGGATCAGCTCGCGATGCCCGCCCACGTCCGACGCTGCGACCAGCCGCCGCTGCGCCATCGCCTCCAGCGGTTTCAATGGCGTGACGAGGTCGGTCAGCCGCATATGCTTTCGCGGATAGACCAGCAGGTCGATCAGCGAATAATAGCGCTCGACCTGCTCGTGCGGCACGCGTCCGACGAAGTGGATCGCATCCGCCGCGCTCGACGCCGCGGCTTGCGCGCGGAGCTTCTCCTCCATCGGCCCGCCGCCGACCATCAGCAGCCGCGCCCTGGGCCGCAGCGCCGCCAAAGCGGGCATCGCCGCGATCAGGTCGTCGAGCCCTTCATAGTCGTAGAAGCTGCCGATGAAGCCGATCACCTCGGCCTCGTCGAGCCCGAGCTCGGCCGAAAGCGCCGCGTCGCGCGCGGGCGGCTCGCCGAACAGATGCAGGTCGACGCCGTTGGGCGAGATCATGATCTTGTCCGCGCCGATCCCGCGCGCCACCAGGTCGCGCTTCAGCCCCTCGCAGATCACCGCCACCGCATCGGCGCGCTTCGACGCGAAGGTCTCCAGCGCCCGCGTCGCGCGATATTTGAGCGATCCCTCGCGCCCGGTGCCATTGCCCACCGCCGCATCCTCCCAGAAGGCGCGGATCTCGTAGAGCAGCGGAATCCCGTGCTTCCTCGACGCGCGCATCGCCGCCAGCGGATCGATCACCGGTGAATGCGCGTGGAGGACGTCGGGCCGGAAGCGCTGCACGACCGCGTCTATCCGCCGCGCGAACGCCGCGATCTCCGCCGCCTCGCCCACCACCGGGGGCAGCCGCCGCATCTGGCGCGTGCGATGGAAGTCGATCCCGTCGAGCGTCTCGAACGGCGCGTCTCCGGTATGGTAGCGCGGGCCGGTCACCCCGGCCACGGTCCAGCCGCGCTCCATCTGCGCCTTCAGGATCGCGCGGGTGCGGAAGGTATAGCCGCTGTGCAGCGGCAGCGAATGGTCGAGGACGTGCAGGATGCGCATGACGCGATGCCCTTGCCACGCCAGCACTTAACGCCGCGTCAACCGAGCCGGACTAGGAGGGTCGCCGGTTTCACGCGCGCAAGAGGGACGGGCAATGATCGACAGTCTGGTGCTCGCCCTCACCCATGGGCTGCTGCTGCTCACTGCCTGGCGCCTCATCAACAGCCCGGCGCTCGACGACGAGACTCCGCCGCCCACCGACGATTCCGCGCCCAAGAACCGCTGGGGCCGCAAGCGTGCGTGATCTCGCCTTCATCGCATTTCTCGCGGCGATCTTCGGGCTCGGCTTCCGCCGGCCGTTCATCTTCGTGCTGGCCTATGTCTATATCGACGTCGTCTCACCGCAGCGGATGAGCTATTTCCTGCTCAACGCCTTCCCGATCTCGGCGATGGCGGTGGGCTTCGCGGTGCTCGCCTGGCTCGCCTTCGACGACAAGAAGGACACGCGCGTCGCCCCGCGCCAGGGGCTGATGCTGGCGCTGCTCGCCTATTGCTACTGGACCACGACCAAGGCCGACTTCCCGATCGACGCGGCGTTCAAATGGGACTGGGTGTGGAAGGCGCTGGCCTTCGCCATCTTCCTCCCCCTCACCCTGCGCACCAAGCTGCGGATCGAGGCGCTGCTGCTGTTCATGCTGCTCTCGGTCGCGACGATCATCATCTCGGGCGGGGTCAAGACCGCGCTCGGCGGCGGCGGCTACGGCCAGCTCAAGCTCATCGTCGACAACAACTCCGGCCTGTTCGAGGGCAGCATCATCTCGGCGGTCGCGATCTGCATCATCCCGCTGATCCTGTGGTTCACCCGCTTCGGCACGATCTTCCCGCCCGACTGGCGGGTGAAGCTGTTCGGCTACGCGCTGATCTTCGCCTGCCTGCTGATGCCGGTGGGGACCGAAGCACGCACCGGCCTCGTCTGCATCGCCCTGCTCGCGGTGCTGATGCTGCGCGACGTCAAGCGGCGCATGCTCTATGTCGGCGGCGCGGCGCTGCTCGGCCTCGCCGCCATCCCCTTCCTCCCTACCGCCTTCACCGAGCGGATGGACACGATCCGCACTTATCAGGCCGACGCCTCGGCCTCGACCCGGATCGAGGTGTGGAAATGGACCTGGAACTATGTGAAGGACCACCCGTTCGGGGGCGGGTTCGAGGCGTATCGCCAGAACGAGATCAAGTATGACAAGATCTCGGTGGTCGGCGAAGGCGCCAACCTCACTGTCGTGCGCACGCCCGAGATCGACAAGGCACGCGCCTATCACTCCGCTTTCTTCGAGATGCTGGGCGAGCAGGGCTGGCCGGGCTTCATCCTGTGGCTGATGATCCATATCGGCGGCATCGTGCGCATGGAGGTGCTGCGCCGCCGCTACTGGAAGGCCCAGTCCGATCAGACGCCTGACCAGGCCTGGATCTCGCCGCTCGCCACGGCGCTCCAGCACGCGCACATGATCTACCTGCTCGGCTCGCTGTTCGTCGGCATCGCGCTCAACCCGTTCGTCTACATGCTGGTCGGCGCGCAGATCGGGCTCGACACCTATCTCGCCCGCAAGCGCGCCGAGGAAGGGATGCAGCCGATGCGGAAGCCGCGCAATTCCCCCGCGCCAGCCGCCACGTGATCGGCTAAAGGCACGCTATGGCCGGCCTGTTTCTCGCGCGTAACGACGATCCCGCCTCCGCTGAATCCGCCCTCGGCGCCGCGCGGGCAGCCTTTGCGGCGCAGGGCTTCCCCGCGCCGATCACCCATGCCCTGCCCGGCTGGTCGCTGCTCCACTTTCCCTACATCCTCGGGGGCCCCGAGGGGTCGCTGGCGCGCGGCGACGAGCTTGCCGCGGTCGCCGGCACGCCCGTGGTCGACGGCAAGTTCGGCCGCCCCGCGCTCGAAGCCCTGCTGGCGATGGACCCGCTCGCACTCGACTGGGACCGGCTCGGCGGCCAGTTCGTCGCCCTGGTCCGCCGCGATGGCCGCACCTTCCTGTTCGGCGACTATTTTTCGGCCTTTCAGCTGTTCCGCGACATCGGCGACGATCGGGGCGGCCGGTTGTTCTCGACCTCCTTCCTCGCCGCGGCGCAGGCGCTGCCCCGGGTCGGCTTCGACCCGCAGGGCGTCTACGAGCTCGCGTTCAACGTCATGCCGCTCGGCGACGCCACCGTGTTCGCCGAGCTCAAGACCCTCTCGCCCTTCGAGGTAATCGAGCTGACCGAGCGCGGCACGATCCGCCACCGCGTCGAGAAGCCGCTGCCCGCGGCCCCGTCGAAGCTCCCGCTCGCCGAGCAGATCGATCGTCACCGCGCCCCGCTCGCACGGATCGTTGGGGCGCATGTCGCGCAGTTCGGCGACGGCGTGCGCAGCCCGCTCTCGGGCGGGCTCGACTCGCGCCTCGTCCTCGCCGCGCTGCGCGAGGCCGGCTGCCGCCCGGAGCTCTATGTCTACGGCCTGCCCGGCGACCAGGATGTCGAGATCGCGCAGGCGATGGGCAAAGCGCTGGGCTTCGAGGTCGCCTGGACCGACAAATATGCCGAGACCCCGCCCCCGGACGGCTTCCCCGAACAGGTGGAGCGCAACTTCCACCAGTTCGACGGCCTGCCCACCTTCGGCAACATCTTCGACAATGGCGCGCACGGCACGACGCAACTCGAGCGCCATGCCGGCGGCGCGCTGGTCGTCTCGGGCGGGTGCGGCGAGATCTACCGCAACTTCTTCTACCTGCCCGACCGGCGCTTCACCGCAAAGGACGTCGCACGCACCTTCTTCGCGCGCTTCGCCCCGGGCGACGCGACCGGCGCCTTCGATCCGCATTCCTTCCTCGACACGATCGCCGCCAAGATCCGCGTCGCGGTCGAGCCGCCCGCCGCCACCGGCCGCCTCGACCGCAACCGGATCGAGCAGATCTATCCGCGCATCCGCTGCCGCGCGCTGTTCGGCCGCGAGATCAGCCTGGAGGGCCGCTACAGCCCCTATCTCATGCCTTTCCTCGATCATCGCGTGGTGGCACAGGCGATGACGATCCCGCTCGCGCTCAAGCATGCGGGGCGGTTCGAGGCGGCCTTGCTCAACGCGATCGACCCCGCGCTCGCCGCGCAGCCCTCGGCCTATGGCCACGACTTCACCGGCCCGCCGGGGCGCAAGCACCGCTTCGGCGAATGGTCGACGCGCATCCGCCCGGTGTGGCTGCGCCAGCACACCTATGCGCTCCGCCGCCGCCTCGGCCCGATGGGCGACGAGCATGGCGGGCTGCTCGAGCCCGATTACATGAACCGCGTGATCGACCCGGATTTCCCGGCGATGCGCCGCTTCTTCCGGATCGAGCACATCACCGACAGCGGCCTGTGGCGCCGCGTCGCCAACCTCGAATATCTCGCGGCGAAGCTGGGTTCGAGGCTCGCGGGCTGAACGCTCCGCCGGTCCCAGTTCAAACCCGGTGGGTGAGGGCGAGTTAAGCCAAAGCCTTGCCGAACAGTGCCAGCAGCCGGCCCCACGCCTTTTCCGCCTGCGTCTGGTTGTACGCGGGGCTGTCGGGCGGGCACCAGCCGTGCATCGCCCCGGCATAGACCTCGATCTCGGCCGGCAGCCCGGCATCGGCGAACGCCTTGCGCAGCAGCTCCTTCTCGTTCGGATTGCGCTGGTCGTCATTCTCCGCGACCGCGAACAGGAAGCTCGCCTTCATCCTGGGCACCAGCAGATGCGGGCTGTCGGGCTTGTCGGTCGCGAGCCCGCCGCCGTGGAACGAGGCGCCCGCGCGAATCCGCCCGGGCAGCCGCGCCGCGGTCTGCATCACCATCGGCCCGCCCATGCAATAGCCGGTCGTCCCCATGCCGCGCCTGGTGTTCACCTCGGGCTGCTTGTCGAGGAACGTCGCGAAGGCGCTCGCGTCGCGCATCACCGCCTCGGGGGTCAGCAGCTTGCGCCATTCCATCAGCTTGGCGCGGACCTCCGGCTGGCCCCAGCTCTCGCCGTCCTTGACGACCGGCAGCGGCGCCGAGCGGTAGAACTGATTGACCGTGAGCACCGCATAACCCGATTGCGCCAGCCGCTCGGCCATCTTGCGGAAGCTCGGGCGCAACCCCGCAATGTCCGGCCAAACCAGAACCGCCGGGTGCTTGCCGCGATCGGGGGCGACGAAATAGGCCTGGGCCGTGCCGTCAGGCGTGCGGATCGTGATGTCGCGCTGCTTGAGCGGCTTGGCGTCGGCCGGCGCGGGCAGCATCGCCGCGAGCGCCGCCGCGCCGGTCATCCCCGCGAACTCGCGCCGCGAGACCTTCCCGAACACGCGTTCATTGTCGGCATCGGTCAGCTCGTCACACATCGGCCTGCTCCCGGAATCGCGTTGCCGTGCGAGCCTATCTCACGCCGCGCGATACCACCAGACGCCGTCGCGGACCTCGCGCACCGCCCGTCCCTCGACCTCGAGCCGCCGCAGGTGCGCCAGCGTCTCGCCGGTGGCGAGGCCGAGCATGTCGCCTTCGATCCGGCGCCGGAACATCCGCCCGAAACAGTCCACCGCGCGCCGCGGCTCGGTGAGGTGCGCATGGAGGATGTCGAGCCGCTTCAGATGCTCGTCGCGCAGCGCCGCCAGCCGCGCATGCAGCCCGGTGAACGGCTCGCCATGCGCAGGCAGCACCAGCAGGTCGCCGGGCAGGCCCATCAGCTTGGCGATCGAGGCGAGCCACTCGCCCAGCGGATCGCCCTCGGGCTCGGTCAGCCCGAGCGACACGTTCGAGCTGATCCGCGGCAGCACCTGGTCGCCCGCGATCAGCACCCCGTCGCGCGCATTGAGCAGGCAGCCATGCTCGGGGCAGTGGCCCGACGCGGTCACCACCTGCCACGCCGCATCGCCGATCGCGATCGTCTCGCCGTCGACGATGCGCCGATAGGACAAGGGCAGCGGCGCCACCATCCGCCGCATCCGCCCGAAGCCGCCCGCCGACGCTGCCGCGATCTGCGCCGCGTCCCATCCCGCGGCGCGCCAGAAGGCGACCTGCTCCTCGGGCACCTCGTCGCGCGCGTCCGACGTCAGCACGCGCAGCGTCAGCCACTCGCCCCGCGTCATCCACAACCGCACCTGGAACTTGCGCGCGAGCCAGCCCGCGAGTCCGGCGTGGTCAGGGTGGAAATGCGTGCAGATCACCCGCCCGACCGGCCGCTCCGCCAATGGCGGCGCGGTGAGCAATGCGCGCCACGCCGCCACCGCCGCATCGACGTTGAGCCCGGTATCGACCACGGTGGTGACCGCGCCGTCGTCGAGCAGCCAGCAATTGATGTGATCGAGCGCGCCGGGTACCGGCAGCCGGATCCAGCGCACGCCAGGCGCCACCGCCAGCGCTTCCCCGGCGCCAGGCACGCGCTCGCCGAACGGATAGGTGAGCCCGCGATGGCTGGTCGCGACGAAGCTCTCGTCCTGCGTCAGCGAAACATCCGGCGAAGTGGAATCCCGTTGCATCCTGCAACGCTTCTGGACGCTCCCGCCGTCGCTGTCGACCCTATGCCGCCATCCGCGCGTGCTTGGCGAAGCTGCTGAGGCCGAGCCAGCGCTGCATCTGTGCGCTGATCGCCGAGTCGCCGGTGACGATCATGCGCTCCTCGTCCAATGCCGCGCGCAGGGTCTCGTAGCCCATCCAGATCGCCGTCATCGTCCGCAGGTCGGTGGACACATAGAGGTCGACATCGAACCCCGGGTCCAGCGAGCAGAGGTCGACGGTCCCCTCCGGCGTGACCACCAGCCACCAGCGCCGGTGCGCCTCGGGCTGCTCGGGATAGCGGAACTGGATCACCGAGCGCCGCGGCGGCAGCGGCGTGGGATCGAGGTTGCGGCGCATGTCCCACATCAGCAATTGCGCATCGAGATGCTCGAGCGAGAGCTCATGGTCGATCCAGCGCTGCCCCCAGATGCCGAACGCGTCGACGATCGGCTCCAGCTCGCGCCCTGCGGGGGTCAGCCGATAGTCGAGCCCGTTCGCATCGCGCGCGACGATCCCCGCCGCCTCGAGTTCCTTGAGCCGCTGCGACAGCAAGGCCGGCGACATGCGCGGAACCCCGCGCCGCAGGTCGTTGAACCGAGTCGATCCGGCGATCAGCTCGCGCACCAGCACGATCGTCCAGCGCGTGCACAACGTCTCGGCCGACATCGCGACCGGACAGAATTGCTTGTAGCTGCCTTGCGCCATCGTCCGTCCTCCCCGACATTGCGCGAAGCGTTAGTTCAGTTTCTGTATCGGGCAACTTCAGTTTCTGAACTGGAACCTGCCCAGCATGATCGGCGAAGCCCTCCGGTGCAACTACGGAGATTCTCATATGCTGACGCAAGCTCAACAACGGCCGCGCGACTGGATCGCGGACGCGCACGCCATCGCCGCCGACATCGCCCCGCTGGCCGGCCGGCACGACGCCGAGGAATGTTTCGTCGCCGAGGGCTATGCCCGGCTCAAGGCGGCCGGCTTCTTCAAGGCGCTGGTGCCCGAGCATCTCGGCGGCGGCGGCGCCGAGTTCGCTGACATCTTCGGCGCGATCCGCGTGCTCGGCGCGGCGTGCGGCTCGACCGCGCTCGCCTTCTCGATGCACACGCACCTCGTCGCTGCCGCCGCCTGGCGCCTCGCACACCAGAATGCGCCGACCGAGGGGCTGCTCCGCCGCGTCGCCGCGGAGGACCTGATCCTCGTGTCGAGCGGCGGCTCGGACTGGCTCGACAGCGGTGGCGTCGCGGAGAAGGCAGAGGGCGGCTTCCACATCACCGCGCGCAAGCCCTTCTCCAGCGGCTGCGAGATGGGCGACCTGCTGATGACCAGCGCGGTCCATGACGACCCCGAGGCCGGCCCGACCGTCCTCCACTTCGGCGTGCCGCTCAATGCGCCCGGCGTATCGATCGAGGCGACCTGGCAAGTCATGGGCATGCGCGGCACCGCGTCGAACGACATCGTGCTCGACCATGTGTTCGTCCCCGATGCGGGGATCGCCGGGCGCCGGCCCAAGGGCAAGTGGCACATGCTGTTCCACACCATCAGCATGATCGCCTTCGCGTCGATCTACTCGGCCTATATGGGCGTGGCCGACGGCGCTCGCCGCCGCGCGCTCGAGATCGCGGGCAAGCGCCCGGCCGATGGCGACCTCATCCGTCTCGCCGGCGAGATGGAGAATGCGCATCTGCGCGCCGAGCTCGCGATGCGCGAGATGGTCGAGCTTGCCACGAACGGCCAGCCGGGACCGGAGACGACCGGCCGCGCGCTGGCGTGCCGGACCTTGGTGGGCGAGGCGGCGATCGCGACGGTCGAGCGTGCGATGGAACTCGCCGGCGGCTCGAGCTTCTACCGCAAGAACGGGCTGGAGCGCGCCTTCCGCGACATCCAGGGCGCGCGCTTCCATCCCTTGCGCGAGGGACCCCAGCTCACGCTCGCCGGCCGGCTGGCGCTCGGCCTCGATATCGACGGCTAGTCTGGAACGGCCCGCCGCGCCGTCATATGGCGCGGCCGCGGCCGGTCAGCTGCGGAAGATGCTGTCCGGCGTCGGCTCCGCGCCCGGTTCGTCAGCCTCGCGCGACGCGGCTTCGCGCTCGGCGCGCAGCTGCTCGATCAGCGCCTCGCGATCGCCTTCCAGGCGCGTATCGACCGGGGCTTCGATCCCCGCCGCCTTCGCCGCCTTGGCGACCGCCGCGTCGAGCTCGCGCTGCGTGGTAAGGCCGAGCGTCACCGGATCCTTGGGCACGATGTTGGCGATGTTCCAGTGCGTGCGGTCGCGGATCGCCGCGATCGTGTTGCGCGTGGTGCCGATCAGCTTGCCGATCGCGCCGTCCGAGATCTCGGGGTGGTTGCGGATGATCCAGGCGATGCCGTCGGGCTTGTCCTGGCGCTTGCTCACCGGGGTATAGCGCGGGCCCTTGGTGCGGCGGACCTGATCGGGACCCTTGCTCATCTTGAGGCGATAGTCGGGATCGGCCTGGCCCTTCTCGATCTCCTCCATCGTCAGCTCGTGCGCGCGGACGGGGTCGCGGCCGGTGAGCTTGGTCGCAGCGGTGTCGTCCGCGATCGCCTGCACTTCCAGGATATGCAGGCCACAGAACTCGGCAATCTGCTCGAACGAGAGCGCGGTGTTGTCGACCAGCCAGGAAGCGGTCGCATGCGGCATGAGCGGCTGGGCCACGTCAAAGTCTCCAGAAACAATAAGGGCCGCCCTCACCGGGCGGCCGTTCATGCTGCCTGATCTAGGCGCATGGCACGCGCGAGGCAAGCGTCTTGGGGCTCTCATCCGCTGCCATCTGCCCGGAAACTTGCGGCATGCATTGCGCATGCCCTAGGATCGCACCGGGCGCCTTACGCGGGCGCACCGGCCAAGATTGAGAGGAATTTGCATGAAACGAGTCCTTCTTCCCCTCGCCGCCATGGCTGCGCTCGGCCTCGCCGCGTGCAGCGAGAACGCGCAGAACGAAGCCGCTCAGGCCGCCAACGCGATCGCCGCGGACGCCAATGCCACGATGGGCGAAGCGACCCAGGACGTCGAAGCCGCCACCGACAGCGCGCTCGGCGCCGCCGAGAATGCCGCCGACGGCCTCGGCAATGCGATCGGTGCCGGCGTCGAGAAGGCCGGCAACGCCGCCGACGCCGCGGGCGACGAACTCAAGAAGTGATATGTTCCGGGGCCGCCCGCCGCGGCGGCCCCCTCCCAGACAAGGTGCCGTGATGCGCGCGATCCTCCTGCTCCCGCTGGCGCTGCTCGCCGCATGCAACGCGGCCGACGACGCCACCGGCGTCAGCGCCGACGAGGCCGCGCAGCTCAACGCCGCCGCGGACATGCTCGACATCAACGCCAGCGATCCCGATATGTCCGCCAACGCGCCCCAGGCGAAGGAGTAAGGCGATGCGCCAGCTCGGCGTCACCGACATCAAGACCCCGCCGATGGTCCTGGGCGGCAACGTCTTTGGCTGGACCGCCGATCGCGAGACGAGCTTCGCGCTGCTCGACCGCTTCGCCGATGCCGGCGGCACGCTGGTCGACACCGCCGACATCTATTCCAACTGGGTGCCCGGCCATCGCGGCGGCGAGTCCGAGGCGGTGATCGGCGAATGGCTCAGGGCGTCGGGCAAGCGCATCGGCATCGCGACCAAGGTCGGCTTCGCGCCCGCTCGCGGCGGCCAGCTCGACCCGGCACATATCGCGACCGCCTGCGACGCCTCGCTCAAGCGGCTCGGGGTCGAGACGATCGACCTCTATTATGCGCATCAGGACGACGAGAAGGTGCCACAGGCGGACGTTCTCGCCGCCTTCGGCAAGCTGATCGACGCGGGCAAGGTGCGCCACATCGCCGCCTCCAACTTCGGTGCCGCGCGGCTCAAGTCGGCGCTCGACCTCGCCGCGCGCGACGGCCTCCCGCATTATCGCGCGCTCCAGCCCGAATATAATCTCGTCAGCCGCCATCGTTTCGAGGGCGAGCTGCAGGACCTGTGCGTCCAGCACAATCTCGGCGTGCTGCCCTATTACGGCCTCGCCTCGGGCTTCCTCACCGGCAAGTATCGCGGCAAGGCCGATCTCGGCAAAAGCGTGCGCGGCGGCCGCATGGCCGAGCTGCTCGAGGGCAAGGGCGGCCAGGTGCTCGCCGCGATGGACGCGGTCGCGGCCGAGACCGGCGCGACGCTCTCGCAGATCGCGCTCGCCTGGCTCGCCGCCCAGCCCGGCGTCACCGCGCCGATCGCCAGCGCCACCAGCCTCGCCCAGCTCGACGAGCTGATCGCCGGCTGGGACCTCCAGCTCTCGAAGGATCAACTCGACCGGCTGACCGCCGCGGGAGCGTGAAATGGATCACGTCGCCGACTATCGGGAGAAGGGATACGCGGTCGTCCGCGGCCTGTTCGCCCGCGACGAGATCGCCGCGATCGCCGCCGCCATCGACCAGATCTATCTCGAGGGCGAGGCGCATGGCCGCAGCTTCCGCCACGGCAACCTCTTCTACAAACTGACTCCCGACGCCGGTGGCCGGCAGCTGGTGCGCATGGTCCAGTGGCCCTCCTATCACCAGCCGGTGCTCAACGCGGTCCGCCTCGATCCCCGCTTCGCCGAGGTCCTCGCGCCCCTGATCGGCAGCGACCTCAAGCAGATCATCAACCAGGTGCACTGGAAGACGCCGGGCTCGCGCGGCGACTTCGCTTGGCACCAGGATTCGCGCTTCCGCAAGCCCGACGACGCCTATCGCAACCTCGGCGACAGCTACGTCCAGACCGGACTCGCGATCGACCCGCACACGCCCGAAAGCGGCGCGATGCGCTTCATTCCCGGCAGCCACCGCGCCGGCCAGCTCGGGCTCGACATCGAGACCGAGGTGCTCGGCACGGAGATGAGCGACGAAGCCCTGGTCGCCGCCGGAATCGACCCCGGCAACGTCGTCGACCTGATCCTCGAGCCCGGCGACCTCGCTTTGTGGCATCCGCACCTGGTCCACGGCTCGGGCCGCAACACCGCCGATCACCAGCGCCGCCTCTACATCAACGGCTATGTCCGCGCCGCCGATTGCGATCGCGGCGAATGGGCGTTCCGCGGCGGCGAACCGGTCCCGCTCGGCCCGGAACCCGCGCTCGTCCATTACGAGGCGCTGCGCGAACGCCCCGAACCGCATTATGTCTAGGCAAAACCGCGCGGGTTGATCGCAAGCCTGGAACAGCCGGCGCGCTACCCCGTTTTCCGCCGCATGCACGCAGCTGCTTCTCCACCCCGCTGGCCCGAACGCCTCTGGCTCGTCCGCCACGGCCAGAGTGCCGGCAACGTCGCGCGCGATTTGGCGCAAGAGCGTGGCGCACATCGGATCGGCCTCGACATGCGCGATGTCGATGTGCCCCTATCCGAACTCGGCGAACGCCAGGCCGATGCGCTCGGCCGCTGGTTCGCGCGCGGTGCGGCCGGCGCCCTGCCCGACGTCATCCTCTGCTCGCCCTATCTTCGTGCGCGGGAGACCGCGCGCCGCTTCCGCGATGCCGGCGGCGCCGATCCGGACGAAGCGATCTGCGCCGACGAACGGCTTCGCGAGAAGGAGTTCGGCATCCTCGACGGCCTGACCGTTGCCGGCATCCGCGCGACCGAGCCCGAACAGGCCGAGTTCCGCCGCCTGCTCGGCAAATTCTACCACCGCCCGCCCGGCGGCGAGAGCTGGTGCGACGTGATCTTCCGCCTGCGCGCGCTGCTCGACACCGTCTCGCTCCACTATCGCGGCCGCCGCGTGATGATCGTCGCGCATCAGGTGGTGGTGCTGTGCATGCGCTACATCGTCGAGAATCTGAGCGAGGCCGAGATCCTGGCGATCGACAAGGCCGGCGACGTCGCCAACTGCTCGGTCACCGAATATCGCTACGATTCTTCGGCCGGGAAGGACGGCGGCCTCACGCTGGTGCGCTACAACGAGACCGCGCCGGTCGAGGACGCGCCCGATGCCGAAGTCACCCGCGCGCCCGACGCGATCGTGGCGGCACGCGGATGACGCCGCTCGACTCGGCGTGGCTCGCCGCGCATCCGCTACCGCTGCCGGACCAGGATACCGACAAGAACGCGCGCGGCCGCGTGCTCGCGGTCGGCGGCTCCGAGAAAGTGCCGGGCGCGCTGCGCATCACCGGCGAGGCGGCGTTGCGCGCCGGCGCGGGCAAGCTCCAGTTGGCGACGCCCGAACGCGTCGCGCTGCAGCTGGGCCTGCACATGCCCGAAGCGGCGGTGTTCCCTTTGCCGGTCAACGAAACGGGCGAACTCGCCGCAAGCTGCGGCCAGCGGATCGCCGCGCTGCTCGACCGTTGCGACACGCTGGTGCTCGGTCCGGGCACGGGCGCCGATTGCCCGGCGGGCGATATCATGAGCGCGGCGCTCGCCGATCCGGCCGAGATTCTCACCATCGTGCTCGATGCCGCCGCCATCGCCGCGGCGGCGGATCTGCGCGACTTGATCCGCAACCATCGCGGCCGCGTCGTGTTCACCCCGCATCCCGGCGAGATGGCGCAGCTCATGGATTGCGACGAAGCGCAGGTAACCGACGATCCCGACGCGATCGCGCGCGCAGCCGCAGACCGCTTCGCCGCGACCATCGTCCTCAAGGGGCCGGAGACTTGCATCGCCAGTCCCGGCGAGGACATGCTGCTTTACCCCGGCGGCGGCCCCGGCCTCGCCACCGGCGGCTCGGGTGACGCGCTCGCGGGCATCATCGGGGGGCTGCTCGCGCGCGGCGCCAGTCCACGCATCGCCGCCGCCTGGGGCGTGTGGCTTCACGGCGAGGCCGGACGCCGCCTCGCCGAACGGATCGGCGCGATCGGCTTCCTCGGCCGGGAGTTGCCCGCCGAGATCCCCGCCCTGCTCGACGCCGCCCGCTGATCCCGTTGCCAGCGCTGCATCGCGCCCTAAGATGCGCCGATGCGCTTCCGTCAGCTCGAAGTCTTCCACGCCGTCTATCACCACGGCTCGATCAGCGCCGCGGCGCGCGCGCTGGGTGTCTCCCAGCCCTCGGTGTCGAAGACGCTCCACCATGCCGAGGACAATCTCGGCTTTCCGTTGTTCCAGCTCTCACGCGGCCGCTTGATCCCGACGGACGAGGCGCATGCGCTGATGCGCGAGGCGGGCGACCTGTTCGACCGGCTCGGCACGCTCCAGCAGACCGCGCGCAACCTCTCCCAGGCCGGCGGCGGTCATATCCGGCTCGGCATCGTCCCCAGCCTCGCGCTCGACATCGTGCCCCAGGCGATGGCGCAGTTCCGCCGCGAATCGCCGCGCGTCACCTTCGAAGTACATACTCACCACCATGACGACCTCGTCCGCTCGCTGATCGAGCGCGAGATCGACCTCGCCATCGCCTACACCCCGCCCCCGCATCCCCGCCTCACCCGCCAGGTGCTGGCCGAGGGCGAGCTGGTCGTGCTGTTTCCCGACGGCATGTTCGGCCCGCTCGGCCCCCGCTTTCCGCTCGACGCGCTCGCCGATCGCGACGTGATCGGCGTCGCCGCCGCCGGTCCGATCGGCGACGTGCTCACCCGCGCCGCCCGCGAGCGCGGCATCGCCTTTCGCGAGACGGTGTCGGTGCAGACCTTCTTCATCGCCGCGCGCCTCGCCCAGCTCGAGGGCGGCGTGACGGTGATCGACGAATTCACCGCGCGCGCCTCGGCGGCGCCCGGCATGAGCTGGCTGCCGACCGACCCGCCGCTGCGCTTCACCATTTCCTGGGCCACGCTGGAGGAACGCCAACCGTCGCGCGTCGCGCGGCAGTTCCTGCGCACGCTCGAAGCGACTCTTAACGAAACCCGCAGCCACGCATAACCTGCGGCTATAGAGCGCAGACGAAAACCATATTTTTCGACCTCCGCTCGACCGATAATTTCCCCTGAGTCCGGAAGGGAGCCGGACGGGGGAGACATCGACTGCGTACCGTATCCACGCCAGCCCTACGCGGGCCGCGCCGCTGATGCGCGAGGAGGAGATCATCGTCGTCGGTGCCGGCGTGGTCGGGATGGCGACGGCCCTCACCCTCGCCGATCGCGGGCATCGCGTGACCGTGGTGGATTCGGCACGCGGCCCCGGCCTCGGCGCGTCTTTCGCCAATGGCGCGCAGCTGAGCTACGCCTATACCGACGCGCTGGCCAGCCCGGCGACGCTGCCGCAGATCCCGCGCATGCTGCTCGGGCTCGATTCGGCGCTTCGCTTCCATCTGCGGCTCGACCCGGATTTCCTGCGCTGGAGCATCGCCTTCCTCCGCAACTGCAGCGCGGCGCGGTTCCGCCGCAACACGCTCGAGGGACTCGCGCTCGCCGCCGAATCGCGCCGCGCACTGGAGGCGCTGAGCGCGCGCCATGGCCTCGATTATGGCTATGCCGTCCCCGGCAAGATCCATATCTATCGCAACGCCCGGTCCTTCGCCGCCGCACAGGCCATGGTCGCGCTCAAGCAGGCCGGCGGTGCGGTCCAGACCCTGCTCGATCCCGATCAGGCGGTCGCGCTCGAACCGATGCTGGCCCCGGTGCGCGACGCGATCGTCGGCGCGCTCCACACCGCCGACGAAGCGGTCGGCGACCCGCACCGCTTCTGCACCGGCGCGCACGACGCCCTGCTCCGTGCCGGCGGCAGCTCGCTGTTCGGGACCGCGGTCGACCGGATCGAGGCGAACGGCGCCAGACCCGCGATCGTCACCGCCGAGGGCAGCCGCGTGCCCGCCGACCGCATCATCCTGTCGGCCGGAACCGCCGCGCCGCGGCTCGCGCGCAGGCTCGGCGCGCATCTGCCAGTCCAGCCGATGAAGGGCTATTCGATCACCACCCTGCCCGGCCCCGCCGCGCCCGCCGCCAGCGTCACCGACGTCGCCAATCGCGTGGTCTTCGCACGGCTCGGCAATCGCATGCGCATCGCCGGGCTTGCCGAACTCGGCAATCGCGACATAGGCGTGGAACCCAGGCGGTTGCGCGCGCTGGTCGACAGCGCCCGCGCCGCGCTGCCGGGGGCGGCCGACTATGAGAAGATCGAATCGAGCTGGGCCGGGCTGCGCCCGATGACTCCCGATTCACTGCCCATCACCCGCGGCATCGCGCCGGGGGTGATCGCCAATACCGGGCATGGCGGCCTCGGCTGGACCTATGCTGCAGGGTCGGCCGAGCGCGTCGCGCGGATCATCGAGGGGACAGCCTGACGGTGCGCCAGACACCGCAGACGGAACACATCAGGGAAGGGGTAACATCATGAAGCGAACAATCCGCATCGCCGGCCTGCTGGGCGGCATCTCGCTGCTCGCCACCGCCGGCGCCGCGCTGGCCCAAAATGCGCCGACGGCTGGCGCGCCGGTCGCCGATGCGCCGCAGACCGCCGCCGACATCGCCGCGCAGGAGGCCGAGCAGGGCGAGGAAGTCGTCGTCATCGGCTCGCAGATCAAGGGCGCCGACGTCGCCGGCGCGCTGCCCGTCACCGTCCTCAACGAGGACGACATCGCCGCCACCGCCGCGACCAGCGGCGACGAGCTGTTCCGCGCGATCCCGCAGGCCGGCGACGTCGCCTTCAACGAGAGCCGCGACGCCGGCGGCATCAACGACGCGCGCGGCGACACCGCCTCGATCAACCTGCGCGCGCTCGGCACCGGCAACACGCTGGTGCTGCTCAACGGCCGCCGCATGGTCCTCCACCCCGGCACGCAGAGCGAGAACCTCGTGCCGGTGCAGAGCGTCAACACCAACGCCATCCCCGTGCTCGGCATCCGCCGCGTCGAGGTGCTGCTCGACGGCGCCGCCGCGATCTATGGCTCGGACGCGGTCGCGGGCGTGATCAACACCGTGCTCAAGGACAATTTCAAGGGCCTGCGCGCGTCCGGCGAGGTGAGCTTCACCGAGGATTCGGGCCAGATCGAAACCGAATTCGCGTTCGAGGCCGGTCACAGCTTCAACGGCGGCAAGTCGAACATCTCGCTGTTCGGCTCGTATAACCACCGCGACCCGCTCTGGGCCCGCGAGCGCCGCAACTCGCGCTCGGCCGACATGCGGCCACTGGTCGCAGGCACGCCGTTCGAGACCGAGACGGACTTCGACAACACCGCGACGGATACGATCTGGAGCGAGTTCCTGCGGTTGACCACCTCTTATGCGCCCTCGACCACCAGCGCGTCGGTCAACGGTACGACCTTGGTCAGCAGCACCGGAACCGCGGCGGGGTATTTCCACATCCAGCCCACGGCGAATGGAAGCTGCGTCGTGGCGTCGCCCTATACCGGCACCTGCTGGGACAACGGTACGCTGTCGACCGCCTCGACCGACGCCAATCTGAAATATGACATCAATGATGTCCGCACCATCATGGGCCGGAACGACCGCATCAACCTGTTCGGCTTCTTCAACCACGAGTTCGACAGCGGGCTCGAATTCTTCGCCGAGGCGGGCTGGTATCGTGCCGACTATCAGTCGCAGCGCGAGCAGGATACGGCGCTCGCCAGCCAGCGGCTGATTGTCCCGGCCAACGGCTATTACAATCCCTTCGGGCCGGTCGGCAGTGCCTACCGCATCCCCGGCCTTACCGGCGTGCTCACCGCCGGCGTGCCGCTCGAGCTGATCGACTATCGCCCGGTCGACGCCGGCCCGCTGGTCGTGAACGTGCGCAACGACACGATGCGCTTCCTCGGCGGCTTCCGCGGCGAGCTGCTCGGCTTCGATTTCGACAGCGCCGCGCTCTACTCGCGCGCCCGTACCCGCGACAGCATGCACACGGTCAGCCTGACCAAGTTCCAGGAAGCGCTGAGCCGCACCGACGCCAGCGCCTACAACCCGTTCAACGGCGGCGATCCGCTCGACCCCAGCCGCTACGACAGCACGCCCAATCCGCAGAGCGTGATCGACAGCTTCATGGTCGACATCTACCGCATCAGCACGACCGAGCTGGCGATGGCCGATTTCAAGATCAGCAAGAACGACCTGTTCGATCTGCCCGGTGGTCGCGTCGGCATGGCGGCGGGCGTCGAATTCCGTCACGAGACCTTCTTCGACGATCGCGACCCGCGGCTCGATGGAACGATCGTGTTCACCGCGCTCGACGGCTCGTCGAACGGCAGTGACACGATCGGGGCCAGCCCGACGCCCGACAGCGGCGGTTCGCGCGACACCGTCTCCGGCTTCCTCGAATTCGCGGTGCCGCTGGTCGCGCCGGACATGGACGTTCCGCTGATCCACTCGCTCGACCTGCAGCTCGCCGGCCGTGTCGAGGCCTATCAGGGCTTCAGCACCGTCGCGAAGCCCAAGGTCGCGGCATCCTGGTATCCCTTCGCCAACCTCCAGCTGCGCGGCTCGTGGTCGCAGGGCTTCCGTGCGCCCAACCTGCCGCAATTGTTCGAGAACGGCATCCAGCGCTCGAACACGCGCACGGACTGGATTCGGTGCGAAGCCGACATTCGGACCGTTCCTCCCAGGATTACCAACTTCAACAACTGCACGACCGCGAACAGCGGCCGCAGCCAGGGCGTGGTCAGCAATCGTTCGGGCAGCCAGGACCTGGTGCCGGAGGAATCCGACAACCTCTCGCTCGGCGGGACCTTCCAGCTCAATATGGGCCGAGCGGGGCGCCTCACCTTCACCGCAGACTATTGGGAGGTCCGGCAGAAGAATGTGATCGGCCTGTTTGGCGATTCCAACGCGATCGTGCTCGACTATTTGTTGCGGGTACAGGGTTCGTCGAACCCGAACGTGCAGCGCGCCGCGCCGACCCAGGCGGATATCGACGCCTTCGCCGGCACAGGCCTCGCCCCGGTCGGCCGGATCATCCAGGTGATCGACAACTATACCAACCTGTCGCCGCGCACTGTGCGCGGCTATGATCTCGGCATCTACTATCAGGTCAAGGACACCGGCATCGGCGACTTCAGCGCGCGGTTGAACGCGGCACGGCTGCTCGAATTCTTTCAGGTCCCCGGGCCGGCGGCGCAAGCACTGATCGACGCCAAGGCTGCCGGGACGATCAATTCGTTCGTGACGATCGCGGGTGCAGAGAGCCTGATCGAGCAGAATGGCCGCCCAAAATGGCGCGCCTCGGCCAGCGTCACCTGGCGCTACAAGGGGTTCGGCCTCGGTTATTTCGGTAGCTATGTCGGTGCGGTGAACGACACCTCGGCACAGTTGCAGGATGGCACCGACTATCGCGTCGACGACTATCTGACCCACAGCCTCTATGCGCAATACGAGGTCGACGGCGGCCCGATGGACAATCTCCGCCTGCGTGTCGGCGCGCGCAACCTGTTCAACACGCTCGCCCCGATCGCCGACAATCCCAACGGCTATATCGGCGACCTCTACAGCAACCGCGGACGCCAGGTGTATTTCTCGGTAAGCAAGCGCTTCTGACCGCAACATGCCCGCCCCCGTGGCGCGGGGGCGGGCCTTTTCGGCGCGTCGCGCTTCGCGATCCGCCCGTGATGACCTAGGCTCGCGCCCGTCCCGCGCCCAGCCGCACCCAATTCAAGCCGGAGCTGCCCGATGACCGAGACGATCGCCCCCGAGCCGACCGAGCCCCCCGCCCGACCCCGCCCGCTCGCCCGCGCGCTCGGCTGGTGGTTCGGCGTGGCGTTGTGGAAACGCATCCTCGCCGCACTCGTACTCGGCGTGATCGCCGGGCTCGCCTGGGGCGAGGGCGCGACCAGCGTCGCCTGGATCGGCGAGCTGTTCGTCCGCCTGATCCGCATGCTCGTCGTGCCGCTCGTCTTCCTCACCATCGCCGCGGGCGTCGCCGCGCTCGCTGATCCCAAACGGCTCGGCAGCATCGGCGTGAAGACGCTCGCCATGTACGTCTTCACCACCGCGCTCGCGGTCACCACCGGCCTCACCGTCGCCACGCTCATCGCCCCCGGCCTCGGCGCGACCTTCGCCGACGCGGTGCCCAAGGCGATGGGCACGCCGCCCGACACCGCGCGCATGTTCATGGAGATCATCCCCGACAACCCGGTGGCCGCGATGGCGCAGGGCCAGACGCTGTCCGTGATCTTCTTCGCCATCCTCGTCGGCGCCGGCGTGATCGCCGCGGGCAAGGGCGCCGAGCCGGTGCGCCAGTTCCTCAACGGCGCGTCGGAGGTGATGCTCAAGATCGTCGGCTTCGTGATGGAGACCGCGCCGTTCGGCGTGTTCGCCCTCATCGCCGTGGTGATGGGGACCAGCGGTCCGTCGAGCTTCCTCGCGGTGCTCAAGCTCGCCATCTGCGTCGTCGTCGGCTCGGCGATCGTGACGCTGCTGATCCACGGCCTGATCGTCGTGCGGCTGATGGCCTGGCTCTCGCCCTTGCCCTTCTTCCGCGGCATCGCCGACGCGATCATGGTCGGCTTCTCGACCTCGTCGAGCTCCGCCACCCTCCCCGTCGCGATCCGCGTCGCCGAGCGCAATCTCGGCGTGTCCAAGCCAGTCGCCTCGACCGTACTCCCGCTCGGCGCGACGATCGGCATGGACGGCGCCGCGATGTACGTCGCGATGCTCACCTTGTTCTCCGCCCAGGCGTTCGGCGTACCCCTCGACTGGGCCGACTATCTGGTGATCGCCGCCACCACGACGATCGTCGCGATGGGTGTGGCGCCGGTCCCCTCGGGCTCGCTGTTCGTGCTCGCCGCGGTGCTCCACGCGATCGGCATCACCCCCGAGCAGACCGCGCTCGTCGTCGGCTTCATCCTGCCGTTCGACCGCATCCTCGACATGACCCGCACCGTCCCCAACGTCACCTCCGACCTCGCCATCGCCACCGCCGTCGCGCGCTGGGAGAAGGAGATGGACGTGGGCGTCTATTATTCCGCCAACGACGTGTGAGGCCTTTCCGAATGATCCTGCGCAAGCTCGTCTTCGCCGTCTCGGCGCTCGCCCTCGCGCTGCCGCTCCCCGCGGCAGCGCAGAGCCGCCACCTCCTCGAATACCCGTCGATCCATTCGCCCGTCGTCGGCACCCGCGGCATGATCGTCAGCCAGAACGCCATCGCCAGCGAGGTCGGCGCGCAGGTCCTGCGCGACGGCGGCAACGCGATCGACGCGGCGGTCGCGATCGGCTTCGCGCTCGCCGTCACCCTGCCCCGCGCCGGCAATATCGGCGGCGACGGCTTCATGACCGTCTATGACGCGAAATCGAAGCAGGTCCGCGTGATCGACTTCCGCGGCATCGCCCCGCGCGCCGCCACGCACGCCATGTTCGTCGACAACCAGGGCAAGGAACGCGACATCGCCTCCTACGGCTATCTCGCCCCCTCGGTCCCCGGCACCGTCGCGGGCCTCGAGCATGCCCACCGCAAATGGGGCAAGCTCCCCTGGGCCAGGGTGGTCGAGCCCGCCATCCGCCTCGCCCGCGACGGGGTCAGGCTCACCGCCGACGAAGCCTTCGTGTTCGGCTGGGGCCGCCAGCGCCTGTCCAACAGCGCCTCGGGCAAGGCCACCTTCTACAAGGCGGACGGCGGCCTCTACGCCAAGGACGAGGTGCTCAGGCAGCCCGAGCTCGCCTGGACGCTTGGCGAGATCGCCAAAGGCGGCGCCAAAGCCTTCTACACCGGCGAGATCGCGCGCCGGATCGAGGCGGACATGAAGGCGCATGGCGGCCTCATCACCCGCGCCGATCTCGCCGCGTACCAGCCGGTCGAGCGCGCGCCGCTGGTCGGCACCTATCGCGGCTATCAGGTCTATACCCCGCCTCCGGCCAGCGCGGGCGGCGCGACGCTGCTCAACATGCTCAACATGCTCGAGCATTACGACTTGAAGAGCATGGGCGCCGGCTCCGCCGCCTCGCTCCACCTGATCGCCGAAGTCTCGAAGCTCGCCTATGTCGATCGCTACCAGTCGCTCGGCGACCCCGCTTTCGTGACGGCGCCGGTCAGGGGCTTCATCGCCAAGGAATATGCCGCCGAGCGCGTCAAGCTGATCGACCCGGCCAAGGCGACGCCCGCCCGCACCCTCGCCCCCGGCGACCCGCTCAAGTTCGAAAGCCCTTCCACCACGCATTTTTCGGTCGCCGATGCGCAGGGCAACGCCGTCTCGGCCACCTACACGCTCGGCTCGGACTTCGGCTCGGGCGTGATGATCGCGGGCACCGGCATCCTGCTCAACAACCAGATGAACAATTTCAGCCACGAGCAGGCCTGGGAGGCACAGCGCAAGGGTACGCCCCCGCCGCTCAACGCCATGGCGCCGGGCAAGCGCATGCTCTCGACGATGATGCCGACCATGGTGTTCAAGGACGGCAAGCCCTGGCTGATCGTCGGCACGCCCGGCGGCAGCACGATCATCACCACGATGCTTCAACTCGTCGTCAACACGGTCGACTTCGGCCTGAACGTCGACGAGGCGACCCACCAGCCGCGCATCTACCAGGGCACCACCGCGAGCCTGCGCGTCGAGCCCAATTTCAACCCGGACACGGTTGCGGCGCTCAAGGCAAAGGGGCATCGGATCGAGATGGACGAAACCATGGGCAGCGCCCAGTCGATCATGATCACCAACAACCTGTTCCTCGGCGCGGCGGATCCGCGCCGCCCCGGCGCAAAGGCCATCGAACCATGAAGATGACGCTCAAATCCTTCGTCGCCGCGATCGCGCTCGCCGGGCTCGCCGCCTGCGCGCCGCGCACCGCGCCGCAAGCCGCCGCCCCGGCGCCCGTCGCGCCCGCGGCACCCGCAAGCGAACGCCAGGCCTTCGTCGCCGCGGCGCATCCGCTTGCGGTCGAGGCGGGTCTCGAAGTGCTGCGCCAAGGCGGCTCGGCGGTCGATGCCGCGGTCGCGGTGCAGGCGATGCTGAGCCTGGTCGAGCCGCAGAGCAGCGGCCTCGGCGGCGGTGCGTTCATGACCCGCTACGACGCGAAGACGCGCACCGTCACCGTCTATGACGGCCGCGAGACCGCGCCAGCCGGCGCAACGCCCGACATGCTGCTCGGCCCCGACGGCAAGCCCCTGCCCTTCCCCACCGCGGTCGTCTCGGGCCGTGCCACCGGCGTGCCGGGCGTCGTGCGCATGCTCGCGCTGGCGCACCGGCGCCACGGCTCGCTCGCGTGGAAGGATCTGTTCGGCGACGTCGTCCGCACCGCCGAAAACGGCTTTACCGTGAGCCCCCGCCTCGCGCGCATGATCGCCAGCCGCGCCCCACAGGCCCGCGGCGCCGACGCCGTCGCCTATTTCCGCAACGCGCAGGGCGAGCAGATCAAGGCGGGCGACACCCTCCGCAACCCCGCCTACGCCGCGTTCGTCCGCCGCCTCGCCGCGCAGGGGCCGGACGCGATGTACAGGGGCGAGACCGCCCGCCGCATCGTCGCCCGCCTCCATCAGGGCGAATATGCCAGCTCGATGACCGAGGCCGACATCGCCGGCTACAAGCCAGTGGTGCGCGAGGCGGTGTGCAACGGCTATCGCGTCTATATCCTCTGCGCCCCGCCCCCGCCCTCCTCGGGCGTCGGGCTGCTCGAGCTGATGGCGCTGATCGAGCGCACCGATATCGGCGCGCGCGGCCCCAACGATCCCGTAGCCTGGGTCAAGTACGCCGAGGCCAGCCGCGTCATGTATGCCGATCGCGACGCCTATGTCGGCGACGTGCCCACCGTGCCGGTCAAGGGCATGCTCGATCCCGCCTATGTCGCCAGCCGCGCCGCGCTGATCGGCGACCGCGCCGGCCCGGCGCCGCAGCCCGGCACGCCGCCGGGCGCGGTCGCCGCGCGCATCGACGCCACCCACGAGGTCGCCGGCACCTCGCACTTCATCGTCATCGACGGCGAGGGCAACGCCGTGTCGATGACCACCACGGTCGAGAGCCTATTCGGCAGCGGCCGGATGGTCGACGGCTTCTTCCTCAACAACCAGATGACCGACTTCTCCTTCGTCCCCGAGGGGCCGAACGCGATCGCGCCCGGCAAGCGCCCGCGCTCGTCGATGGTTCCGACGGTCATCCTCCATCCCGACCGCCGCCTCGCCGGCGCGATCGGTTCGCCCGGCGGCAACGCGATCCTCGCTTATGTATCGAAGGCGCTGCTCGGCATCGTCGAGTGGAACATGCCCGTCGCCGACGCGATCGCCCTCCCCAACCTCGTCGCGCGCGGCTCCAGCTTCAACGGCGAGGCGGGCAAGTTCGCGCCCCCGCTGCTCGCCGCGATGGCCGAGCGCGGCGTCACCGTCCGCTCGGGCTCGGGCGAGGATTCGGGCCTGCACGGCGTGATGATCCGCGGCGGCCGGTTCGACGGCGGCGCCGATCCGCGCCGCGACGGGGTCGCCCGTTCGATCACCTTGCCCGCGAGGAACTGAGATGCGCCACCTGCTCGCCGCCGCCATGATCGCCGCCGTGCCGGCAGCCGCTCAGCAGGCGGAGGTGAAGGTGGAAGAGGTCCAGTTCCTCAGCCGCGACGGCAAGACGCAGGTGAAGGGCTATCTCTTCAAGCCCGCCAGTGCCCCCGCCAGACTCCCTGCGGTCGTGATGCTCCACGGCCGCGGCGGCGCCTATTCCTCGCTCGCCAAGGGCAGGTACGACGCCTCCACCCTGTCCAGCCGGCACAAGGCCTGGGGCGAGCTGCTCGCGCGCAACGGCTATGCCGCGCTGATGGTCGATGATTTCGGCGCGGTCGGCTATCCTGCGGGGTTCGCCGCCGGCACCTACAAGGACCGGCCCGACGCCGTCGACGAGGTCGAGTTCCGCCCGCTCCACGCCTATGGCGCGCTTCGCTTCCTCCAGGCCCGCCCCGACCTGGTCGCCAACCGCATCGCGCTGCTCGGCTGGTCCAACGGCGCCAGCGCCACGCTCGCCGCGATGGCCGACGACAAGCCCGGCGACATGCGCAGGATCGGCTTCGCCGCCGGCGTCGCGCTCTACCCCGGCTGCGGCCTCAAGAAGCGCTTCGAGAAGGACGGCTACAGGCCCTACCACCCCGTCCGCATGTTCATGGGCAGTGCCGACGAGGAGGTCTCGCCCAAGCTCTGCCAGACGCTGGTCGAGCGCAGCAAGGCCGCGGGCAACGACATCGACCTGCGCATGTTCGAGGGCGCCACCCACGGCTACGACACGCCGACCCGGTCGCGCCAGTCGGTCGAGGCCAACGCCGCCGCCAAGGCCGCGACCGAAGCCGATGTGCTGGCATTCCTGGCGGCGAGGCTGAAGCCTTAAATCCTCCCCGGCACGGAGAGGAATTTACTACCCCGCCCCTTGCCTCGACTCCCCCCGATGCGCCAAAGCACCTCCCGATGACTGCCCGCATCGACATGGGACTCGACGGCGGCGGCAACCCGGTTGCCGTCGATCTGGAGGAGCTGCTCGCGACCCGTCTGCTCGTCCAGGGCAATTCGGGCTCGGGCAAGTCGCACCTGCTGCGCCGCCTGCTCGAGGGCAGCGCGGGCTATGTCCAGCAGGTCGTGATCGACCCCGAGGGCGATTTCGTCTCCCTCGCCGACGCCTTCGATCATATCGCGGTCGACGCTGCCGAATACAGCCTGACCGAGCTCGGCCGCCTCGCGCTGCGCGTCCGCGAGCATCGCGCCTCGGTCGTCCTCAACCTCGAGGGGCTCGAGATCGATGGCCAGATGCGCGCCGCCGCCGCCTTCCTCGCCGCCCTGTTCGACGCCCCGCGCGAGCATTGGTACCCGGTGCTCACCGTGGTCGACGAGGCCCAGCTCTTCGCCCCCGCCGCCGCCGGCGAGGTGTCGGAGGAAGCGCGCCGCACTTCGCTCGCCGCGATGACCAACCTCATGTGCCGCGGCCGCAAGCGCGGGCTCGCCGGGGTCATCGCCACCCAGCGCCTCGCCAAGCTCGCCAAGAACGTCGCGGCCGAGGCGTCGAACTTCCTGATGGGCCGCACCTTCCTCGACATCGACATGGCCCGCGCCGCCGACCTGCTCGGCATGGAGCGCCGTCAGGCCGACACGATCCGCGACCTCGCCCGCGGCGAGTTCCTCGCGCTCGGCCCGGCGATCACCCGCCGCCCGATCAGCGTCAGGATCGGCGAGGTCAAGACCGGCTCCAAGGCGGTGAGCCCCAAGCTGATGCCACTCCCCACCGCCGCGACGGAGGACATGCGCGACATGCTCTTCGCCCCGGGCGCGGAGGAAGAAGTACCACCCCCGCCGCCGCCCGCCCCGGTGCCGATGGCCGATCTCATGCGCAGCATCGCCACCCCCGCCCCCGCCCCGGTCCCCGACATGCCGGTGCTGGAGGAAGGCGAGCAGGCCGAGGTCCGCCGCGCGATCCTCGCCGAGATCGCCGGTGAAGGCGCGAACGGGGAAGCCCGCCAGCCGCTTCCCGCGATTTTCCAGGACTATACCGTGCGCTGCCGCATGCGCGGGGTCGAGCCCGGCATGGACCTGCCCGGCTTCCGCAGCGCCCTCGCGCTCGCCCGCGCCGGTATCGCCGATGCCGAGGGCTGGGACGAAGCGCTCACCCTCGCCGCGTCGCTGCCCGAGGAGATGCTCACGCCCTTCCTCGGCATCGCCCGCGCCGCCCGCGCCGGCGAGCCCTGCCCGTCGGATGCGCAGCTCGCCGCGCTCTACGGCACCAGCTCCCTGGGCCGCGCCAAGCGGATGATGGCGTTCATCGAGGAAAAGGGCCTGATCGTCGCCCGCACCGACTTGTCGGGCAAGCGCAGCGTCAGCCTGCCCCATCTCGGCTGGACCACCGCGCCGTCCTGGCCCGATCCCGCCAACCCGCAGCGGCCGGGCCGCACGGCGGTGCGCGCGGCCGAACGCGCGCGACTGCTCTAGCCGAACGCCTCCGCCGGCGTCAGTTCCAGGGGGTCAGAAGCATCACCCCGACGAGCACCAGCAGTCCGCACGCGCCGATCGCTTCGAGATAGGCGCACAGCCGACTCGGCTCGTACGGCTGCGCCGCCTCCGGCGACGGCTCGCGGAAAAAATCGGTCGCGGCGGTAATCAATGCGTTGCGCATGTCACTCTCCCCCAAGAGTGGCAACATGCTGCATCCAACGATCTGGCCTGTCGAGTCATAGTTTCGCGGGCCGCGCGGCGCCTGTGCCATTCGCGGGCGTCAGGCCCATTCCCCCGCCGCGCCAGCCCGCGCCGCGACCAGGAACTCGACATTTCCCTCCGGCCCGGTGATCGGGCTGCGCGTCACGCCGTCGACGCGCCATCCTGCGCCTTCCAGCCACGCCACCACCTCGCCGCACACCCGCTCGTGCACCGCCGGGTCGCGCACCACGCCGCCCTTGCCCACCTCGTCGCGGCCCGCCTCGAACTGCGGCTTGATCAGCGCCACCACCCACGCTCCCTCGCGCACGAAGGCGAAGGGCCGCTCGAGCACCTTGGCGAGCCCGATGAAGCTCGCATCGCACACCACGATATCGACCGGCTCGGGGATATGCTCGCGCGTCAGCACCCGCGCGCTGGTCTGCTCGTGCACCACCACCCGCGCGTCCTGGCGCAGCTTCCAGGCGAGCTGGTTGGTGCCGCTGTCCACCGCGTAGACCCGCACCGCGCCGCGCGTCAGCAGCACGTCGGTGAACCCGCCGGTCGAGGAGCCCACGTCGATCGCGACCATGCCGGCCGGGTCGATCCCGAAATGGTCGAGCGCATGCGCCAGCTTGACCCCGCCGCGCGACACCCAGGGGTGGTCGCGCCCCTTGACCTCCAGCGGCGCGTCGGCCGCGATCGGCTGGCCGGGCTTGTCCACGCGCTTGTCGCCGCTGAACACCAGCCCCGCCAGGATCAGCGCCTGCGCGCGCGTCCGGCTCTCCGCCAGCCCGCGTTCGACGAGCAACTGATCGGGGCGGGTCTTGGCCATGCCCGGCCTGTAGCTCCTTCGCCACCCCGGCGAAAGCTGGGGCCTCCACAATCGCCCCCGTTTGCGGCGAGAGACCCCGGCCTTCGCTGGGGTGACGGACAAGCCCGTCAGAATCCATTTTCCTACAACGAACCATATAGGTTACTACGAGTCGTCTAACAGGAGGACTCGAATGACCATCGACGAACTGATCGAGGAGGTGATCGCCCGTGAGGGCGGCTATTCCAACCATCCCGCCGACCGTGGCGGGCCGACGCGCTGGGGGATCACGGAGGCGGTCGCGCGCCAGCACGGCTTCACCGGCGACATGCGCGTCTTCCCGCGCGACGAGGCGGTGGCGATCTACCGCCGCATCTATTGGCTCCGCCCGTGCTTCGCCGAGGTCGCGAAGCACGCGCCCGCGCTCGCCGCCGAGCTGTTCGACACCGGCATCAACATGGGGCCGGCGGTCGCGGGGCGCTTTCTCCAGCGTGCGCTCAACGCGCTCAACCGCAACGAGAAGGACTATCCCGACCTGGCCGTCGACGGGGCGGTCGGCCCCGCCACGCTCGCTGCGCTCGGCGCCTTTCTCGACCGCCGCGGACCGCCCGGCGAGACCGTGCTGATCAAGGCGGCCGAGGCGCTGCAGGGCGAGCGCTATCTCGCCCTCGCCGAGCGCCGCCCCGCCAACGAGGCCTTTCTCTACGGCTGGCTTGCGAACCGTATCGGTTCGTAAGCCCTCGACAGTGTCTACTTTGTGTCAACTTCCACAGGAAATCGAAATGAGCATCATCGAAGGTATCATCGGCCCGATCGCGGGCCTGATCGACAAGATCATTCCCGACCCCAAGGCGCGCGACCAGGCCAAGCTCGAGCTGCTCAAGCTCGAAGGCACGCAGGAGATGGAGTCGGTCCGCACTCAGCTCTCGGCGATCGTCGCCGAGGCGCAGTCGCCCGATCCCTGGACCAGCCGCGCGCGGCCGAGCTTCCTCTACGTCATGTACGCGCTGCTGCTGTGGGCGATCCCGATGGGCCTGATCGGCGCGGTCCAGCCCGAGATGGCCAAGGGCATTGCCAACGGCATGAACGCCTATCTCGCCGGCATTCCCGAGCCGCTCTACGCGCTCTTCGGCACCGGCTATCTCGGCTACACCGCCGCGCGCCAATGGGGGAAGATCAAGGGCGTCGAAAAGTGACAGGATGAAGCGCGTTCCGCGTAACTTCGTCAACTTCGGAGGGGAACGCGATCGCGTCCCCTCCGCGGCCTCGTTCAGCCGGCCAGCCCCTGCAGCTTGCCGAGATCGACCGCTCCGACGAGCGACCTGAGCGTGCCGATGTCGGGCGCATTGCCCTCGGCCTCGACCAGGAAGCGATCGCCGAGCAGCACGCCGTAGCTGCCGCGCCCGTCCTTGTTCCATTTCTCCATCGTGTAGCGGCCGTCGATCATGCCCGATTTCTCGTAGCCGCTGTCGTCCTCGCGGGTCGTCTCGACCTTGAACGCGCTGGCCATCGCCGCGAAGGCGCCGGCCGAGGCGAGGTCGGCGACCTTGAGCCGCACGCTCCGCCCGTCCGCCTCGTAGCGCGCCTCGGCCTGCGACCCGCCCATGCCGCCCGCGCTGGCGCTCGAGCTTTCGAGCGCGGTGCGCGTCCAGCCGCCGGCCGAAGCCGGCAGCAGCGCGGCGAGCGCCTGGCGATCGACCGGGGTCGCGGTCTTGGCCTTCTCGGCCGCTGCCTGCATCTTGGCGGAGGCTTCCTCGAGCTTGCCGAGATCCACCTTGCCGACGCCGGGCAGCTCGACGCTGCCGCCCGCCGCGCCCGTGGTGGCGCCATAGGTCACCGCGCGCGGCGCCAGCGCCCCGGTCACCGCCGTGGTGACGACGCCGACCACGAAGAACAGCACGATCGCGACGACCACGGTCACGATCGTATAGCCCATCGCCTTGTCCTCCTGCGCCTTCATCAGCCGCGGCAGGCCGAGATAGAGGAGATAGAGGCTGTAGAGCCCGAGGATGCCGAGGATCGCGAGCTGGGGGATGATCTGGAAGACGGCCGCCAGATAGGCCGCGGTGCCGCTATAGGCGGCGACCTTCATCGCCTGCACCGGGTTCTTCTGCCCGCCGAAATTGGGCGCCAGCGCATCGATGATCTTGGACAGCAGCCAGGCGCAGAGCAGCGCCAGCGCATAGCCGACCACCGCCCCGACGACCGCGGTGGCGACGCTCGGTCGGTAGGTCACGCCGAACGCGCTGTAGCCGAACACCAGTCCGCCGATCAGCCCGGCCACCGGACCGATCGCCGCCAGCGGCACGACCCAGCCGGTCATGAGCCCGCTCACGGTCGCGGGCTCGGGATCGATTCGCGCCCATTCTTCCTTGGGTTTCAACAGGATGTTCTTGCAACGCTCGATCAGATTGCTCGAAGTCTCGACGGTCATGCCGTGGCCCTCCCTGTTCGTGCTCGGGCTCCTATACACGAAATCGCGATTGAACCCGAGAAGTCTGCGCCCAATATGCGCGGCCATGAGCGACAGCATGAAGTGGCACGGCACGACGATTCTTTCCGTGCGCCGCAGCGGCCGCGTGGTCATCGCCGGGGACGGCCAGGTGACCCAGGGCCAGACCGTTATGAAACCCAACGCCCGCAAGGTCCGCCCGCTCGGGGACGGCAAGGTGATCGCGGGCTTCGCCGGCGCCACCGCCGACGCCTTCACCCTGTTCGAGCGGCTCGAGGCCAAGCTCGAGCGGCACCAGGGCCAGCTGATGCGCGCCGCGGTCGAGCTCGCCAAGGACTGGCGCACCGACAAGTATCTGCGCAATCTCGAGGCGATGCTGATCGTCGCCGACAAGGACATCACCTTGATCATCACCGGCAATGGCGACGTGCTCGAGCCCGAGGCCGGGATCGCCGCGATCGGCTCGGGCGGCAACTATGCGCTGGCGGCCGCCCGCGCGCTGGTCGATTACGAGCAGGATGCCGAGACGATCTGCCGCAAGGCGATGCAGATCGCCGCGGAGGTTTGCGTCTACACCAACGACCGGCTGACCGTCGAAGCGCTCGACGCCGCCTGAAGACAGGACCAGCGATGCTCTACTCCCGCCTCGGCGACAGCGGCCTCATCGTCTCGCGCCTGTCCTTCGGCACGATGACCTTTACCCGGGGCGCCGGCCTCGCCGCGATCGCCAAGACCGAGCTCAAGGACGCCGCGGCGCTGGTCGGCCGCGCGCTCGACGCCGGGATCAACTTCTTCGACACCGCCGACGTCTATTCCGACGGCGAGTCCGAGGAAGTGCTCGGCCAGATCCTCGCCGGCCGGCGCGACGAGGTGGTGATCGCGACCAAGGCCGGCTGGCGCATGCACCGGCCGCTCAACCGCTCGGGCCTCTCCGCCGCGCATCTCCAATGGTCGATCGACCATAGCCTGAAGCGTCTCGGCACCGACCATGTCGACATCTTCATCGCGCATCGCGACGACGTGAACACCCCGCTCGAGGAGACGCTCCAGGCGCTCGACGCGATCGTCCGCGCGGGCAAGGCGCGCTATCTCGGCTATTCCAACTGGCCGGCGTGGAAGGTCGCCGCGGCGCTGGAGCTGCAGCGCGCCAATGGCTGGGCGCCCTTCACCCATGGCCAGCTGCTCTATTCGCTGGTGTCGCGCGACATCGAGGCGGAGTTCGTGCCGCTGGCGCAGCGCTACGGCCTCGGCATCACCGCGTGGAGCCCGCTCGGCGGCGGCTTCCTCACCGGCAAGTACAGCCGCGACAATATGGGCGAGGCCGACGACCGCCTGGCCTCGTACGACGGCGTCCCGTTCGACCGCGAGAAGGGCTTCGCGCTGCTCGACCGCATGCGCGAGATCGCCGCGGCCCACGGCGCCAGCGTGGCGCAGGTCGCGCTGGCCTGGGTGCTCGCCAGGCCCGCCGTCTCCAGCGTGATCATCGGCGCGACCAGGCTGCACCAGCTCGACGACAATCTCGCCGCGGTGAACCTCGCGCTCGCGCCGGACGAGATCGCCGAGCTGGACGCGCTCACCGCCGGCCCGCGCGGCTATCCCGGCTTCATGATCGACCGTATCGACCAGCCGATCGCGCGGGCGCTCGCCGCCCGCCCCGGCGCGCCCTACATTCCCGACCAAGCCTGAGAATCGAACCAGCAAGAATGAACGACAACCTCACCCCCAAAGCCATCGTCGCCGCGCTCGACGCGCACATCATCGGCCAGAAGGAAGCCAAGCGCGCGGTCGCCGTCGCGCTGCGCAATCGCTGGCGCCGCCAGAAGCTCAAGCCCGAACTGCGCGACGAGGTGACGCCCAAGAACATCCTGATGATCGGCCCGACCGGCTGCGGCAAGACCGAGATCAGCCGCCGCCTCGCCAAGCTCGCCGACGCGCCCTTCGTGAAGGTCGAGGCGACCAAGTTCACCGAGGTCGGCTATGTCGGCCGCGACGTCGAGCAGATCGCCCGCGACCTGGTCGAGGAAGCGATCCGGCTGGAGAAGGAGCGCCGCCGCACCGCGGTCAAGGACAAGGCCGAGGCCGCGGCGATGACCCGACTGCTCGATGCACTCACCGGCAAGGACAGCAGCCAGGCGACGCGCGAGGCGTTCCGCGAGCGCCTCAACCAGGGCCATCTCGACAACACCGAGATCGAGATCGAGGTCGAGGCGGCCGGCGGCATGCCGTTCGAGATCCCCGGCGCCGGGCCGCAGATGATCAACCTCAGCGAGATGATGAAGGGGTTCGGCGGCCCGCAGCTCAAGCGGCGCAAGATGAACGTGCACGCCGCCTGGGCCAAGCTGGTCGAGGAGGAAGCCGACAAGCGCCTCGACCAGGACGATGTCGCGCGCACCGCGCTCGCAGATGCCGAGGCCAACGGCATCGTCTTCCTCGACGAGATCGACAAGATCGCGGTGAGCGACGTGCGCGGCGGCTCGGTCAGCCGCGAGGGCGTGCAGCGCGACCTGCTCCCGCTGATCGAAGGCACCACGGTCTCGACCAAATACGGGCCGATGAAGACCGACCATATCCTGTTCATCGCCTCGGGCGCGTTCCACGTCGCCAAGCCGAGCGACCTGCTGCCCGAGCTGCAGGGCCGCCTCCCGATCCGCGTCGAATTGAAGGGCCTCACCGAGGACGATTTCGTCGCGATCCTCTCCGACACCAAGGCTTCGCTGCCCGAGCAGTACAAGGCGCTGATCGGCACCGAGGGCGTGACGATCGACTTCACCGACGACGGCATCCGCGCGATCGCGCGCATCGCCGCCGAGGTGAATGCCGAGGTCGAGAATATCGGCGCGCGCCGCCTCCAGACGGTGATGGAGAAGCTGCTCGAGGAAGTGAGCTTCGACGCCGAGGACCGCAACGGCGCCGCGCTGATGGTCGACGCCGCCTATGTCGACGGCCAGCTCGCCAGCATCGC
This sequence comes from Sphingomonas sp. MS122, assembly GCF_049532975.1. Classification (GTDB taxonomy): domain Bacteria; phylum Pseudomonadota; class Alphaproteobacteria; order Sphingomonadales; family Sphingomonadaceae; genus Sphingomonas. The sequence goes on along the minus strand of NZ_CP186695.1, from coordinate 2,226,728 downwards.
GCGGAACACCGACTTGAGCCGCTACGTGCTCTGACCCCGCTTGCCGCCACTTCGCCCGCGCGGCAGGGTGGCGGCATGCACAGGGGGATCATCGCGCTTGCGGCGCTCATTCTTGGCTGGGCCCTCCCCGCCGCCGTGCAGGACCGCCCGCCCTGCCGCGAGGTCGGCGACTTGCCCCACCTCACCATCGACCCCCGGGCGGCCGCCCAACTCGCCCAGATCGGCCTCGACCGCGCCGAGATCTTCCGCCGCATGCGCGAGACCTCGATCCCCGAGACGATGGGCTGCTGGGCGATGCCGGTCGGCAATTTCGACAGCCAGCTGGTCTCGGTCGGCATGTCGCAATGGAATTACGGCACGGGCAGCCTCCAGCCCGTGCTCGAGGCGTGGCGCGCCAGCTTCCGCAGCCGCGGCCGCTTCAAGCGCACCCTGCGCGAGCTCGCCCCGACCTACGGCAAGCTGTTCTTCTCGAAGGACTGCCTCGCCACCCCGGTCCGCGACAAATGCCGCGCCGCGATCCTCGCCGCCCACGGCCCCGACGGCAAGCTCGATCCCGTCGCCCTCGCCGAGCTCACCCGCATCTTCGAGCATGATGCGATGCTCCAGGTGCAGACCGACGCCTATGTCGCGCTCCTCCTCGAAGTCCGCGCCGAGCTGTTCCGCCTCTGGCCCGCCGGCCCGATCACCGCGCGGAAAGTCCGCTGGGCGATCGATACCCGCGTCCAGCAGAAGACCCTGCCCAATGACGAGGACGCCGCGCGCCTGCGCCGCAAGCTCGCCGCCCTCCCCGCCGCCGAACGCCCCGCACGCCTCAGGGCGATGCTCGCCTGGTACCGGGGCCTCAGCGAAGCGGTCGACCAGGACGGCGTCTCGCGCGACTATCAATGGAACGTCGAGCAATGGACCTGCCTGGTCGACACCGGCCGCATCGACGACGAGCAGTTCGAGCTGCTCCACCTCACCTTCCTGCGCAGCCGCACGGCCACCGGCAATTCGGGCCGCTGGCAGGCGCTGACCTTCTCGCGCCGCGCCAAGATCATCCTCGGCACCGGCAGCGTCAGCGGGGTCAGGGACGGCGGTTGCGCGCCCTGACCCCGCGCACGCCCTAGAACCGCGCCCTCACGCCTCCGAGCACCGTTCGCCCCTCGCCGGGATGGAAGATCGCGCTCGTGTCGTTGGCGACCACCGCCGCCGACTGGTCGGCGACATAGTGCTTGTCGGCGAGGTTGCGCGCATCGACGAAGACCGTGAGGCCATTGCCGAGCTCGGCCCCCGCGCCCATCCCGAATGTCGCATAGCCCGGCACCCGGAAGCTGTTGCGATAGTCCGCCCAGGTCGCACGCGGCCGCCAGTCGAGCGACGGCTCGACGAACAGCCCGCCCCCACCCTCGTAGCGCAGCGACGCGCGATACTGGTGCACCGGCGTGATCGGCAGCCGGTTGTCGCCATAGGTGGGATCGCCGTCGAAGCGGAAATCGGACCAGGCATAGGTCTGCCGCAGCCGCAGCCGCGTCGCCGCGCGATCGACGATCCACCAGTCGAGGCTCGCCTCGACCCCCTGGTGCCGCGTCTTGCCGGCGTTGAACACCGTCGCGGGAATGGTGAGCGAGGTCTGGAAGCTCAGCAGCTCGCCCTTCACCCAGGCGTGGTAATAGGTGACGTCCCACGCCACCGCACCTTCGCGCCCGCGCGTGCCGATCTCCGCGGTCCAGGCGCGCTGCGCGTCGAGCGGCACGAACACCGATCCCAGCAAATTGGCCTGCGCCAGCGCCCCGAAATGCGGCGGCTCCACCGATCGCGTGACATTGGCATAGACCTGCATCCCGCCGCGCTCGAACAGCAGCCCCGCGCGCGGCGCGAACCATTCATAGCTGCGCTCGGCGGTCCCGCCCGTCAGATGGTTCGAATAGTCGCGCCCGGCATGCCCCCAGCTCGCGCCCGCGACCAGCGCCAGCTCGGGCGTCACGAACACGCGTCCCTCGGCGAACAGGTCGAGCGCATTGCCGACCTGCTTCGTGTCGCCGATCCGCGGCCCCCGCGCGCTCGCCCGGTTGACGAACAAGTCCTGCTCGGTGCCGCCCTCGCGATAGAAGGCGCCGAAGAACAGGTCCGACTTCAGGCCCGCCAGCTCACCCGACCAGTCGAACCGACCGAACGCGCCCTGCGTGTCGGTGTCCTGCAGGATGAAGATGCCGACCGGGTGATAAAGGTCGGTCTGCGTCGCATAGACCCCGCCCTCGAACACCAGCGCGTCGCTGAGGCGCAGCCGCGTCTGCAGCGTGGCGCGATAGACATTCTGGTTGCGGCGCTGGTTCTGCGCCACCGCCGTCGCGCCCGGCGCGCGCGGGTCGCGCAGCGCCTGCGCCAGCGTCACCGTCCCCGGCACGCCCTGCCCGATGTCCGCGGCATAGAGGATCGCACGCACCTCGCTGTCCTCGCCAAAGCTGTAGCCCAAGTTGACCGTGGCGCGCAGCTGGTCGGTCCAGCCCTGCACGCGATAGCCGTCGCTGCGGAAGGCGTTGACCCCGGCATAATAGTCGAACGCGCCCGCGGTGCCCGATCCCGCCGCCGCGCCGCGGATCGTCGCGTCGCTGCCGCCCTCCAGCCGGAACAGGAAGGGCGATTGCGCGGTCTTGCCGTTGGGCGTCACGAAGTTGATCGCGCCGCCGAGCTGCGCCCCGCCGAAGCGCAGCGCGTTGCCGCCCTTGTACACCTCGACATAGCGCGCGCCGAGCGGGTCGATCTTCTGGAAGTCGGAGAAGCCGTCGGCATCGGCGAACGGCACGCCGTCCTGCGCCAGCAGCACGCCGCGCTGGTGGAAGCTCTGGTCGAGCCCGGAGCCGCGGATCGAGAGGCGCCCCTCCTCGCCATAGCGCTTGGCGGCGAGCACGCCGGGCACGTCGCGCAGGATATCGGGCGTGCCGACAGCGAAGCGATCCTCATAGGCCTCGGCCGCGACGACCGAGACCGAGCCCGGCGTGCGCGCGAGGCGCTCGCGCGCTTCCGCGACGACAGGCGGATCTTCCGGATCGGGCGTGCCGGTGACGATGACGTCGGGCGCCTTGTCCTCGTCGGAGGCAAGAGCGGGCGAGGCAAGACAAGTGGCGGCGAGCAAGGCTGCCGCGTGATAGCTTTTCATGTTCGAACAATCCTGATCGGCGTGCGGAATCGCTCTCCCGCGCGCGCGTTTCGTCAATCTGGCGAAGGGATCAGGCGGTCAGCGGCGGACCGCGCAACGGCGGCCGCAGATAGGGCGTGCGCGCCAGCCGCGGCACCCCCACCGCGGCGAAGCCGAGCGCAAGGATGAAGACGAGCGCTGCCGCGAGCAGCGCCGGGTCCGCCCCCGGCAGCCACGCCAGCCCCAGCCCGGCGAACACGCAGGGCTGGTCCATCTTGGCGCCGTCGTCGGGCTTGGCCGGCATGCCGGGCACGTCGATCGCGACATGCTGCGGGCCGAACTGGGTGCAGACCAGCACCATGATCTGCCCCGACGCCGCGACCGGCATGAACCCCGGCGGCACCGCCAGCTTCATCACCAGCGCCAGGGCGAGCAGCGCCGCGGCGAAACGGGGATGGTCGAGGACGAAGCGGCGGAACACGCCGCGCGGTTAGCGGCTGGCGCTCGCCCTGTCATCCGCTAAAGGGTCGGGCAAAAGCAGACATGCAGGGACATGCCATGGTTACCATCAAGGCCGCCGATCTGATCGAGAGCGTCGCCGACGCGCTCCAGTTCATCAGCTACTATCACCCGATGGATTACATCCGCGCGCTGGGCGAGGCGTACAAGGCCGAGCAGTCGCCCGCCGCCAAGGACGCGATCGCGCAGATCCTGACCAACAGCCGCATGTGCGCCGAGGGTCACCGCCCGATCTGCCAGGACACCGGCATCGTCAACGTGTTCGTGAAGTGGGGCATGGACTGCCGCCTCGACGACACCTCGCGCTCGCTCCAGGAGGTCGTCGACGAGGGCGTGCGCCGCGCCTATCTCCACCCCGAGAACAAGCTGCGCGCCTCGGTGCTCGCCGACCCCGCCTTCACCCGCCGCAACACCCGCGACAACACGCCGTGCGTCCTCCATGTCGAGATGGTCGCCGGGGATCATGTGCACATCGACGTCGCGGCCAAGGGCGGCGGCAGCGAGAACAAGTCCAAGTTCAAGATGATGAACCCGTCGGATTCGATCGTCGACTGGGTGCTGGAGATGCTCCCCCAGATGGGCGCCGGCTGGTGCCCGCCCGGTATGCTCGGCATCGGCATCGGCGGCACCGCCGAGCATTGCGTGCTCCTCGCCAAGAAGGCGCTGATGGAGCAGATCGACATGGCCACGCTGAAGCAGCGCGGCCCGCAAAACGACCTCGAGGCGCTGCGCATCGAGATCTTCGACAAGGTCAACGCGCTCGGCATCGGCGCGCAGGGGCTGGGCGGGCTCTCGACCATCCTCGACGTCAAGATCATGGACGCGCCCTGCCATGCCGCGGGCAAGCCGGTGGCGATGATCCCCAACTGCGCCGCCACCCGCCACGCGCACTTCACGCTCGACGGCTCGGGGCCCGCCTATCTCGAGGCGCCGAAGCTCGACGAATGGCCCGACGTCAACTGGACGCCGGACAAGGCCGCGATCCGCGTCGACCTCGACTCGCTGACGCCCGAGGTGGTGCAGTCGTGGAAGCAGGGCGACCGCCTGCTGCTCAACGGCAAGATGCTCACCGGCCGCGACGCCGCGCACAAGCGCATCGCCGACATGCTCGCGAAGGGCGAGCAACTGCCCGTCGAGTTCAAGGGCCGCGTCATCTATTATGTCGGCCCGGTCGATCCGGTAGGCGAGGAAGTCGTCGGCCCTGCCGGCCCGACCACCGCCACGCGCATGGACAAGTTCACCCGCATGATGCTCGAGCAGGGCCTGCTCGCGATGGTCGGCAAGGCCGAGCGCGGCCCGGCCGCGACCGAGGCGATCCGCGACCACAAGTCCGCCTATCTCATGGCCGTCGGCGGCGCCGCCTATCTCGTCGCCCGCGCGATCAAGGGCAGCAAGGTCGTCGGCTTCGCGGATCTCGGCATGGAGGCGATCTACGAGTTCGAGGTGTCGGACTTCCCGGTGACGGTCGCGGTCGATGCCGAGGGCAACAACGTCCACCAGCTTGCTCCCCTGGTGTGGCGCGACAAGATCGCGAAGGAACGGTTGCTGGAAGGGGCGTGATCGCCGCGCTCGGCGGAAATTTGTGATCGTTTCGGTCAAGTGACCTATTGAGTTAAGCCACCCGAGCACACACTTAGCGTCGTAATGCGCTTCCTTCGACGGGTCCTGCGCTGGACCGGCATCCTCCTGCTCTGGACCTTCGTCGCGGCGTGCCTCGCGACGGTGATCGTCCCGCGCTATCTCGACCGCATCTACTATGCGGGTCCGCAAAGCGGCCATTACGACGGCGAGCGCTTCTTCAACCCCGATGGCGAGGACACGGTGCGTCCGCCCACCGGCGGCAACCGCGCGGGCTTCTTCTGGCGCTTCCTGCGCCGCGACGACACCCGCCCCGCCTGGCCCGCGGCCGTCACCGTCGTCAAGGGCACGCCCCCCGCACGCGTCATCGGCGGCGCGATGCGCGCGACCTGGGTCGGCCACGCCACGGTGCTGGTGCAGGCCGACGGGCTCAACATCCTCACCGATCCGATCTGGAGCGACGTCGCGGGGCCCTTCAACCTCGCCGGGCCGCGACGCATCGCCGCGCCGGGAATCGACTTCGACAAGCTCCCGAAGATCGACATCGTCGTCGTCAGCCACAATCACTACGACCATCTCGATATCCCGACGCTCCGGCGCCTGTGGGAGCGCGACAAGCCGGCGATCGTCACCAGCCTCGGCAACGACACGATCCTGCGCTCGGCCGGGGTCGAGGCGCGCGGGATCGACTGGGGCCAGCGCGTCGCATTGCGCCCGGGCGTCGACGTGATCGTCAACCGCAACCACCATTGGGGCAGCCGCTGGTTCACCGACCGCAACCGCGCGCTCTGGTCGAGCTTCGTGATCAAGCTCCCGAGCGGCAATGTCTTCTTCGCCGGCGACACCGGCGCGGGCGATTACAAATGGGCGAACGAGGCTGCGTCCTACGGCCCGATCCGCCTTGCCATCCTCCCCATCGGCGCGTTCCGCTTCGAGGAAGGGCAGATGAGCACTGGCAGCCATATCGGCCCGGCCGATGCGATCAAATTGTGGAACCGCATGGGACGCCCCACCGCGCTCCCCATGCACTGGGGCACCTTCCGCCTGTCATGGGAAGGCTATTGGACTCCGCCGCGCCTGCTCCGCGCGCTCCAGGCCTGCGCGGGCGAGACCTCCGGCCGCTTCGCCCCGCAATCGCTCGGCCGTCCCTGGGACATCCCGCAGATCGGCCAGGCGCCGCCCCCCGTGGACGACGAGCGCGTCGACGCCTGCCTCAAGACCCCCGCCGTCACCGCGCTGCGCTGACGGCGGAGCGCCAGCTCAATTCACGAAGCTCGTCGTCGCGGTCCGGTGCAGGATCGCCACCTTGCCCGCGGGGAGCGTGAAGTCGCCCTCTTCCTTGACCGACGCCTTGAGGATGTAACGCCCTTTCTCGGCCAGCGCCGGCAGCGCCACCTCGCCCTTGTCGTCGGTCTCGAGCATCAGCATCCAGCGGCTCGGCGACACCAGGGTCACCTCGGTCTTGCCCACCGGCTTGCCGTCGCGCGTCAGCACGAAGCGGTCGCCATTGACCGCGACCGGCGCCAGTTCGAGCGGCATCACCGCCTTGGCTTCGGCGCGCCCCGAACGCGCGTAGTAGATTACGCCCGCCTTCTTGCCGTCCTCGTCCCACGGCTTGAACACGTCATCGTCCCACGCGCGCACGTCGCCCGCCGGCACCGCCACCTCGATATAGCCCGGCCCGCGCGTCTGCGCCGCGGTCGAGGCCGGCACCAGCTTGGGCGCCTTGAGCGACGGAAAGGCCGGATCGCCGCCCGCCGGGATCGGCCGCTCGGGCTCGCCCAGCCAGATCTGCGCCGTGCCGTTCGCGCCGCGCTCGATCCACACTTCATGCGCCTGCGCGATGCCCGCGCTCCCAAGCGCCAGCGCGGCGATCAGCAGCTTCTTCATCGTCGTTCCTCCCGGATCTGCTTGCGGCCCACCGAGGCGGGGATCAGGTTGAGCGCAAGGAACACCAGTCCCGCCCCCAGCATCAATAGGGCTACCCAAAGAATCGGCCCGAATACCCATCCCTGTGCGGCGATCGCGAACGGAAACGCCGCCGCCAGCGCCGCCCAGGCCGCGCCGCGCATCGTCAGCGAAGTCACCGCATCGGGGCGCTTGCCCAGCCGCTTGTGGTGATGCGCGTCGGTCGCGAGCCCCAACAATGCGAACGCCAGCGTGGTCAGGATCAGCGCCAGCGCGGTCATTCGGCCGGCTCCATCGCCGCCGCCGGCATCGCCGCCGCGCGTCGGCGTGCCCGCCGCTCGGCCGGCTTGTGCCGCGCCACCCGCCGCGCGATCGCGAGGAAGGCGATGCCGAACACCAGCAGCGTGGCGTCGATCCCCGCCAGCATCCCGTCCCCGCCCGCCAGCGACGCGATCAGCCCGCGCTCGGTCCCGAACAGATTATACACCGGCAGCAGCGCCAGCAGCGCCCCGGTCAGCCCGAGCAGCGCCACCCAATTGGGCTGCGGCCGCCGCACCACCGCCAGCACCAGCGCCGCGCCCCAGGCCATGAACAGGCAATGGATCTCCCACGCCGCGCGGTCGGCCATGCCGACCGGCAGCAGCCGGTTCGCCCACAGCAGCACCGCGATCCCCAGCGGGAAGCCGCCGATCGCCGCGACGTTGAGCCGCTCGACCAGCCGGAAGCCGAAATGCGGCCGCGCCGGATCGGGCAGCTTCTCGAGCCGCTTGACCGTCCACATGACGAGTCCGCTCGCCACCATCACCGCGCCCGCGACCCCGCACAGGAAATAGAGGAAGCGCAGCCAGGGCGAGGCATAGCGCCCGGCATGCACCCCGATCATCGCGCCCGCCGTGGTCACCGCCGCGCCATGCGGCGGCGCCGTCCATACCGGCTTGCCGGTGACGCCGTCATAGGTGATGCGCGAGGTATAGGCGGACAGCATCGTTGCGCCCGAGCGCAGCACGCGCACCTTGGCCCCGGCATCGCCCGGCTCGCTGACCTCGAGATAGGCCGCCTTGCCGCCCAGCCGCCGCTCGGCGTCGCGCAGCAGCGCGCCCAGATCGACCAAAGGCGCTGGCCGCCCGGCCCGCTCTGCCTGCACGCCGCCCGGATAGATGCTCTCGAAATAGTCGGCGTCGTTCGAATAGGCGGCGACCGTCGCCCAAGGCAGCAGCGTCACCATCAGCGTGACGAGGCCGGTATAGGTGATCATCAAATGGAACGGCAGCGCGAGCACCGCGGTCGCATTGTGCCCGTCGAGCCATGAGCGCTGCCCCTTGCCCCGGCGCAGCGTGAAGAAGTCGCGGAAGATCTTCTTGTGGGTGACGATGCCCGACAGGATCGCGACCAGCATGAACATCGCGGCGATGCCGGTCATCCAGCGCGCCACATACCAGGGCACGTAATAGAGGTCGAAATGGAAGCGGTAGAAGAACTCGCCGCCGCGCGTGTCGCGCACCTGCGCAGGCCGGCCGTCGGCGCCGATCGTCACCTGGTTGTCGCGGCGGCTGGCGGGCGGCTCGCCTTCCACGGGCCGGGGCACCCACGAGGCCACCGCGCCATGGCTGGTCCCGCCGGGCAGCGTGATGAACCAGCTCTGCGCGTCGGGTGCCGTCTCGGACAGGAAGCGCTGTGCCCCGGCCAGTACCTTCTCGGGCTGCTCGACCCGGCCCAGCTCGGGCCGCATCCAGCGGTTCATCCCCTCGCGATAGAAGGCGATCGTGCCCGCCGTGAACATCGCGAACAACAGCCAGCCGAGCACCAGTCCCGACCAGGTGTGGAGGAACGCCTGCGACTGGCGGAAGCCCTTGGTGCCCGGCTCGTTCATGCGGCGTGCCCCGCCATCGACAGCCAGGTGATCGCCGCGGCGACGCCGCCCGCCACCGCCAGCACCCAGACGGCGCGCCACCCGCTCTTCGCCGCGAATGCCCACATCGCCGCCACCGCGCAGATCGCGAAGGCCGTGAGCATCCCGGTCGTCACCGCCTCGGGCCGGTCCATCGGCAGGATGCGCGACAGCGCCATCGCCCACAGTGTCGCGACCGCATAGCCGAGCGGCAACGCGGCGAGGATCCGGAGCGCGAGATCGCCCCGCCGCCGGAGCGCTTCGAACCTGTGCATGTCGTCTGGCCTCGTCGATTCGGGGGACGCGATAGCCGCTCCATTGTTGCGAGTCACTAGCAATAGCATGCTTTGCATCATCGCCGCCGTCGTCCGGACGCGCCGGCCTGTCACCTATTTGTCACGCAGCGGTAACCCTGGAGGCGGAAAAGCGACTCGGCGGACGCATATGTTCTGCGCCCCCTGACGCGTAACGGATGGGGAGAAATGGGATGCTGGCCCGGTTCGGCCTGTTGGCGCTTGCGACGTTCACGCTCGCCTCGTGCGATGCGATTTCCGCCATTTCCCCGCGCGAGGTGCGCGTGGTCGGCTCCTCGACCGTCTACCCGTTCACCAAGGAAGTGGCCGCGGCGTTTGTCGAGGCGAAGAAGGGCCGTCGCACCCCGGTGATCGAATCGACCGGCACCGGCGCCGGCATCACCCGCTTCTGCGAGGGCGCCGGCCCCGCCTTTGCCGACATCGCCAACGCCTCGCGCCGCATGCGCCGCACCGAGTTCGACAAGTGCAAGGCGAACGGCGTGGGCGACATCATCGAGGTGCCGATCGGTCTCGACGGCATCGCGCTCGCCGAATCCAACGCCGGGCCCAAGCTCAAGCTGACGCGCAGGGACCTCTATCTCGCGCTCGCCGCCAATCCGATGGGCAAGCCCAACACGGCCAAGCTGTGGAAGGACGTCAATCCGGCGCTGCCCGCGATCCCAATCCTGGTGATGGGGCCGCCCTCGACCAGCGGCACGCGCGACGCGTTCGTCGAGCTGGTCCTCGAACCCGGCTGCCTCGAGGCGATGCCGGCGGCCAAGGACCTCAAGACCGCGGGCGATCCCGCGCCGTTCGAGAATGCCTGCCGCCGCATCCGCACCGACGGCGCCTATGCCGAAAAGGGCGAGGACGACACGCTGATCGTCCATGGGCTGTCGGAGAATCCCAACGCGATCGGGCTGATCGGCTATTCCTATCTCGACGCCAACCGCTCGCGCCTGCACGGCGTCCCGCTCGACGGGGTGACGCCGACCTATGACGACATCGCCAGCGGCAAGTACCCGGGCGTGCGCAGCCTCTATCTCTACGTCAAGGCCAAGCATCTCAAGGCGATGCCCGAGCTCAAGGAGTTCCTCGCGCTCTACACCAGGATGTGGGCGCCGGGCGGCGAGCTGACCAAGCACGGCCTGATCGCCGCGCCGCAAAAGGTCCGCGACCGTTCCGCCGAGGCGATCCAGCTCGCCCTCCCCCTCGACACCACCGCGCTGCCCTAGGAGTAGGTAATCCGCACCCTACCCGCAGCCTCGGCCGCGATCCTGCGTGCCGCGTCGGTGTCCCCGGCCAGCGCCAGCGCGACGCCCATCCGGCGATAGGGCCGCGTGGTCGGCTTGCCGAAGATGCGCAGGTCGACCTCGCCACCCGGCACCGCCAGCGCCTCGGCGAGCCCGTCATAGCCCGGCGCGTCGCCGCCGCGGTCGGCGAGGATCACCGCCGAGGCCGACGGCCCATACAGCTTCACCTCCGGCACCGGCAGCCCCAGCACCGCCCGCGCATGCAGGTCGAACTCGCTGAGGTTCTGCGAGATCAGCGTCACCATCCCGGTATCGTGCGGCCGCGGCGACAGCTCGGAGAAGATCACTTCCTCGCCCTTGACGAAGAATTCGACCCCGAAGATCCCGTACCCGCCGAGGTCGTCCACCACCTTGCGCGCCATGTCCTGCGCGTCGGCGATCGCCCGCGCCGACATCCCCGCCGGCTGCCAGCTCTCCTGATAGTCGCCGCGTTCCTGCCGGTGCCCGATCGGCGGGCAGAAGCTCACCCCCTCGCGCGAGCGCACCGTCAGCAAGGTGATCTCGTAATCGAAGTCGACGAACTCCTCGACGATCACCCGCCGCCGGTCGCCGCGCATGTTGGCCACGGCATAATCCCACGCCGCCTCCAGCACGCCCGCCTCGCGCACGATGCTCTGCCCCTTGCCCGAGGAGGACATCACCGGCTTGATCACGCACGGCAGCCCGGTGTGCTCGGCCCCCGCCAGCACCTCCTCCAGGCTCTCGGCATAGCGGTAACGCGAGGTGCGCAGCCCCAGCTCGACCGCCGCGACCTCGCGGATGCCGTCGCGGTTCATCGTCATCTGCGCCGCGCGCGCGGAGGGCACCACCGTCATCCCTTCGGCCTCGACCTGTGCCAGCACCTCGGTGCGGATCGCCTCGATCTCGGGCACGACATAGTCGGGTTCGTGCTTGGCGATCGCCGCGCGCAGCGCGTCGCCGTCGAGCATCGAGAATATCTCGCACTCGTCGGCGACCTGCATCGCCGGCGCGCCGGCATAGGAATCGCACGCGACCACCTGCGCGCCCAGCCGCTTCGCCGAGATCGTGAACTCGCGCCCCAGCTCGCCCGAACCGAGCAGCAGGATCTTCGCGGTGAACGTCATTCGCCTCGTCTCCGTCGCAACCATCGGCGCCATCCGTGGCCGCGGCGGCGGCGTTTGTCACCCCTTGGCGTTGGCCTTCACCGCGGCGCGCACCAGCGCCTTCAGCCCCTCGGCATCGACCGCCGCATCCTCGTGGAAATCGATCGCCCGCCGCTTGCCGCCGTCGAGGCTGGCGTTGAACAGTCCCTTGGGATCGTCGAGCTGCGCACCCTTGGCGAAGGTCAGCTTGACCTTGTCCTTGTAGGTCTCGCCGGTGATCAAGATGCCGCCCTTCGACCAGGTCGGTACGCCCGAGGGATTGGAGGGCTTGCGCCACTTCACGTCCTCGGCGATCTCCGGATCGGCCGCGAGCACCAACGCGCGCAACTTGCCGAGCATCGGCCCGCGCCACCCGCCCAGCGCCTCGATCTTGGCGTCGATCTCTTCCGAGGCCGTGGGTTCTCCAGCCATTTTATTCTCCTCCTTATTCCTCCCCCCGGAGGGGAGGAGTACTCAATTCTCCGATGCCTAAGGTTTCCACCCCGGCAGCGCCGCCGCCTGCTTGATCCAGTCGCTCAGCTGCGCCTCGTCCCATTCGTCATCCTCATGGACATGGAAGTAGCGCGTGTCCGGGTCCTTCGATTCCACTGGCGGCCTGGGCTGGATCGACCCGCCGTTGAAGAACGCGACCTTGATGTACTTGTCGAAGCAATGCAGCCCGAGGAAGAAGGTCGTGCCGTCGGCCCCGTAGAGCGGCGAGTTCCACTTCACCGCCTTGCGCACCCCCGGCACCGCCGTCTCGATCAGCTTGTCGAGCCGCTTGCCCGCCCTAGACTTCCACCCGGGCATCGCCGTGATATAGGCCTGCACCGGCGCGTCGCCGTCGCCCTTGGGGATCTGCGGGTTGCCGCCCGAGAGCAGCCGGGGTTCCTTCGCGGCCATCGCGCTCACTCCGCCGCGACCGCGCTCCGCCGCTTGCCGAGATAGGGCAGCGCGAACATGTACAGGCCCGTCAGCAGCAGCACCGCGAGCGGCGGCAGCGGCAGGTAATAGACCCACTCGACCGGCTGCTGCCCCATGCCGAGCATCGCGAAGATCGCGACCACGATTGCCGCGAAGATGATCGAGGTCCAGCGATGCACCTGCCGGATCGCCCTGTTCACGCCCATTGCACCCTCCTTTGCCATGATCTCAGTCCAGCGCCGCCAGCACCGCCTCGAGCCTGTCGAGGTAGCGCGGCCACCCGGCGCGCGCGCCATGATAGGCCAGCTTTTGCTCGGGCAGGAACCCGGTCTGCACCATCCTGAGGTGCGTCCCGCCCGCGACCGGCGTCAGCGTCCAGGTGACCACGCTGTCGAGCCCCAGCCCGGTCCATGTATAGGCCAAGGTCCGCCCCGGCTCGACCTCGAGCACCTCGCAGGCGAGATCGCCCCACTCGGCGTTGAGCCCGAAGCGGTGCCCGACCACCGGCGCGAAGTCGTTCGCCATCAGCCATTCGGCGATCAGCTGCGGCTGCGTCAGCGCGCGCCAGATCCGCTCGGCCGGATGCGCGATCTCGCGCTCGACCGTCACCGTCCGCGTCTCGGCCTCGCTCATTGGTCCATCCTGTTCAGCAGATCCTCCAGCCCGTCGATCCGCGCCTCCCAGAATCCCTTCATCTCGCGCGACCAGGCGTCGAGCGGGTCGAGCGCGCGCAGCTCGGCGCGGTAATGCGTCCGCCGCCCCGCCTGGCGGTCGCGCACCAGGCCCGCGCGCTTGAGCACGCCGAGATGCTTCGACACCGCCGGCTGCGACACCCCCGCGCCCGCGGTCAGCACGCCCACGGTCTGCTCGCCCTCGCGGCACAGCCGCTCGAACAGCGCGCGCCGCGTCGGATCGGCGAGCGTGCGGAACAGCAGATCGGGTGCGGCGGACATCAAGATACATAACTCACTGGCTATCGATCGATCCGATAACCAGCCGGCTATATATGAGTCAAGCCACCGCCCGTGCCTCGTATAACTACCTATATGAACATTGATGTTCATTATTATGATTGACGCGTTGGCCGCATTGTCGGAGGCATAAAGTCATGAGCAGCCTTCTGCCCCTGATCGCCGGCGGCGCGGGAATCGCCGGCATCGTCGCCGCGCTCGTCGCCTGGTCGGCGCAGGTCGCCCGCCGCGTCGATCGCATGGTCCCACCCGACGGGGAGATTCGCGAGGTCGCCGGACGGCGTCTCCATGTCCGCGACATCGGCCAGGGGCCCCCGATCGTGATGATCCACGGCCTCGCCGGGCAGATGCGCAATTTCGCCGCGGTCGCCGCGCAGCTGCAGGCGCAGCATCGCATCATCCTGATCGACCGTCCCGGCTGCGGCCACAGCCCGGGTCGAGGTAGCGACAGCCTCTCCGACCAGGCCGCGCTCATCGCCGCGCTGATCGCGGAGCTCGGGCTCGACCGCCCGCTGATCGTCGGCCACTCGCTTGGCGGCGCGGTCGCCATGGCGCTGGCGCTGAACCACGCCGACCGCATCGGCGGGCTCGCGCTGGTCGCGCCGTTGACCCAGGTACAGCCGGAGGTGCCGGGGGCGTTCCGCGGACTGATGATCGCCTCGCCCTGGGTACGCGCCGCGCTCGCCCATACGCTCGCCATCCCGATGATCCGGCTGCGTTCGGCGCAGTCGCGCGACGTGCTGTTCGCGCCCGAGCTCGTGCATCCGGCGTTCGAGATCGCGTTCGGCGGGGCGATGCTTGCCCGCCCGCGCGCCTTCTACGCCGCCTCGTCGGAGATGACCGCGGTCAACGACGCGCTCGCCCCGCTCGTCGTGCGCTATGGCGAGATCGGCGTGCCCGTCCGCATCCTGTTCGGCGCCGAGGACCAGGTGCTCGCCGCCCCCGTGCACGGCACGCGCACCGCCGCCGCCATCGCCGGCGCGCGCTGCACGATCGTCCGCAACGCGGGCCACATGCTCCCGGTGACTCAGCCCGATCGAGTCGTGGCCTTCATCCGCGATGCCTGCGTCGTGACCGCGGCGCCCGCCGGCGTCCGCGCCCGGATCTCGGAATTCGCCAGATAGAAAAGCGAGGCCGCCGGGCAAGCGGCAGCCTCGCAGTGGGGAGAGCTCAGAAGCGGTAGTTGACGCCGACGCTGATCGTGCGCCCGATCCGCGTCTCGAACAGCGTGTCCTCGCGCGTGCTGTCGATATAGAGTTGATTCCGTTCGTCGGTCAGGTTCTGCGCTTCGACGATCAGCTTGAGGCGCTCGGTGACGTTGTACGAGGCCGAGGCGTCGACATAGAGCGTCGGCGCGTTGCCCTGGATGTCGCTGCCCTGCGACGCCGGGATGCCGCGAATGAAGCGGTCGCGCCAGTTCACCGTGCTGCGGATGCTGAACTCGTCGTCCTCGTAATAGAGCGTGCCCGACGCGGTGTTGGGCGACAGCCCGACCAGGTCGTCGGTCGTGCTCGCGGTGCAGTTGCCGCCGGTGCTCGCCAGGCAATAGTCGATCGTCGATTCGACATGGGTATAGTTCGCCAGCAACCCGAAATTGCCGAGGAACCCGTCGAGGAAGGTGAAGGGCAGCTGCAAATTGACCTCGACGCCCTTGAGCGGGCCGCCCGGCGTGTTGAACGGCCGCGTGACGTTGAACAGCTCGGTCGGCGCGGTGTTCGACCCGAACAGCAGCGCGTCGGGCAGGCCCAGCTCGTTGAACGGCTGCTGGCTGGTGATGTTCTGGATGAAGCTCTTGATGTCCTTGTAGAAGAACGCCGCCGAGAGCAGCGACCCCGGCCGGAAATACCATTCCAGCGCGACGTCGAAGGTGTTGGCCCGGATCGGGTCGAGGAACGGGTTGTTGACGTTGCCGACGCGCGTGATCGCGTTGACCCCGCTGGTCGGCGCGAGCACCCCCAGCTCGGGCCGCGCCATCACCTTCGCCGCCGACAGGCGCAGCACGACATTCTCGATCGGCTCGATCACCAGATTGGCCGAGGGCAGCCAGTCCTCATAGCCGTTGAACGCGGTGGCGTACTGCCCGACCAGCCCGGTCGGTGACGTCGTGCCGGCCGGCGGCGGCACGGTGATATAGCCCGACGAGCGCATGTCGGTCCGCACGTAGCGCACGCCGATGTCGCCGCGCAGGCCGAAGCCCGTCCGCTCGCCCAGGTCGAACGTCGCCATCGCATAGAGGCTCTTGACCGACTCGTTGACGCGCGTGTCGCCGCCGCCGCACTCGATCCCGCAATAGCGTACCGCGTCGAAGCCGAAGGTCGACGCCCATTTGTCCGCATCGATCGCCGCCCAGCTCGCCGGCGCGCCATGGCCCCACAATTCGTCCAGCCCGCTGATCTGCCGCGTGATGCCGGCAAGGCTGGTGCCCGCAGGCAGCGGCCGGACCACCAGGTCGGCGTTGAACGGGCGCAGGAAGGTCGAGCGGAACTTGCTCTCGCGATACTGGCCGCCGAACTTGAGCTTGAACGCGTCGCTCAGCGTCCAGGCGAGGTTGACCTCGGCGTTGAAATTGTCGGTGGTGTTCTTCGACGGCTTGCCCTGGAAGCTGAACCCGCCCAGCACCGTCCCGTCCGCGAGGCCGGGGGCATAGGTGAAGGCCGCCGGGTTGGCGACGTCGAAGCCGAAACCGATCTTCGGCACCGTGCCGCCGTCGCGGAAGTCGATCGAGAAGCCGTCGGCGTCGATCACGTCCATGAAGGTCTGCAAGCGCTTCTTGCCGTCCCACACCGACTGGTTGAGCCCGGCCGCCGCGCTGATCTCGAGCGAGTCGTTGAGCCGCCGCCGGAAGTTGAGGCTGGCCTGCTTGAAGGTCGACACGAAATTGTCGACCAGCCCTTCGGAACGGACGTCGACCCCGTCGAACAGGCCGTAGACCAGCGACCCGTTCTCGTCGAACTCGACGTCGCGCACCGACACCATCGGCTGGCCGTTGTTCGAGATCGAGCGCGCGAAGGAGAGGCCCGCGATATAATTGTCGCGCCGCGTCACCTCGAAGCGCGAATAGAGCAGGTCGAGCGAGATGTCGGTATCGTCGTCGGGCTTGTACTGGAAGGTCAGCGTGCCCGCGATGCGCTCCTGCTCCTGCTCGGAATTCACGTAGCGCGGGATGCGCGGGAAGAAGGCGCCGGTGCCCGGGCCGAGCAGATTGCCCTGCGCATCGCGGCGGCGCAGGTCCTGGATCGTCTGATATGCCGCCACGCTGCCGGTGCGCGGATTGCCGGTGCTGCACATCGTCGGCGTGACGCCGCGGATCACCGTATCGGTCCCGCGCGACCCGTCATTCCCCGGATTCTGCGGGGCGTAGCCGATCGGCGAGCAGAAGCCGCCATTGACGTTGGACGGCAGCAGGTCGACCGCCGAATAGCCGACCTCGCGGATCTGGCGCTTCTGGTACGCGCCCGACGCCAGCACGCCGAAGCCGCTGTCGCCGAACTGCTTGGAGACCAGCGCCGAGACACGCGGATCGACCTTCTTGGCGACTTCGTTCCAGATGCCGCGCGCCGTCAGCGAGACGACGAACGGCTCCCTGCTGTCGAACGGCTTGGGTGCATTGAGGTCGACGGTCGCGCCGAGCGAGCCTTCCTCGACGTCGGCCGAGGGCGTCTTGCGCACCGTCAGCGCCGAGAAGATCTCGGTCGGGAACACGTTGAAGTCGAAGCTGCGGCCGTTGTTGCCGGCGCCATAGATGTCCGACGATCCGGTCTGTGCCGCGCCTTCCATGCCGTTGATGCGCACGCGGGTGAACTGCGCGCCAAGCCCGCGGACCGAGATGTTGCGCCCCTCGCCGCCGTCGCCGCGCGCGAGCGCCACGCCGGGGATGCGCTGCATCGATTCGGCGAGGTTGGAGTCGGGGAACTTGCCGATGTCCTCGGCCAGGATGCTGTCGATCGCCGCGGTCTCGCTGCGCTTCTGGTTGAGCGCGCTGCTGAGCGAGGCGCGGAAGCCGGTGACGACCACCTCGCCCTGCCCGGCCTCGTCCGCGGGCGCCTCCTGCGCCGGCTCGGCAGTCTGCGCGAAGGCCGGCCACGTTAGCGCTATCAGTGCGAGCGCGGAAACGGTTTCGACCGACCACCGCCGGCTGGGTACGCGTGCCATACATCCTCCCTCTCTCGGTTCAGGCCGCCCTTTGGGCTAGCGAGCCGCTATTATATGATTAGTATGGCTTTCTGGCAATGTGGGGAATTATCCCACGATATGGAACACGCCGCATCGCCGCACTTCTCTTTCCTTGGCGCAAGCGGCTTGATACACCGGCCGCCGTAACGGCGTTCGCCGTGATGGAGGGGGTCCGATGTTCCACTATTTTGTCGAAGCGCTGCCGCATTTCCTCGCCTATTTCGCCGCTGCGGTGGCGTTGGCGGTCGGGTTCCTGCTGCTCTACGTGATGATCACGCCGCATCGCGAATTCTCCCTGATCCGCGAGGGCAACAGCGCCGCCGCGGCGCAGCTCACCGGCACCTTTCTCGGTTTCGCCATCCCCGTCGCGGTGGTGATCGGCAATTCGGTGAGCATCCCCGACATGCTGCTGTGGGGCGCGGTCGCCGCGCTGGTCCAGCTCGTCGTGTTCTTCGTCATCGCCCGGCTGATCTTCAAGTCTATCTCCGACCGCATCACCGAGCGCTGCGTCGCCTCGGGCGTGTTCGTCGGCGGCATGGGCCTCGGCATCGGCATCCTTCAGGCCGCGTGCATGGTCCCCTGAGCGGGCGAGCGAGGAGACCAGGACATGAAGAAGCAACTCACCATGACCACCGCGATGGCCGCGGCGCTCGCCGCGCTGCCCGGCTGCTCGTCGGGCGACGACTGGAATGGCGACGTCTACGCCTCGGGCGACACCGCGGTGTGCGTCGACCAGCAGGGCCAGCGCGTCGACGACGATCTGTGCCAGTCGCGCAGCTATTATTCGGGCCATAGCGGCGGCGGCAACGCCTTCCTCTGGTATTATCTCGGCCGTTCCTCGGCGATCCCCTATTATGGCGAATCGATCCGCGACCCGCGCTATGCCGGCCACGGCTCCTACCAGCCGCGCCCCGGCGCCACCTATGCCCCGGCGCCCGCGCATACCCGCATGACGCGCTCGGCAGCAGTGTCGCGCGGCGGCCTCGGCTCGAGCGGACGGAGCTTCGGCGGCGGCAGGTCCTGAGCGGATGGAACGACATTCGGTCGCGCCGCGCGACGACTGGCAGGCGGCGGTCGAGGCGCAGGGGCTGATCTGGCACAGCGACGCCGACGGTCCCTATTGGGACGAAAGCGCCTATTACGCCTTCACCCTCGCCGAGATCGAGCGGTTCGAGGAAGCCTCGGAAGCCGTCTACCAGCTCTTCCTCGAAGCCGGCGAGTGGATCGTCGGCCACGACGACGTGCTCGAGCAGTTCGGCATCCCCGATTACTGCCACAAGGCGATCCGCGCCGCGTGGAAGGACGAGCCGCCTTCGCTCAACTATGGCCGCTTCGACTTCGGCTATAACGGCGAGGGCGACCCCAAGCTGTTCGAGTTCAACTGCGACACCCCCACCTCGATGCTCGAGGCCGCGGTCGTCCAGTGGGACTGGAAGGAAGCCCTGTTCCCCGAGCTCGACCAGTATAACAGCCTGCATGAGAAGCTGATCGGCCGCTGGGCCGCGCTCCGCTCGCACCTTCCCGGCCGGCAGGTCTGGTTCACCCATGTCGCCGACGCCGCGCACGAGGACACGATCACCACCACCTATATGCGCGACCTCGCGTCGCAGGCGGGGCTCGAGACGCATGCCGTGGTCATCGACGATATCGGCCTCGACGCCGCCGGCCGCATCGTCGACCATGAGGACCAGCTGATCAGCGCGATCTTCAAGCTCTATCCCTGGGAGTGGATCGTCCGCGAGAGCTACGGCCCGGACATCGTCCGCCACCTGCCCAGCACCGCCTGGATCGAGCCGATCTGGAAGATGCTGTGGAGCAACAAGGCGATCCTCCAGGTGCTGTGGGCGATGTTCCCCGGCCACCCCAACCTCCTCGCCGCCTCGGTCGTGCGCGACCGCATCGGCGACAGCTATGTCGCCAAGCCCTTCCTCGCGCGCGAGGGCGCCAATATCGAGGTCGTCCGTCACGGCGAGGTCCTCGCGCGCAGCTCGGGCGAGTATCGCGACGGCCTCACCATGTACCAGGAGCTCTACCCGATGCGCGACTTCGGCGCCGGCTATCCCGTGCTCGGCTGCTGGGTGGTCGACGGCGCCGCGGCGGGCATGGGGATCCGCGAGGACGGGCTGATCACCGGCAACCGTGCCCGCTTCGTACCGCACGTCATCAGGGGGTAGACATGACCAAGCTGCAAGCCGCGACCGACACGCTGCGCGAGCTCGCCGCAGCCTATGCGGTGCTCCTCTTCGCCGGCGCGCTCCTGTTCATGGGGCTGGAGGGCCTGCCCTTCCTCGACAGCCTCTACTGGGCCGGCACCACCGCCACCTCGACCGGCTATGGCGACATCTCGCCCAAGACGACCGGCGGCCGCCTGCTCGCGCTTGCCGTCATGCACATCTCGATCTTCGGCATCGCGCCGCTGATCGTGGTGCGCCTGATCGACCGCATCAACGCGGATCGCGACGCCTTCACCCACGAGGAGCAGGTCCAGATCATCGAGCGGCTCGAGCGGATCGAGGCCGCGCTCGCGGCCCGCGCGGCCGATCCCGCGCCGCCCGCCTCCGGCACCCCTTGACGCGGAGCAGCCGCGATCCCCAGGATCATGGCTGCCACGCTGGACTGCCTAGGTCACTCGCTCGCGGCGACGCGCGACCACAGCTCGTTAAACGCGATGGCGTCGTAGAAGGCGTTGGCCTCGACCACCCGGCCGCCCTTCATGCGGAAGAACCAGGCATAGCTGTTGACATAGGGCTTGCCGTCGCGTGCCGTGCCCTGCGCGTCGAACAGGATCACCACGCGATCGCCCTCGGCGGTGATGCTGCGGACCGCGGGCTTGATGCCGACCGCCATCCGCGCGTTGAAGGGGCGGATCACCTCCGCCATGAACGCTTCCTTGGACGGGTAGCGGCGCGAGGCGGCGGAATTGCCCTCGATCGTCCAGCTGGCCTCGTCGGCGAGCAGGTCGAACGGGCTGCCGGTGCCGGCGGCCCAGGCGTCGAACTTGGCCTGCACGGCCGCCTTGTTCTCGGTCGAGGTCTGCGCCCGGGCATGGGGCGCCAGCGCGAGGATGCCGATGCTGGTCATGGCGAAGGCAAGGCCGGCGCGCAGGGCGAAGGTGGAGGCGAAATTGCGGGTCATGGCCGTTCTCCGGAAATGGGGCGGCGACCGCACCGGCCGCCGCTCCCCGGGGTTGTTCAGATCTCGGCGTTCCAGGCTGCCGCCTGCGATTCCTTGAGCATGTCTTCCACCGCCTTGGGGCTGACGTTGCGGAACTTGCCGGCGTCGGCTGGAACGATGGCGATCATGCGGTCGATCATCTCCTGCGCGTCCATATGGCCCATCGGCGATGCCAGCAGCGCATCGAAGGTGGCGCGAAGCTCGGCCGGCTTGGTGAAGTTCTTGTCCGCATCGAGCCAGCGGAACGCAGTGTCCGCCATCGTCTCGTTGAAGCCGGTGTAATAGGCGCCGGGGTTGATCGTCTGGACCTTGATCCCGAACGGCGCGACTTCCTGGGCGATCGCCTCGGCGATCGATTCCAGCGCGTGCTTGGTCGAGACATAGGTGCCCCAGCCGGCCGGAGTGAACAGCCCGCCCATCGACGAGGTGAACACGATCTTGCCCTTCCTGCCCTGGTCGATCCACTTGCGGATGAACGCCTGGGTCAACTCGAGCGGCTTGAACACATTGATCTCGTAGTTCTTGCGGACGAGGTCGAGCGGGATCTCGCTCACCGGCCCGCTCTCGCCATAGCCGGCATTGTTCCACAGCACGTCGACGTCGAGTTTCTCGATGAACGCCATGTCGTAGGGGTCGGTGAGGTCGAGCTTCTCGACGCGCAGATTGTCGAGGCCCAGCGTCGCCGCCTTCTCGCGCAGCGCCGCCACCTGGGGCGAGATCTGCGCGGTGGCGATGATGTTGTGGCCGGCCTGCGCCATGCCGATCGCGGCGGCCTCGGCAAAGCCCGAGCCGGCGCCGGTGATGAGGATGGTCTTGGTGGTCATGTCACGTCTCCTTGCTTGAGTTGATTGCTTGGGATCGAGTGGTCGCGCGGGTATTCAGCCGTGAAGCGCGGCGACCGCGGCTTCGGCGATGTCGAGATCCTGCGAGGGCGCACCGCCCGACACGCCGACCGCGCCGAGGAAGCTGCCGTCGGCGGCGACCAGCGGCAGCCCGCCGGGAAAGGGCATCAGCCCGCCATTGCTCGCCTCGAGGTTCGGCGCCGGTGCGCCGGGCTTGCAATAGTCCCACACCGCCGCGCTGCTCAGCTGGAACAGCGCCGAAGTGCGCGCCTTGCCCAGCGCCACGTCGATGCTGCCCAGCACCGCGCCGTCCATCCGCTCGAACGCCTTGAGGTGCGCCGCGGCGTCGAGCACCGCGAGGTTGACCGGCACGCTGATCGCGGCGGCGCGGGCGGCGCCGGCGGCGAGGATCGCGGCGGCCTGCTTGCTGGTGAGCTGCATCGTCTTTCTCCCTGTTGGCCGGCGGGCTCGCCGGCTGACGGGAGTGATTTGCGCCCTTTCGATTAATCCGATTAGCCGATAAGTTTTCGCAACAATGCTGAGCAGGAATCAGTAATGCGCACCACCGACCTGTCCGAGCTCGCCGCGTTCGACGCGGTCGCGCGGCACCGCAGCTTCCGCCGCGCGAGTGAGGAGCGCGGCGTCACCGCCTCGGCGATCAGCCACGCCGTCAGCAATCTCGAGGCGCGGGTCGGCATCCGCCTGCTCAACCGCACCACGCGCAGCGTCTCGCTCACCGATGCCGGCGCGATGCTGCTCGCCCAGCTCTCGCCTGCGTTCGGCGGGATCGGCGCCGCGCTCGACGCGCTCAACCAGTTCCGCGACACGCCGTTCGGCACGGTGCGGATCAACGCGCCCAACTCGATCGCGCCCTTCGTGCTCGGCCCAGTGATCGGCCCGCTGGTCGAGCGCAACCCCAACCTGCAGCTTGAGATCGTCGCCACGGACCGGCTGGTCGACATCGTCGAGGAGGGGTTCGATGCCGGCATCCGCCTCGGCGAAAGCCTGCGCGACGGCATGACCGCGGTGCGGATCGAGCCGCGCCTGCGCTTCGCCGTGGTGGGGTCGCCGGCCTATTTCGAACGGCATCCGGCACCGCGCTCGCCGGCCGAGCTCGCCGGCCATGCCTGCATCCGCAACATGTATGCGAGCGGCGTGCCCTATCCGTGGTCCTTCGCGGGCAAGGGACCGGAGGTCGAGTTCGAGCCCGGCGGCCCGCTCGCGCTGCACGACCACGAGCTGATGATCGAGGCGGCACTGGCCGGGGCCGCGCTCGCCTATGTCTGGGAGCCGCGCGCGCGGCCCTATGTCGAGAGCGGCCGCCTCGTCGCCTGCCTCGCCGACTGGATCGCGCCCGAGGACTGGCTCTACATCTATTATCCCACGCGCAAATATCTCTCCGCCGGCCTGCGCGCCGTGATCGAGGCGTTGCGCGTCAAGGGATAGCCGGGCTTGCGCTACCGCCCTCCAAATCGTTTGGTGAACACCAGGCTGATCGTCCGCGGATTGGGCGGGTTGTTGTAGGGGTCGAACCCCAGCACCGCGTCCGGAAGGAAGTCCGGCCGCTGGTTGAACACGTTCGCCACGACCAGCTGCAGCTCGCTGTCCTTCGCGCCCGGATCGGCGACGAGGCGCCCGAGGTCGAGGCCGAGGAACAGCGACGCGGTCGTGAACGAACTCACCTTGCGCGGCGGCTGGCCCGGCCGGTTGTCGGTGAAGCCGTCGACATAGTTCACCACCGATCCGATCGAATAGCCGTCGCGGCCCCAGATCACCGATCCGTTGAACCGCAGGTCGGCCGGCTGGGCATAGCCGTCGAGGCGCGAGGCGGCGCGGCCCGAGCCCGCGGTCAGGCTGAGATCCAGGATATACTGTCCGGTCAACTTGAAGCGCGCGTCGCCGCCGAACAGGCGCGTGCGATAGGCAAGGTCGAGATCGATGCCGTCGGTCGCTTCCACCGCGAAATTCTGCGGGCGGATATCGGCGACGAGCTGCACCTGCGACAGCAGCGCCGCCGGGATCTGGCTCGCGCTGCTGTAGACCACCGTCCCGCCGCCGTTGACGAACGGCACGCCGGTCACGAACCAGCGGAAGGTGGTCGGGTTGTTGACGATGCGCGCGACCTGCTCCGCGCTCGGATTGGCCGTGTTGAAGCCCTGCAGGTCGGGCACGCTCACGCTGTCGTTCTGCGAGGGCGTCACCACCCGGCCCGTGATCCTGATTCGGTAATAGCCCGCCTTGATCGACAGATTGGGGATGAACCCCGGCGTCAGGTCGATGCCGGCCGTGAACGTGTCGGCATTCTGGGTCTTGAGGTCGGGGTTGGCGCCGGCGCGGAACATGACCAGCGCATTCCCGGCGGGAAGCGCCGGGTTCTGGTCAGCGGGATCGAGAAAGGCATAGGGGTAGTTCCAGAACGACACCTGCTCGGCGATGCCGATCGTGTCGCGGAAGCGCGGAACCAAGAACGAGCGCGCATAGGTCCCGCGCAGCGCGATCGACCGGTCGAGCTGCCAGCGCACCCCGACCTTGGGCGCCAGCGCGTCGTCGAAGCCCAGATCCTCGTAGCGCGCCGCGGCCGAGAGCGTCAGCGAGCGCACCAGCGGAACGCCCATCGCCGCGCCGACGATCGGCAGGTTGACCTCGCCGAACACCGACTTCACCTCGCGCTCGCCGCCGTCGAGGTTGAAGAAGATCCTCGCGCTCGTGCGGAAGGTCTCGCGCCGGTACTGCGCCCCGCCGGCGAGCAGGATCGGCCCCGCGCGCAGCCTCGCCAGCTCGGTCTGCCCGGTCAGCTCCACCGCGAACAGCTCGTTGCGGTGCGTGTAGGTCGGGCGCGGCGCCCCGAAGGGCCGCTCGCCCCGGAACAGCGCGCTGGTCGTGCGGTTGCTGCCCCAGTCGAGATCGAGGTCGAACGAGGTCGCCTCGCCCGCCTGCCAGTGGACGTTGCCCTGGACCGAATAGCCGGCCGCCTCATTGTCGTAGAAGCGATTGTCCTCGGCATGCCCGATATAGTTGATGCTCGCGTCGCGCCTGCGGTGGAAGTGGGACGCATCGACCGAGAATCTGAGATCGCCCAACGCCTGCTCGACCCCGGCATAGAGCCCGCTCAGCTCCTCGTTGGGCAGCTGGGTGATCTGCAGCAGCGTGTCCGAGACCAGGATCGGGTCTTCGACATAGGCCGAGCGCCGCTGGTACATCGCCGCGCCATAGACATGGCCGCTGCCCCAGCTGTGCCCGGCCAGCCCGCTCAGCTCGACATTGTTCGAACCGGTCTGCGTCGCGGTCGAGGCGCGCAGCCTGAGCTCCGCGCCGTCGGTGATCCTGCGCGTCACGATGTTGACCACGCCGGCGACCGCGTCGGCGCCATAGGTCGCCGATGCGCCGTCGGCGATGATGTCGATCCGCTCGATCAGCGCCGACGGGATCACCGAGACGGTCGGCGCCTCGATCATGCCGATGCTCGCCATGCGCCGCCCGTTGATCAGCGTCAGCGTCGCGTCGGAGGCGAGGCCGCGCAGCGCGAAGGCGGCGAACCCGTCATATTGGTTGAACGTCGTCCCCGCGCCCAGGGTCGAGCCGATGCTCGAGGCCGAGGTTCCGAAGTCGCTGAGATCGCCGGTGAAGTTCTGCGGGATCGTCAGCATATATTCCGACAGCGACCCCGACCCCGCCTTCTCGACATCTTCCAGGCCATAGGTCTGGACGGGGCTCGCGATATATTCGCGCGGCAGCCGCCGGATGAGCGAGCCGGTGACGACGACGTCGCCCGCCGCCTCGCCCTCCTCGCCCCCGTCGCCCCCCGGCGGCTCGGCCCGGTCGGCCGCCGCGCGCGGCGCCTCCTGCGCCAGGACAGGCGATGCCGGCACGCAGACCAGCGCGGCGGCGAGCAATGGACGAGACGATCGGCGCACAATTCCCCCTCATGGTTACGATATGTTACATCGTTACATATTGGGATGCGCCTAGATGCGCCGCCCCCCGCCGTCAAGCCGGGACGCGGGAGATGCGGCTGGATGGATCGGACTGCGCTGGATCCGCCCCAGGCTGTGCGGGGATCAGGAATCCTCCTCGCCAGGGGGAGGATCTGGAGTGTCGAAGCCGCGCAGGGTCTGGATCGGATCGGGCCCGGCCGGCGCGCGGTTCCGCCCCGCGCCCGCCTTCGGCCGCACGAAGCCGTCGCCGTCGCCGCCCGCGCCGGCCTGCATCCGCTCCCATGCCTCGGCCTCCTCCAGCAGCTGTCGCCGCCTCTTCTGCGCGAGCCTGTCGAGTATCTTGGCGAGGTGCGCATCGGTCTCTTCCGGCGCCGCATAATGCGGTCCCCGCGGCCGCGCATTCGCCTCGGCGGCCAGCTCGATGCGCCGCGCCGCATGGGCCTCGCGCAGCAGCGATTCGGAGTAGCGCCGGCGCATCCTCACCGTGCCGTCGCGCGCCAGCACCGGCTCTTCCCAGCCCTCGACCGCGCGCTCCCACGCGACCTGCTCGAGCATCGGCAGCGAGCGGTCCAGCGCCGCCGCCATGTCGCGCGCGAAGCCCGGCGAGCGCTTGCGCAGCCGATCGACCGAGGTGGTGGAGATCCCCACGCGCGCGCACGCGTCCTTGACCTGCCCCGTCTCGGAGAGCGCGCGCAGGAAAGCCCGCCGCCGCAGCCGGCTCCACCCGTCGAACCGCTCGTGCGGCCCGCCCGGCTCGATCGCGGCGTCCTGCGCCTCGATCCACGCCGCCTGCTGCTCGGCCACCACCGCGTCCCAGCTTGCGCGGAACGCGCCGTCGCGCCGCCGCCGCTTATAGGCCGAGGACAGCGACCGCCCGATCGCCCCCGCCGCCTTGCGCGCCTGCCCGGTCGTCCGCAGCGCCATCAGGAACGCGCGCTCGGTATCCGCCGTCCATCGTGAAAAAGGTTTCCGCATCGCCCCTCGCCCCGCTGAATCGCATCGAGGGGAATCCAGTTATACGGAATGTGGCGTGTAGGAAAGAACATTTTGGGAACAAAGATGGTGAGTGTTAGACTGTGGATTGACGCCCTATGGCGAGTGAACCGCGATGAACGGACTATCGAGGGGTATTGCGCGGAGCAGACTGCTCGCGTTCAACCCAATGGAAATAATGTCATCTTTGCCGAGGGTCAGCACCGAATAGTTCATGCCGGATGTGACGGCGGCCTCGTAACACAGACCTGTTATCTCTCGATAATGTTGCAAGATAACGTTTTGCACGTCGTCCTCGGTATTCCCGAGCACAAGCGGTCTGACGTAACGAAACACGCCAGCCGCTTGGTCAACGGCTTCAGTAAAACCCATTTCTTCAACGAAGCGGTCGCCGTAAGGGCACTTGTGCATAAACTCGTTCCGAAGGTCTGTGGCCTCTTTTATCCACCCCGATGTTTCAAATTTGTCTAAGCTGGATGGTTTCTGTCGAAAGTAGCCTCGCGCGTGAAACAGCCGCAGCAAGTCATCCGATTCGAAATGCTCTGATCGGACAACGTCTACCAACCTTGCTAACGAATCGACTTTCTGTGGGTTTTTGTCGATCCTGAGCGCACAAAGCGATGCTAGGTAATCCCGCACAGCCCCCAGGTGCATAAAAAAGGTATGCACATATGCGAAAAGAGTCTGATCTAAACTGGTAGATACACGTTCACCTGACAGGCGACCAGACGACATGTGATTAACAAGCTGCTCGTTGTAGAACTCCGTGATTTGTTCGACACTGATATCTATATTACGAAGGCTGAGGCTAATGGAGCGAGCGATACGCTCTGCTTCAGTGTGGTTATCTAGGATGGCAGCGATTTGCTGCTGCGTCGGCCGAACCATCTGCGTGAGGTGCTCGGTTCGTACGTCTGAAAGGTTAGCCGCCACACTACCCCAAAGGTCCGCGGGCCCCCTCAAATGATTTGTCTGGCCAGGAATGAGTGGCCTCCAACTTGAGTTGAAATTCCCCTGAGACCAGATAATGCGATTGAAGGCGATGAACTTGAAACCGTATTGATGAAAGAAGGCACCTAGCTTAGTAGTATGGAAAAACCCCTTCGCACACGCGTGCCCTTCATCCAAGATTGGTTCGATGTGCCAAGTGTTATCTCTAATTTCAGCAGCACGCATCCCACCGGAATAGATTCGATAAAAAAGCCTCTCCATCAGACTGCCTCAGTACTCTTGTCGTCTGATGCTGACACACCGAGATCTTCGATGCGCTCTCCGGCTCCGTACTCAAGAGTTTGTTCTCACTGCGGGGGTTCCGTTATTCTCAGCGCTGGCGGGTAAGAAACCATAAATACATCCAGCAAAATCACGAAGCAGCTTTCGGCTATGAACTACTCTATCAATGGTTCCTATGCCTGTCTCCCCGACACACGACTGAGAACGCTGATATCGGCTTTGGGATGGCTGCGCTGTTGTAGACGGGCGGAAATGTGTAGCGCTGAACCACCTACCCCTCCCCTTCCCCCAACCCCCTACCCCTGCTATCGGCCCTCCCGAATCTTCGCATTCGCTTCGCACCGGCGCGCCCGTGCGGCTCTGTTAGCAGCCGCTCCCCCCACGCCGCTCCGGTGGCACACAGACTGGGAAAGGGACCCGCACGCAATGACAGCCATCGGCCAGGACAGCCTCGGAACGCGCGACACGCTCACCGTGGGCGGCAAGAGCTACAGCTATTACAGCCTGGCCAAGGCCGCGGCGAAGCTCGGCGACGTCAGCCGCCTGCCCTTCTCGATGAAGGTGCTGCTGGAGAACATGCTGCGCTTCGAGGACGGCGTAACCGTCACCCCCGACGACGCCCAGGCGATCGTCGACTGGCAGAACAACCCCGTCGCGCCCGAGCGCGAGATCCAGTACCGCCCCGCGCGCGTGCTGATGCAGGACTTCACCGGCGTGCCCTGCGTGGTCGATCTCGCCGCGATGCGCGACGCGATCACCAGGCTCGGCGGCGACGCCGCGAAGATCAATCCGCAGGTCCCCGTCCACCTCGTCATCGATCACTCGGTGATGGTCGACGAGTTCGGCACGCCCAAGGCGTTCGAGGAGAATGTCGAGCTCGAATACCAGCGCAACATGGAGCGCTACGAGTTCCTGAAATGGGGCTCCAAGGCGCTCGACAATTTCTCGGTCGTCCCCCCGGGCACCGGCATCTGCCACCAGGTCAACCTCGAATATATCGCCGATGCGATCTGGAGCTCGCAGGCGGCCGACGGCTTGACCGTCGCCTATCCCGACACGCTGGTCGGCACCGACAGCCACACCACCATGGTCAACGGCCTCGGCGTGCTCGGCTGGGGCGTGGGCGGCATCGAGGCCGAGGCCGCGATGCTCGGCCAGCCGGTGTCGATGCTCATCCCCGAGGTGATCGGCTTCAAGCTCACCGGCAAGCTGCAGGAGGGCATCACCGCCACCGACCTGGTGCTGACGGTCACCCAGATGCTGCGCGCCAAGGGTGTGGTCGGCCGCTTCGTCGAGTTCTTCGGCCCCGGCCTCGCCAGCATGACCCTCGCCGACCGCGCGACCATTGCCAACATGGCGCCCGAGTACGGCGCGACCTGCGGCTTCTTCGGCATCGACGACAAGACGCTCGACTACATGCGCCTCACCGGCCGCAGCGACGAGACCGTCGCGCTGGTCGAGGCCTATTGCAAGGCGCAGGGCATGTGGCGCCATGACGACATGGCCGACCCCGTGTTCACCGACACGCTCGAGCTCGACATGGCGACCGTCACCGCGTCGCTCGCCGGCCCCAAGCGCCCGCAGGACCGCGTGTCGCTCAACAAGGTCGACGAGGTGTTCAACGGCGACCTGTTCAAGGTCTACCAGAAGGAGCGCCCCGCCCGCGCCCCGGTCGAGGGCAAGGACCACGACATCGGCGATGGCGACGTGGTGATCGCCGCGATCACCTCGTGCACCAACACGTCGAACCCCTCGGTCCTCATCGCCGCGGGCCTCGTCGCGCGCAAGGCGCGGGCCAAGGGCCTGACGCGCAAGCCCTGGGTCAAGACCTCGCTCGCCCCGGGGTCGCAGGTCGTCACCGATTATCTCAACAAGGCCGGGCTGACCGAGGATCTCGACGCGATTGGCTTCAACCTGGTCGGCTATGGCTGCACCACCTGCATCGGCAATTCGGGCCCGCTCGCCCAGCCGATCAGTGACGCGATCAACGGCAACGACATCGTCGCCGCCTCGGTCCTGTCGGGCAATCGCAACTTCGAGGGCCGCGTCTCGCCCGACGTGCGCGCCAACTTCCTCGCCAGCCCGCCGCTGGTCGTCGCCTACGCGCTCAAGGGCACGGTGACCGAGGACATGGTCGAGACCCCGATCGGCGAGGGTACGGACGGCCCGGTCTACTTGAAGGACATCTGGCCCACGAACGAGGAAGTCCAGGGCGTGATCAACGCCAACATCGACTCCGACATGTTCCGTACCCGTTATTCGAACGTGTATCTCGGCGACGCCCATTGGCAGAAGATCGCGGTCGAGGGTTCGGCGACGTATAACTGGCCCGTTTCAAGCACTTACATCGCCAACCCGCCCTATTTCGAGGGCATGACGATGACCCCGGCCCCGATCGCCGACATCGTCGACGCCAAGCCCTTGGCAATATTGGGAGATTCGATCACCACCGACCACATCAGCCCGGCCGGCTCGATCAAGGCCGACAGCCCCGCGGGCAAGTGGCTGATGGAGCGCCAAGTCAGCAAGGCCGACTTCAACAGCTATGGCGCGCGTCGCGGTAACGACAATGTCATGGTGCGCGGTACCTTCGCGAATATCCGTATTCGCAACGAAATGGTGCCAGGCGTCGAAGGTGGCATGACGAAATACGACGGCGAGGTCATGCCGATCTACGACGCTGCGATGCGTCACAAGGCCGACGGGACTTCGCTGGTGATCGTCGCGGGCAAGGAATACGGCACCGGTTCTTCGCGCGACTGGGCAGCCAAGGGCACCAACCTGCTCGGCGTCCGCGCGGTGATCACCGAGAGCTTCGAGCGCATCCACCGCTCGAACCTGGTCGGCATGGGCGTGCTGCCGCTGCAGTTCGCGGAGGGCGTCGACCGCCGGACGCTCGAGCTCGACGGCTCGGAAACCTTTACGATCCAGGGGGTTGCGCAGCTCCGCCCGCGTCAGGACGTCGAGGTCAAGCTGACCCGCGCCGACGGCTCGAGCGAGACCTTCCTCACCCGCTGCCGCATCGACACCGTCAACGAGCTCGAATACTTCCTCAACGGCGGCATCCTGCAGTACGTCCTGCGGAACCTCGCCAAGTGAGGACCGGGCGCAGGCAGGCGATCGCCGGAGGCCTGGCGATCGCCCTGCTTGCGCCGCATGCCAGCGCGACGGAAAGGAGCAACATGTTCGGATTGCTAGGAAAAATGCGCGCCCAGCCAGGCAGGCGCGCGGAGCTCGTCGCGATCCTGCTCGAGGGGACCGGCGCGATGCCCGGCTGCAAGGCCTATATCGTCGCCGAGGACGTCAAGGATCCCGACGCGATCTGGATCACCGAAGTGTGGGACAGCGCCGAGAGCCACAAGGCCTCGCTCCAGCTCCCCGCCGTCCGTGCCGCAATCACCAAAGGCCGCCCACTGATCGCCGCCTTCGAAAGCCAGATCGAACTCAACGTCGCCGGCGGCGTGGGGCTGTAGGCGAGGATAGTCACCCGCCTTCGCGGGAATGACGAACGGGATTCGTTCGCCGGAGGTCGTAGGCCGGCGGAAATCTGCCGGGAAGTTGACAAAGTTACGCGGAACGCGATTCATTCTGACAACTTCGTCGCCTTTGTCCGGCGGGTGTCACCCGGCGCATTTCAACCATGCGGATCAACGAGATCAAAGAGCGGCCGCTGGGCGACCGAACAATGCAAGCAAATGAAATCCAACATTGCAAGCAGGGGGCAGCTTTCGGGTAACCGACCCTAACGCTGCGCGATCGGCGCGATCCGGTCCGCCAGTTCGTTGCCCCGCACCACCAGCGCGTCGCGCGACCAGTTGCCGACGAACGTCGTACGCTCCTTGAACCCGGGCGACAGCCACGCCTTGTTGTCCTCGATCGTGAGGCCGGCCGAGCTGTGCTTGGGGCCCTCGGGCGCCACCGCGATCATCGTCGAGTAATTGTCCTTGTTCGGCCCCTGCTCGAACGAGTTGCCCGCGATCCGCCCGCTCGCGCCGTTGGACAGGTCGATCGCATAGTTGGTGTTGCGGCCCTGGCTGTCGTCGAAGCTCGAATCGAGGATTTCCACGCGCGGCGCGCGGACTTTCACATAGTGCCCGCCGGTGCCGCGCTCGAACCGCGACTGGAAGATGCGCAGGCTGCCATAGTCGCCGATGTACAGCGCATGCGCGCCATTGCCGGTCGGGTCCTTGCCGAGCCCGGCGAAGGTCGAGCGCTCGATCGTGATCCGCCCCTGCGGGAAGCTCGCGGTGAGGATGCCGCACTGGCCGTCGATGAACATCGCGTTGGTGACGTGAAGGTCGCCGGTCTCGAGCCGGATGGCCGCGCCGTTGCCGTCCTCGACCAGGGTGCGCATGAACACGATCCCGTCGACCTTGGCGCCGCGCCCGCGCAGCACCAATGTCGCCTTGCCCTCGCAGATCGCGCGATCGAAGATCGCCTTGCCCGGCACATCGGAGACGAAGCTGATCTCGCCCGCTTCCTGCACCGCGCACTCGCCATAGCGGCCCGGCGCGATGCGGATCGTCCCGCGCCCCTCGCCGATCGCCGACACCGCCTCCTGCAGCGAGGCATAGCCGCGGCCGGTTTCCTGCACCGTGAACGGCGTGCCCTGCCCCTGCGGCAGTGCGGGCGCGGTGGTGGCGAGCAGGGCGGCGAGAGCGAAAGCGAGGCGCATGGAGAAACTCCGCGAAGGTTTCGCGGGCTTATGCGCGCGAAGCATTAATAAGCCCCTCCCCTCCAGGGAGGGGCTTGCATAGCCTACTCCACCGCCGCTTCCAGCTCCTCGATAAGCAGCGACTTGATCGCGTCCACGAACATCGGGATGTCGTCGGGCTTGCGGCTGGTGATGAGGTTGCCGTCGACCACCACCTCCTCGTCCACCACCGTCGCGCCGGCATTGGCGAGGTCGGTGCGCACCGAGGGCCAGCTCGTCACGCGCTTGCCGTCGACGATGTCGGCCTCGACCAGCAGCCACGGCGCATGGCAGATCGCCGCCACCACCTTGCCGTCGTCGAAGAATTCCTGGACCAGTTCCACCGTCCGCCGGTCGAGCCGCAGCTTGTCGGGATTGCCCACCCCGCCCGGCAGCACCAGCGCATCGAAGTCGTCGGCGTCCATCTCCGCGACCAGCGCGTCGGGCGTGATCGCCGCGCCCTTGCTGGCGCCGCTCTCGCCCCGGATCGGATCGGTCGTCAGCGAAGCGAGCGTCACCTTCGCGCCCGCGTCGAGCAGGGCCTGGCGCGGCTTCATCAGCTCCGATTCCTCGAACCCGTCGGTCGCGATCATCAGCACGCGCGCCTGCGCCAGCTCGGCCATCTTCACTCTCCTCAAGCTCCGGGGTTGACTGCCTTTTCAACCGCCGCGCCGCACACCGGTTCCGGAACGATGCGCCGGGCCGCGCATTCAACGGGCATGAAGCGCGGCCTGCGATATTGCGACGACAGCCGGCCGGGAATCACGCGGCGCAAGGTGCGGCACGGCTGGGGCTATTGGGACGCGACAGGCAAGCGCATCACCGATCGCGACGAGATCGACCGGCTCAACGCCGTCGGCCTGCCCCCGGCCTATACCGGCGCCTGGTACTGCCCCCACCCCAATGGCCATCTCCAGGCCACCGGCATCGACGATCGCGGGCGCAAGCAATATCGCTACCACCCCGAATTCCGCGCCGCGCAGGAGGCCGCGAAATACGACCGCTGCGCCGCCTTCGGCCGCCTCCTGCCCAAGCTGCGCGCCCGGATCGAGGCGGACTTGCGCAAGCGCTCGCTGTCCAGGGAGCGCGCCGTCGCCGCGGTCGTCCGCCTGCTCGATCGCGGCCATGTCCGCGTCGGCAACGAAAGCTATGCCAGGACGAACAAGAGCTTCGGCGCGACAACGCTGCGCAAGCGCCACGCCAAGCTGAAGGGCAACAGCCTCAAGCTGCAATACCGCGCCAAGTCGGGCCGGCTGCGCACGCTTACCCTCACCGACAACAGCTTGCGCAACTTCGTCAAGCGCTGCCAGGATCTGCCCGGCCAGCATCTGTTCGGCTGGCTCGACGACCAAGGCGAAGCGCACCCCGTGACCTCGACCGACGTCAACGACTATATCCGGGACGCGATGGAGGACGAATTCACGGCCAAGCATTTCCGCACCTGGGGCGCGAGCGTGATCGCGTTCGAGGCGCTGGCGGGGGCGGATGGCCATATCGGCCTCGCCACGATGCTCGAGCCGGTGACCCAGGCGCTCGGCAATACCCCTGCGATCGCCCGCAAATCCTATGTCCACCCCGATCTGATCGCGCTCGCCAAGGACCGCGAAGCGCAACGGGCGTTCCGCGACACCCTTACCCTGCCCCGCGCCACCCGCCACCTCACCCGCGCCGAGCGCGGCCTCATCGCCTTTCTCGAAAGCGCTGGCGTTACCGCCAAAGCTGCCTGAAGGACCCGTCATGACCGTCACCAATACCGCCGCCGCGGCCGAAAAGACCGCGAACGTCACCTCGGAGAGCATCGAGCTCCAGGCGCGCACGCTGTGGAACGACAGCATCGCCTGGCTCGGCAGCCACTGGCTGCAGATCCTGATCGCGGTCGGCGTTGCGACCGCGATCGTGTTGATCCTCCACTTCCTGCGCCGCTGGGGGATGAAGCTGTGCGAGCATTCGACCGGTCCCGCCGGCTGGGGCACGATCCTCGGCCGCGCGGTCGCGAAGACCGGCAATTTCTTCATGATCATGGTCGCCGCCAAGCTGGTCAGCGGCTACGCCAACCCGCCCGCGGTGCTGGGCAAGACGATCGACTTCCTCTTCACCCTCGCCGCCGTCTTCCAGGCCGCGCTCTGGGCGCGCGAGCTGATCCTCGGCGCGATCGAGAAGCGCACCGAGAGCGAGAGCTACCATGGCGAGGCATTGCTCTCCGCGCTCGGCCTGATCCGCCTGCTCGTCACCTTCGCGCTGTTCGCGATCGCGCTGGTGGTGGTGCTCGACAATCTCGGCGTCAACGTCACCGGCCTGGTCGCCGGCCTCGGCGTCGGCGGCATCGCGATCGGCCTCGCCGCGCAAGGCATCTTCGCCGACCTGTTCGCCGCGCTCGCGATCATCTTCGACCGCCCGTTCCGGCGCGGGGACAGCATCGCCTACGACCAGACCAAGGGCACGATCGAGGCGATCGGTCTCAAGTCCACCCGGATCCGCGCCTTCACCGGCGAGGAGCGGATCATCGCCAACAAGCAGCTGCTGGACAAGGAGATCCAGAACGCGACGATGCGCGACCATATCCGCATCGCACTCCCCATCGGCGTTGCCTATGAGACCCCGCCTGAGACGCTCGAGCGCATCCCC
Organism: Sphingomonas sp. MS122; assembly: GCF_049532975.1. GTDB lineage: Bacteria > Pseudomonadota > Alphaproteobacteria > Sphingomonadales > Sphingomonadaceae > Sphingomonas. The sequence goes on along the minus strand of NZ_CP186695.1, from coordinate 2,191,445 downwards.
GCGATGCTGCGCGAGATCGTCGAGGCGGCCGGCGCCACGGTCGCTCGCGCCAGCTACAACGCGTTCGGGCCGAGCTCGGTCGACCTCGTGCTCGAATTCGACCTCTCCGGCAACGACTGGGACTTGGCGCACGCCACGCGCGACCGCGTGATGATCGAGATCCTGCGCAAGTTCGCGGCGGAGAAGATCACCATCCCCTATCCGACCCAAACCGCCTATACCGCGTCGCCCGACGGCACGCTGATCTACCCCTATCCGGAGGTTCAGCCAGTGGTCCGCGTGGACAAGGCCGACGACGGGCGCTGATTCGCGCCCAACCCATTTTCGAATATCCGGTTTGGATTGCCAGCCCAGCATTTCTCTTACTGCAACCGAAATCTTCGCGTTTGCAGTAGGCACCCCCTTGCCGTGCACGTCAGGTTGCGCCTACATGCCGGCGAGGATGCGAGAAGGAGCCGCAATGGCCGACGCCGAGACGATCACGATCCAGCAGCTCGCCGCCCGCACCGGCGAGGAGCGCGTCTCGGACTGGGTCGAGGTGACTCAGGCTATGATCGACAAGTTCGCCGAGGCGACCGGCGACCACCAGTTCATCCATGTCGATCCCGCGCGCGCCGCGACGACCCCGTTCGGCGGCACCATCGCCCACGGTTTCCTCACCCTCTCGCTGATGCCGCTGCTCAACTCGCTGACGCCCCAGCCCCGGATCGAGGGAGTGAAGATGGGCGTCAACTATGGCGGCAACAAAGTCCGCTTCCTCCAGCCGGTGCGCTCGGGCAAGCGTGTGCGCGGCCGCTTCAAGACGCTCGAGCTGGCCGAGAAGCGCCCCGGCCAGTGGCAGCAGACCGTCGAATTCACCGTCGAGATCGAGGGCGAGGACAAGCCCGCGATGATCGCCGAATGGATCAGCCAGATTTTCGTCTAACGATCATAAGAGGATAGCCACCCATGCGTTCCGCCGTCATCGTCTCCACCGCCCGCACCCCGATCGGCCGGGCCTATCGCGGCGCGTTCAACGCGCTCCCCGCCCAGACGCTCGCCGCCAGGTCGATCGAGGCCGCCGTGCAGCGCGCCGGGATCGACGGCGCCGAGGTGCAGGACGTCGTGTTCGGCGCCGCGCTCCAGCAGGGGCACCAGGCCGGCAACATCGCGCGCCAGGCGCTGTTGCGCGCCGGCCTCCCGGTCAGCGTCGCCGGCATGTCGGTCGACCGCCAGTGCGCCAGCGGCCTGATGGCGATCGCCACCGCCGCCAAGCAGATCGTCTGCGACAATATGGACATCACCATCGGCGGCGGCGTCGAGAGCATCAGCCTGGTCCAGACCCCGCAGATGCGCATCGCGCCGGATCCCGAGCTGCTGGCGATGCACAACGACGTCTACATGCCGATGCTGCAGACCGCCGAGGTCGTCGCCGCGCGCTACGGCATCGGGCGCGAGGCGCAGGACGAGTACGGCCTCCAGTCGCAGCAGCGCACCGCCGCGGCCCAGGCCGCGGGCAAGTTCGACGACGAGATCATCCCGGTCACCGCGACGATGAACATCGTCAACAAGGAGACCAAGGAAGTCACCCAGAAGGAGGTCACTCTCACCAAGGACGAGGGCAACCGTCCCGACACCACGCTGGAGGGCCTCCAGGCGCTCCAGCCGGTCGTCCCCAACGGCGTGATCACCGCGGGCAACGCCAGCCAGCTCTCCGACGGCAGCTCCGCCTCGGTGCTGATGGAGGAGAAGGTCGCGGAGAAGCGCGGCCTCACCCCGCTCGGCCGCTATGTCGGCATGGCGGTGGCGGGCACCAAGCCCGACGAGATGGGCATCGGCCCGGTCTTCGCGATCCCCGCCTTGCTCGAGCGCTTCAACCTCAAGATGGACGATATCGGGCTGTGGGAGCTCAACGAGGCGTTCGCGGTGCAGGTGCTGTACTGCCGCGATCAGCTCGGCATCCCCAATGAGCTGCTCAACGTCAATGGCGGCTCGATCTCGATCGGCCATCCCTATGGCATGACCGGCGCGCGCTGCACCGGCCACGCGCTGATCGAGGGCAAGCGCCGCGGTGCCAAGTATGTCGTCGTCACGATGTGCGTCGGCGGCGGCATGGGCGCGGCGGGGCTGTTCGAGGTTCTCTGAGCCTCACCGTCCGAACAGTCGAAGGGCCGGCGGCGCGATCCGCCGGCCTTTCCGTTGACCATTGCCAGCCGGATGTGTAATATTGTATCATCTTGCGATGATCGTGCATTGGCGCGGGAAAGCAGGATGACGAAACGCTTTGCACTGGCGGCTGCTCTGAGCGCGGCGGCGCTGTTCGCCTGGCCTGCATGGGCGTGCTCGCCGGTACCGATGCCGCCGCCCCAGCCCGGCGAAAGCGAGCAAGCCTACAAGGCGCGCATCGCGAGGGAGCAGCGCAGGCAGGCCGAGCAATGGCTGCGCGATCGGCAGGCCGATGCGCTGCAGCGCGCCGACTCGATCTTCATCGCGCGGGACACGGCATGGGCATCGCCCCATCGACCGCCGCCCGTCCGGCGGACGCGCGCAGGGCGGCCGATCCCGCCGCCGCCGGTGCCCAGGGTCAGATACGAATATCCCGCCCCGTCCTATTTCAAGCCGATCGGCTGGCTCAGGGGCTCGCGACCGCGGGCATTGTTCCGGATCAACCGTTCGATGACCACCTGCGGCACGATGAGCATCGGCGATACGGCGTACAGTCACCCAGGCAGCCTCTACGTCTTCTTCGCGCGCAAGGGCCCGCTTTCCGAGAAGACGCTGATCGACGCGATCGCGGTCGACCGGATCGACGACCCCGCCCTCGTCGCATTCGTGGCAAGGCATCGCGGGAAGCCGCCTACTTGAGATAGCCTCTGAAATAATCGTTCGCCGACATGCCGTCCGCTTCGAGATTGGCTTCGACCGCACGTGTCGCGGCCTGGCCGAACTCGACCGGACTCATCGTGCGCGGCGCCTCGCCCAGTTCGACGACCAGCGCGTCGAAGCCATGACGAAAACGCTGGTCCTCGCGGCGCATCTCGAACGGCAAGGGGTAGCGCACGACATAGCGGAAATTGCCCGCCGGCTTGCCGATCATCGGGATGCGTCCGATCACCCGGTGACGCTGCCCGTTCGAGATGGCCAGCAAACGGGCGATCGAGTGGGCGACCGCGCTCCGGTCATGATGGCTGCGCCGGTCGCGGTCGGTGATATCGATCAGGATACGTCCCGGCTCGGCGCGCACGGCCAGGATCGCGTCCGGCGAGACGGGCGGCGGCCAGCGCTCGCCACGGCGACGCGCCTTGAACAGCTCCCATCCAACGAAAACCGGCATGCGAAAGCTCATTCCGTGCTCTTACGCCGCAATCCTTGTCAAATTGCGCAGGACCTCCCGTCTAGCTCACCCGGTTGAAATAGTTCGTCCGCATCGCCGGCTTGCCGTCGGGCGTGAAGAACACCACGGTCTCGGTCATCGTCTTGCCGTCCGCCGCGACGGTATAGGTGCGCATCGACGCCGGCACGCCGCCCTTGGCCAGCGCCTGCACCATGACATTGGGCGCCGGCAGCTTCACCGCGGCGGTATCGGCCTCGAGATTGCCCTCCACCGGAAAGGACGTGCCGTCGGGCCAGTAGGTCCCGGTGGCGTGGCTGCGCGACCCGTCCTTGCCCTGAACCTCGACCTGGGTCCGCCACTTGCCGCCGCCGGCATCGCTATAGGTGATCGTCACGCGCTTCGGCCGCGCCTCGGGCGGCATCGGCAGCCGCGACAGATCGACCGCCCAGCTGCCGAGCAGCGGCGACGCGGGCGTCGCCGGGGCGGCGGCCGGGGCCGCCGGCGCGGTGCCGGCGAGCAGAAGGGTTGCCACGATCGCTTTCATATGCTCTCTCCTGTTAGACGGAGGTGATGATACATTGTATCATCACTAGGGACAATGATTTAATCGCGCCGGCGCGATTCATTCGATCGGCAATGTCAGCCCGACCTTGGTCCGTCCCATCACCACCGAGGTGCGGAAGCGCCGCACATTCTCGTCCCCGAAGAACAGCCGCCGGGTGAGCGCCTCGAAATCGGCCATGTCGCGCGTCACGCAGACCAGGGCGAAGTCCGCCTCGCCCGTCACATAATAGCATTGCTGGACATGCGGCTCGCGCAGCGCCTTGCGACGGAATGCGTCGAGCTGGTCGATGCGGTCGCGCTCGAGCTCGACCATCACGATGAAGCTCATCCCGAGCCCGACCGCGAGCGGATCGATCACCGCCACCTCGCGCGCGATCACCCCGCCCTCGCGCAACCGCCGCAGCCGCCGCTGCACCGAGGCCGGCGACAGCCCCGTCTCGTCCGCCAGCGTATTGATCGCGGTACCGCTGTCGGCCTGCAGCAATGACAGCAATCTGCGGTCCTGCACGTCCAGCTCAATTGGCATGATCGATACCAGTCAAATATCTACTCGTTCTGATCCATCCCGATCAAAATTGATCCGAAGCTGCGCGCTCTTGGTATGAATTCGGCATTATCTGCACGCTTGCAGACACGGAGGCAACCATGCTCGACCATCTCGAAATCAAGACGCCGGATCTCGCGCGCACGCTGCATTTCTATGCCACTCTGCTCGCCCCGCTCGGCTATCGGCAGATGGTGGACGACGCCGCCAAGGGCTTCGGGGACGGCGAGCGGCTCGACTTCTTCCTGACCGAGGGCGAAGCTTCGGCGAACGTCCATTTCGCCTTCACCGCGCCCGATCGCCGCGCGGTCGACGCGATCTACGCGATCGGGCGCAAGGCCGGCTTCACGCTCGACCGCGAGCCCGCGCTCGCGCCGCATATCCACCCGAACTATTATGCCGGCTATCTGCGCGATCCCGACGACCGCCTGATCGAGTTCGTCTGCCACGCCCCTATCTGAGGCAGGGGCGTCGGCTCATTCGGTCGGGCAGTCCGTGGCGTCGGCGCCGCGCTTGAGCACGATATTGCCGTATTTCTTCTGGCCCATCAGCGGCTGTCCGTCGCCGCCGGTCTTGCGCGCGCTCAGCGTCGCCTTGGGAATATGCTTTCCCGAGCCGCTGGGCCGCGGCGTGGGGCTTGGCGTCGGCGTTGCCTTGGCGAGCACGCAGGCGTCCTTCGTACCGCTCGATACGCCGGACTGAGTCAGCGCAACGCCCGCGACCGCGGTGCCCGTCGTCGCCATCAAGCCGATCACCAATGCCGTCCGCATCGCATCCTCCCGATTGGCCTCCACCCATGATATCACATTGGATACCCGCCCGCGACGCTTGACCATCGCGCCACGCCGGACGATCCCTCGCTCATGGGGCAATCATTCGCGCATCGCATCCGTGTCGAATCGCACACCGTCTGGCTCGCCGCGCGCGACCCGCGCACGCCGCTGTTCGCCAAGCTCGTCGGCCTGCTGATCGCCGCCTATGCGCTGTCGCCGATCGACCTGATCCCCGATTTCATCCCCATACTGGGGCTGCTCGACGACGCCGTGCTGATCCCGGCCGGCGTGTGGCTGTTCGCGCGCCTCGTCCCGCCCGCGCTGCTCGCCGAACACCGCGCCACCGCGGAAGCCGCCGCGGCGCGCCCGGTGAGCAAATGGGGAATCGCGCTCGTGATCGCGATCTGGGCGCTGATCGCCTTCCTGGCCTTTGAATTCGTGATGCTGAGCTACGACTGACCTCGGTCAGGCGTGCTTGGCGATCCATTCTTCGAGCACCGGGGCGATCTTCGTCCGCCACTTGCTCCCGTTGAAGATGCCGTAATGGCCCACCGCTGGCGCCATATGGTATTTCTTCATCTTGGCCGGCAGCGCGGTGGCGATGGTCAGCGCCGCCTTGGTCTGCCCCAGGCCCGAGATGTCGTCGCGCTCGCCCTCGATCGCGAGCAGCGCGGTGTCGGTGACCGCCGCGGGGTCGACGCGCCGCCCGCGGTGCATCATCTCGCCCTTGGGCAGCGCATGCGCCTGGAACACCACGTCGATCGTCTGGAGGTAGAACTCGGCAGTCATGTCGCACACCGCGCGATACTCGTCATAGAAGCGCATCGTCGATTCCGCGCTCTCGTCGTCGCCCTTGACCAGGTGCTTGAACATCTCCCAGTGCGAGATCATGTGGTTGCCCAGGTTCATCGTCATGAACCCGGCGAGTTGCAGGAAGCCCGGATAGACTCGCCGCCCCGCGCCCGGATAGGTCGCCGGCACCGTCGCGATCACATTCTGTGCGAACCAGGCATGCGGCCGCTCGGTCGCCAGCGTGTTGACCGCGGTCGGCGCCTCGCGCGTGTCGATCGGGCCGCCCATCAGCGTCAGCGTGCGCGGCCGGTTGGGATGCTTGTCCGCGTTCATCAGCGCGACCGCCGCATAGACCGGCACCGAGGGCTGGCACACCGCGAGCACGTGCGGCCGCTGGTCGCCTTCCGCGCCGATCGCCTCGAGGAATTCGATCACATAATCGACATAGTCGTCGAGATCGAAGCGCCCGTCGCTGAGCGGCACCTGCCGCGCGTCGCGCCAGTCGGTGATGTAGACGTCGGCGGTCGGCAGCATCCGCTCGACCGTGCCGCGCAGCAGCGTCGCATAATGGCCGCTCATCGGCGCGACGATCAGCAGCTTGGGGCCGCCCTCGATGCCCTCTCGGACGAATCGCTTGAGCTGACCGAACGGCTTGCGCAGCACGATCTCCTCATGGACCGCGACCGGCTTGCCGTCGATGACGGTCGATTCGAGCCCGAACTCGGGCTTGCCGCGCGGCGCAGCGGCGTGCGCGAACACTTCCAGTGCCGAAGCGAGGATCGGCCCGCCGCCGAAGTAAGCGAAGGGATTTGCCGGATTATTCAGCAGCCCCGCGCCGAAATTCGCCAGCGCGCTCGCGCCGGCCAACATCGAGCGCTGCATTTCGTAAGCATCGTACAACATCGGTCGTTACTGTCCCCGCCCCACGCGTCCCGTCTGACAACGGTGGCAGCGGGTTATAGCGGCCGGATGATGCGGTGCAATGTCCATCCATACCCAATGTTCGAGGTAGGAATGATGTTCCCTTGATCCTCGCTTCCGGCTAGGCGGCGCCATGGCCGAGCCCGAAACGAAGCCCGCGAGTCCCGCCGCGCCCCGCAAGCTGTCCAGCCTCCGCATCGTGTGGCGCTACACCAGCCGCTACCCGCTCCAGCTCGGCCTCGCGATCGTCGCGCTGCTGCTCGCCGCGGGCGCCACCTTGTGGATTCCGCGCACCTTCAAGGAAGTGGTCGACAAGGGCTTTGCCGAGGGTGCCGACCCGTCGCAGATCGGCGCCTATTTCCAGGGCCTGCTGCTGATCGTCGTGGTGCTCGCCTTCGCCACCGCGATGCGCTTCTACTTCGTCTCCTGGCTCGGCGAGCGCACCGTCGCCGACATGCGCGCCGCGGTCCACCGCAACCTACTGCGCCTGCCGCCCAAATGGTTCGAGGAGAACCGCCCGTCGGAGATCGCCAGCCGCCTCACCGCCGACACCGCGGTGGTCGAGCAGATCGTCGGCACCACCGTCTCGGTCGCGTTGCGCAACCTGCTGATCGCGATCGGCGGCACCATCTATCTCTTCGTCCTCGCGCCCAAGATCGCCGCCTATCTGATCGTCGGCCTGCCGATCATCGTCCTGCCCATCATGTGGCTCGGCGGCCGCGTGCGCCGCTTCTCGCGCACCAGCCAGGACCGCGTCGCCGATATCGGCGCGATCGCCTCCGAAACGCTCGGCGCGATGCGCATCGTCCAGGCCTTCGGGCAGGAGAAGCGCGAAGGCGAGCGCTTCCAGACCGCGGTCGACGCCGGCTTCGCCACCGCGCGGAAACGCTTCGCCACCCGCGCGCTGATGACCGCGCTCGTCATCTTCGCGCTGTTCACCGCGATCACCCTGATCATGTGGGACGCGGTCTATGGCGTCGCGGAGGGGCGCATCTCGGGCGGCTCGATCACGGCCTTCGTCATCACCGCCGGCCTCGTCACCGGTGCGTTCGGCGCGCTGACCGAGGTCTATGGCGACCTGCTGCGCGCCTCGGGCGCCGCCAGCCGCCTTGCCGAGCTGCTTGCGCAGGAACCCGACATCGCCCCGCCGGCCGACCCGGTCCCGCTGCCCGTCCCGCCCCAGGGTGCGATCGACTTCGCGAACGTCACCTTCCGCTATCCGACGCGGCCTGAGGTCTCGGCGCTCAACCAGTTCACCCTGTCGGTCGCGCCGGGCGAGACCGTGGCGGTGGTCGGCCCCTCGGGCGCGGGCAAGTCGACACTGTTCCAGCTCGTCCAGCGCTTCTACGATCCCGAGGGCGGCGAGGTGCGCGTCGACGGCGTCCCCGTGCGCCAGGCCGATCCGGGCGAGGTCCGCGCGCGCATGGCGATGGTGCCGCAGGAGACCGTGATCTTCGCCGCCACCGCGCGCGACAATCTGCGCTACGGCGCGTGGGACGCCACCGAGGAAGCGATCTGGCACGCCGCCGAGGCCGCCAACGCCGCCGAATTCCTGCGCGAGCTGCCCGAGGGCCTCGACACCTTTCTCGGCGAGGACGGCGCGCGCCTCTCGGGCGGACAGCGCCAGCGCATCGCCATCGCCCGCGCACTGCTGCGCGACGCCCCGATCCTGCTGCTCGACGAGGCGACCAGCGCGCTCGATGCGGAGAGCGAGCGCCTCGTCCAGGACGCGCTCGAGCATCTGATGCAGGGCCGCACCACCCTCGTCATCGCGCACCGCCTCGCCACCGTTCGTGCGGCCAAGCGCATCATCGTGATGGATGAGGGCCGCATCGTCGAGACCGGCACGCATGCCGAGCTGGTCGCGCAAGGCGGCCTCTACGCCCGCCTCGCCAGCCTGCAGTTCAGCGAGACCGCCTAGAACCTCAGGCTATACGGCCAGAACCTCTGGCGCGTTGCCCGGCCCCGGCACCTCCTGCATATCTCCCCAGGGCCAAGCGGGGATATCCATGAACCAGCATCTGTCGCGCCGGCAGCTCATCGGCGGCGCCTTGGCGACCGGCCTCGCCAGCCGCGCTTCAGCCGCCCCGACGCCCGACACCCTGTTTCGCGAGGTCTTGCTGGTCGACGGCACCGGTGCCCCGCCGCGCCCCGCCGACGTGCTCGTCACCGGCGACCGGATCACGCGGATCGCCACCCCCGGCGAGCGCATCCGCGTCACCGGCGCGCGCATCGTCGCCGGCGAGGGCCGCGTCCTCGCCCCCGGCTTCATCGACACGCACACGCACGGCGACCCGCTCAGGGAATCCTATGACGGCTTCCTTGCCATGGGCGTCACCACGATCACGCTCGGCGTCGACGGCAGCGGCCCGCGGCTCAAGGGCGATCTCGACCTGCGCGGCTGGATGCGCGCCGCCGATCGCGCCCCGCTCGACGTCAACGTCGCCACGCTCGCCAGCCACGGCACGCTGCGCCGCGCGGCCAAGATCCCCGACGCGGTGCACCGCCCCGGCCCCGCCGCGCTGGCCCGGCTCGAGACCCAGCTCGACGCGGAGCTGCGCGCCGGCGCCTTCGGCCTCTCCTTCGGCCTCGAATATGTCCCCGGCATCTATTCGGAGACCGCCGAGCTCGCCGCGCTCGGCCGAGTCGTCGCGCGCCATGGCGGCGTCGCGATGAGCCATATGCGTTCGGAGAATGACGGCGAGATCGATGCGTCGATCGACGAGCTCATCGCCTCCGCCGGCCCCGCGCGCCCGCACATCTCGCACCTCAAGGTCGTGTTCGGCAAGGGCGAGGCCCGCGCCCGCGCGCTGCTAGACGTCCTCGCCGCCAAGCGCCGCGCCGGGATCGACCTCACCGCCGACGCCTATCCCTATAATGCCGGCTTCACCGGCATCGCGATCCTGTTCCCGCAATGGGCCCTCCCGCCGACCGATTACGCCGCCGTCCTCGCCACCCGCCGCGCCGAGCTGCGCGACTATCTCGAGAAGCGCATGATCCGCCGCGGCGGGCCGGAGATGCTGCTGCTCGGCACCGGGAAATATGCCGGCAAGACCGTGGCGCAGGCATCAGGGGACGCAGGCCTCGCCTTCCCCGATTTCCTCATCCAGCTCGGCCCCGAGGGCGGGTCGGGCGCGCATTTCACGATGGACCAGCCGCTGCAGGACGTGCTGCTGCTCGATCCGCTGGTGGCGATCTCGACCGACGGCGGCCCGACCATGCGGCACCCGCGCTCGACCGGCACCTACGCCAGGCTGATCGAGGACTATGTCGTCAAGGCGAAGCGCATCCCAGTCGAGGAAGCGGTGCGCAAGGCGACCAGCTTCCCCGCCCGCATCCTGCGCCTGCCCGACCGCGGCACGATCCGCCCGGGCGCCAAGGCTGACCTGATCCTGTTCGATCCCGCCAGGGTCCGCGCGCGCTCGACCTATCTCGACCCCTTCGCCCGTGCCGAGGGGTTCGACCTGGTGATGGTCAATGGCCAGCCCGCGTTCGAGCGCGGCCAGCGCGTCGGCCGCCCCGGCCGCCTGCTGCGCGCAGCGGCTACGGGCTGACGACTAGCCACGGTAGAGCATATAGGCGAGGCAGGCGAGCACCACCGCGAGCGCGATCGCCACATAGGTCTTGGGATCGCGCCGCCGGGGTTCCCGCCCCATGCGGTCGAGGTCGAACCAGTAACAGGCCGGCTGCGCCTCGCGGATCACACCCGCGGCACGCAGCTGCTCGAACGCCTTGCGCTCGACGGGGCTCGGCGGCGCATATTCGATCGCGTCGCGCGGCGTCACCGCCCGATGATCGGCAAAGTGCCGCTGGACCCGGTATTGCGCCAGATCCGAGGGTCCGGCTCCATTTGAAATGCGCATCGTTTCCCGCCGCTGAAGGCGCAGATAGTCGGAGCCTGCCCGCCCGGTTTCAAGAGCGGGGGTGAAGCGATCGCTCCGGCACCTACATAGATGGCATGCCCGACACGACCGACCTGTTCGGCACCTCGATCCTGCCCGGCCTTGAGACGCGCGATGCCATCGTCGACCCGGCCGAGGAATCGGAGCTTGTCGCCCGCATCGACGCCGCGAACCTCGAACCCTTCCGCTTCCAGGGTTGGCTCGGCAAGCGGCTGACCCGCTCGTTCGGCTGGACCTATGATTTCGACCGCGGCAGCTTCGCGCCGTCCGAGCCCTTTCCCGCCTGGCTGGGCCCGCTGCGCCGCCGCGCCGCGTCCTTCGCCGGGCTCGATCCCGACGCGCTCGTCCAGGCGCTGCTTATCCGCTACGATCCCGGCGCCGGGATCGGCTGGCACCGCGACCGGCCGGTATTCGAGCATGTCGTCGGCATCTCGCTCGGCCATGAGGCGGTGATGCGCTTCCGCCGCCGCGCCGGCGCCCGGTTCGAGCGCCGCCAGATTCCGCTCCCGCCACGCTCGATCTACCACCTCTCGGGCGAGGCGCGGAACGCATGGGAGCACAGCATCGCCCCGATGGAGGTGCCGCGCTGGTCGATCACCTTCCGCAGCTTGCGCTAGCGCCCCTAGCGCTTCGGCTTGTCCGCCAGTTCGATCCACACCGGCGCATGATCGCTGGTCTTCTCCCAGCCGCGCACATGACGGTCGACCTGGGCATCGACCAGCCGCTTCGCCAGCGGCTTGCTCAACAACAGATGGTCGATCCTGAGGCCCGCGTTGCGCGCATAGGCGTTCCGGAAATAGTCCCAGAAGGTGTAGATCGTCTCGCCCGGATACAGCGTGCGCAGCGCGTCGGTCCAGCCCTGGTCGAGCAACCGGAAATAGGCGGCCTTCACCTCCGGCGCGAACAGCGCGTCGTCCAGCCAGCGCTCGGGCTTGTAGACGTCGAGGTCGGTCGGCATCACGTTGAAGTCGCCTGCGAGCATCACCGGCGCGCCCGACGCCAGCAACTCCCCCGCATGCGCGATCAGCCGCTCGAACCAGCGCAGCTTGTAGTCGAACTTGGGCCCGGGCCGCGGATTGCCGTTGGGGAGGTAGAGCCCGCCGATCAGGATGCCGTTCACCGCCGCTTCGATATAGCGGCTGTGGCTGTCGTCGGGGTCGCCCGGCAGCCCGCGCCGAGTCTCATGGATCTCGCCGACCCGGCTCAGGATCGCGACGCCGTTCCAGCTCTTCTGCCCGTGCCAGATCGCGTCATAGCCAAGGTCGCGGATCGCCGCCTCGGGGAACTTCTCGTCCGGCGCCTTGAGCTCCTGCAGGCAGACGATGTCCGGCTCCGCCTCGGCCAGCCAGCGCAGCAGCACCGGCAGCCGGCCGTTAACCCCGTTCACATTGTAGGTGGCGATCTTCATATGCCCGACAAGCGAGCGAGCCGCCGACTCGTTCCGCGTTGATCGCGCAGCTTTGCCCCGCCCAAGAATCGCCCATTCCCTCCGCACCGGCAAGGCGGCTAGAGCGGCCGCCCCAGCCCATCCACCCATCGACGGACATGCGCTTCTTCAACCCCCTGCTCGCCGGCGCGCGCTTCGCCGATCGTCTCGTCGCCTGCCTCGGCGCGACGATCTGTATCGCGCTCACCATGTTCGTCTGCGCGCAGCTCGAGCTCACCGCGGCGGACCTGCCGCTGATCGTCGCGCCGATGGGCGCTTCGGCGGTGCTGATCTTCGCGGTCCCGGCAAGCCCGCTCGCCCAGCCCTGGCCGGTGGTCGGCGGCAACACCATCTCGGCGCTGGTCGGGGTCGTGGTGTTCCAGCACGTCGCCGATCCGATGATCGCCGCCGGCCTCGCGGTCGGGCTCGCGATCCTGCTCATGTCGCTGTGCCGCTGCCTGCACCCGCCGGGCGGCGCTGCCGCGCTCACCGTCGTGATCGGCAGCCACGGCGTCCACGCCGCGGGCTATGCCTTCGCCTTCGCCCCGGTCGCGCTCAACTCGATCGCATTGGTCGCGCTGGCGATGTTCTTCCACCGCATGTCGGGTCACAGCTATCCGCACGTTCCCGTGCCGCTGCCGATGCCGCCCGAGGCGGTGGGCTTGCATCTCGAGGATATCGACAACGCCCTCGCCGAGCTGCCCGACAGTTTCGACATCAGCCGCGAGGATCTCGACGTGCTGCTGTCCAAGGCCGAGGCGCATGCCCTCGCCCGCCGCCGGAAACGCTGACCTCTTGCAAAGTCGGAGTGCGTCTGCTCCGCTGGCAGCAGTCGCGGTATGGTTCCGGGTCCACCTCCCCTTGCAGGCGTAGAGGGGTGACTTTTGTGACCTTTGGAACCTGCGGTATGGCGATGGCGGGAGAGGAATAATGGCACGCGAGCTTGATCTGATCGTCTATGGCGCGACCGGCTTCACCGGCCGCCTCGTCGCCGAATATCTCGTCCAGCGCTACGGCGACGGCGGCGTCAAATGGGCGATGGCCGGCCGCTCGCTGACCAAGCTCGAGGCAGTACGCGACGAGATCGGCGCGCCCGCCGACACGCCGCTGCTCACCGCCAATGCCGACGACCCCGCCGCCCTGCGCGCGATGACGGCGCGGGCGCGCGTCGTCATCTCCACCGTCGGCCCCTACCAGCTCTATGGCAGCGACCTCGTCGCCGCCTGTGTCGAGACCGGCACCGGCTATGTCGACCTGTGCGGCGAGCCCAACTGGATGCACGACATGATCGCGCAGCACGACGCCGCGGCCAAGGCGAGCGGCGCGTGCATCGTCTTCTCCGGCGGCTTCGATTCGATCCCGTTCGACTTCGGCGTGTGGACCGTCCAGCAGGCCGCGAAGGAGCGCTTCGGCCGCCCCGCCCCGCGCGTGAAGGGCCGCGTGCGCAAGATGCAGGGCACGTTCTCGGGCGGCACCTTCGCCAGCGGCAAGGCGACCGCCGCCGCGGCGGCGAAGAACCCGGCGGTGCTCAAGACCCTGCTCGATCCCTTCGCGCTCACCCCGGGTTTCACCGGCCCCGATCAGCCCAAGGGGATCATCCCCGAATATGACGAGGCGGTCGGCGGCTGGGTCGCCCCCTTCATGATGGCGGTGATCAACACCAAGAACATCCACCGCACCAACTTCCTCGCCGGCCACCCCTACGGCACCGACTTCCGCTACGACGAGATGATGATCGCCCCCGGCCTCGGCGAGCTGGGCAAGGCCGCGGCCGAAGCGATCGCCAAGATGAACCCGATGACCTCGGACAAGGGCCCCGCCCCCGGCGAGGGCCCGTCGAAGCAAGAGCGAGAGGCCGGCTTCTACGAGATCGACTTCATCGCCGAGATGCCCTCGGGCGAGCGCCTCACCGCCACCGTCACCGGCGACCGCGACCCGGGCTATGGCTCGACCTGCAAGATCATCACCGAAGCCGCGCTCTGCCTGCTCCGCGATATCGAGCCCAAGGGCGGTATCTGGACCCCCGCCGCGCTGATGGCGGAACCGTTGAAGGCCCGGCTCGAGGCCAATGCCGGGCTGACGTTCAGCGTGCGCTGACGCGTCAGCCAACGAACGGCAACGGCGCGTCGCTGTAGAAGGACATCGCCACCACGGCGAGCAGTACCGACACGACGATCGCCACCGGTACCAGCTTGCGCCGCCGCCGCTCGACCGCCGCCTCATAGGCACGCAAGTCCAGCCAGTAGTAGGCGTGCCCCTCCTTGCGGATCAGCCGCTCGGCGAGCAGGCGATCGAACGCTGCCTTCAGCTCCACGGGCGGTGTGTAGAGGATCGTGTCGTACGGCGTGACCGCATGCTGTGCGCAGAAGTGATCCACCACCTTGCGCCGCGCCCGCCCGGTCGAGGTGATTGCGACTGACTCGACTGCCATACCCCCAACCTCCCCGTCACCCCGGCCTCGTGCCGGGTCCACCGCGAACTACGCGTTGCGTTCCTGGCTCTTGCCCATCGCTTGCCGCACCGTGGACCCTGGAACAAGTCCGGGGTGACGAAAGCACTTAGCGCTTCTTCCCCTGGTGCTTGATGTTCCCCGGCCGCCCGCGCCGCTTGAGCACGCGCGGCGGCCCCGGCTTGCGCGGCCGCCCACCCTCGGGGCTTGGCCCCGATCCGCTGCCCTTGCCGTCGGGCAGCTCGAAACGCAGCGCCCCCGACACCGGGTTCGCCTCGACCAGCTTGAGCTTGAGCCGCTGCCCCAGCGCGAATTCTGCCCCGGTCTCCTCGCCGACCAGCTTCTGCGCCGCCTCGTCATAGCGGAAATATTCCCGCCCCAGGTCGCGCGCCGGCACTAGGCCATCGCCGCCGACACCGTCGACCGTCGCGAAGAAGCCGAAATTCTGCACCCCGGTGATCCGCGCCTCCATCACCTCGCCGACATGCGCCGAGAGATAGGCGGCGACATAGCGGTCGATCGTCTCGCGCTCGGCCTCCATCGCGCGCCGCTCGAGCTGGCTGATGACCTCACCGGTCTTCTCCATCTCGGGATCGGTCGGCAGCTCGCCGCCCGGCCCGAGCTTGTTCGATTCGACCAGCGCGCGGTGCACCACCAGGTCGGCATAGCGTCGGATCGGCGAGGTGAAGTGCGCATAGCTGCCCAGCGCCAGCCCGAAATGCCCGGCATTCTGCGGCCCGTAATAGGCCTGGGTCTGGGTGCGCAGCACCTGAGTCATCACCTCGGCGCGGAACTCGGCCTCGCCCACCCGCTCGAGCACATGGTTGAAGGTCGCGGGCCGGATCACCTGCCCCAGCGCGAACTCGACGTCGAGCGTCTTGAGATATTCCTTGAGCGCGACCAGCTTCTCGCGGCTCGGCGGCTCGTGGACGCGGTACATCACCGGTGCCTTGCGGCCCTCCAGCGCCTTGGCCGCGGCGACGTTCGCCGCGATCATGTAATCCTCGATCAGCTTGTGCGCGTCGAGCCGCTCGCGCGGCGCGACCGAGAGGATGCGCCCCTTCTCGTCGAGCACGATGCGCCGCTCGGGCAAGTCGAGATCGAGCGGCTCGCGCTTCTCACGCGCCTTGTTGAGCGCGCGCCAGCACGCCCAGAGCGGCCGCAGCGTCGAATCGACCAGCGCCGGATCGACCCCGGCCAGCTCCTCCGCGCTCATCCCGCAGGGCGAGGAGGCGACATCGACCTTCTCCCCCGCCGCATCGATCGCCGCCTGCGCATCCTCATAGGCGATGTTCGCCGCGAGCTTCACCACCGCGCGGCTGAACCGCCACGACTTGAGCTCGCCCTTCGCCGAGATCTGCAGATGGCACGCCATCGCCGCGCGATCGACGCCTTCCTTGAGCGAGCACACGTCCGCCGACAGTATTTCGGGCAGCATCGGCACCACCCGGTCCGGGAAGTACACTGAGTTCCCCCGCTTGCGCGCCTCGCGGTCGAGCAGCGAGCCTGGGCGGACGTAGAAGCTCACGTCCGCAATCGCGACGATCACCTTCCACCCGCCCTCGTTCTTGGGATCGTCGTCGGGCGCCGCCCATACCGCGTCGTCATGGTCGCGCGCATCGGACGGGTCGATCGCCACGATCGGGATGTCGCGCAGATCCTCGCGCCCACCTCCTGTTGGCGTCAAGCCAACAGGCTTGACGGGGCCCAGGTCCTGCTTCGCCACCCGCTCGGCCTCGTCGAGCAGTTCGTCCGAGAACACATTGGGAATGCTGTGCCGGTGGATCGCGATCAGGCTGAAGCTGCGCGGGGCGAAGGGATCGCCCAGCACCTCGATCACCTTGGCGAAGATGCGCGGGCCGCGCCCGCTCTTCTCCGCCAGCACTAGGTCGCCCGGCTCGGCGCCGTTGCGCTCGGAGATGACGTAGCTGTTGCGCTCCTTCTTCTCGACGCCCTGGAGGTAGAGCCGTCCGCCCTCCTCCTTGACCACGCCCAGCATCGCCTCCTCGCCCTTGGCGAGCTTCTTCATCGGATGCGCGATCCAGCCCTTGCCGGCTTCCTCGGTGCGCGCGAGGATGCGGTCGCCCACGCCGAGCGCGCCGCTGCGGCTCCGCTCGCGCACGCGCAGCCGCGGCACGGGCACGCCTTCGGCCTCCCAGCGCTCGGGCACCGCCCAGACGGTATCGCCATCGGCGTCGGTCACGCGCAGCACGGTCACCTTGGGCACGCCGCCCATCTTGTGGAAGGCGCGGCCGGGGGCGCTGTCGATCAGCCCCTCGTCGGCCATGTCGCGCAGCAGCGCCTTGAGCGCGATCTTCTCCTGCCCGGCAAGGCCGAAGGCGCGCGCGATCTCGCGCTTGCCCGCGGGCTGGTCCGACGATGTGATGAAATCGAGAATCTGTTGCCGCGTCGGCATGCCGGGCGCGGGCTTCTTCGTTTTGTTCTGTTTTGCCATTGGCCCTGAATATAGGGACGAGGAGACAAATTCCCAACACTCGCCTTCTTCGTCATCCCCGCGCAGGCGGGGATCCATTCTGGCTGGCCTTTCGATAGAACCGCGACGGCAGCTGTAATGGATTCCCGCCTGCGCGGGAATGACGTAGGTCTGTTGGGTGACCTACGACCTCCTCATCGCCGGCGGCGGCATCAACGGCTGCGCGATCGCGCGCGAGGCGTCGCTGCTCGGGCTCAAGGTGCTGCTTGTCGAGCGCGACGACCTCGCCGCGCACACCTCCTCCGCCTCGAGCAAGCTGATCCATGGCGGGCTGCGCTACCTCGAAAGCTACGACTTCCGCCTCGTCCGCGAAGGCCTGCACGAGCGCGAGCATCTGCTCGCCGCCGCCCCGCACCTCGTCCGGCCGATGGCCTTCGTCCTGCCGCACGCGCACAGCCTCCGCCCGTGGTGGATGGTCCGCGCCGGGCTCTATCTCTACGACCTGCTCGCGGGCCGGACCAAGCTGGCCAAGTCGCGCGGTCTCTCGCCCAACGACACCGCCTACACCGCGCCACTCAAGGGCGGGCATCGCGGCTTCGTCTACATCGACGCCTTTGTCGACGATTCACGGCTGACCCTCGCCAACGCGCAGGACGCCGCGCTCAACGGCGCCGAGATCGTCACCCGCACCGCGCTCGCCGCCGCGCGCCGCGAGGGCGACGCCTGGCGCGCCACGCTGTCCGACGGCCGCACCGTCGCCGCCCGCGCGCTGGTCAACGCCGCCGGCCCCTGGGTGCGCGAGCTGCTCGGCGACTTGGACATCGAGACTCGCTCGGGCGTCCGCCTGGTCAAGGGCAGCCACATCGTCGTCCCCGCGCTGCACCAGGGCGACCATGCCTATATCCTCCAGCAGCCCGACCGCCGCATCGTCTTCGCGATCCCCTGGCAGGGCCATACCGCGATCGGCACCACCGACGTCCCGGTCGACGCGCCCGATGCGGCCGGCATCGACGATGCCGAGACCGACTATCTCCTCGCCGCCGCCAACCGCTACTTCACCCGCCAGCTCGTCCGCGCCGACATCGTCACCAGCTGGTCCGGCATCCGCGCGCTCTACGACGATGGCGAGGCGGCGGCACAGGCGGTGACGCGCGACTATCATCTCGATCTCGACCTTTCAGGCCCGCCGCTGCTCTCGGTGTTCGGCGGCAAGATCACCACCGCGCGCGCGCTCGCCGAGGAAACGATGAAGAAGCTCGCGCATCCGCTCGGCTTCCCCTGGCGAACGATCACCCCCGCGCGCGTCCTCCCCGGTGGCATGATCGCCGAGTTCGACAAGTTCCTGGCGGAAGTCCGCCAGCGCTGGCCCTTCCTCGGCGAGGTGCGCTCGGCGCGCATGGCGCATGCCTATGGCACGCTGCTGCTCGACATGCTCGCCGAGGTGAAGGACGAAGCCAGTCTGGGCGCCGATCTCGGTGCCGGCCTCACCGAGATCGAGCTGCGCTGGATGCGCGACCGCGAATGGGCTCGCACCGCGCAGGACGTGCTTTGGCGCCGCAGCAAGCTTGGCCTCGACCCGGCGGCCGACCCCGAAGCGATCACCGCCGCGCTGGCTCAGCCATAGGCGATCCACCGCCCCAGCGTCCCGACCGCCAGCCACAGCCCGATCGACGCCAGCGCCATCGCCCGAGCGCTCCCCGGCACGCGGTGCCGCCACTCGCGAACCCGGTCGCCCCAGCGCAGCCTGAACGCCACCGCATTCGCCAGCGCCACCACGATCAGCACCAGCTTGACGTGAAAGATGCCAGATCCCGCCAGCGATCGCCCGTCCGCCGCGAACAGGATCGTCCCGCTCGGCACCATGATCAGCAGACCGAGCACCGCCACCGGCGTCAGCGCACGCGACAGGGCTTCGATCGGCAGCCCGCGCCACAATCCGGCGATGCGCAGGTCGACGACGCCGATCCCGCCGACCAGCATCACCAGCCCGAGCAGATGGAAGCTGTTGGCGACCGGATAGACCAGCCCCGAGCCGCGCGCCCACGGCCCCACGCCGGCCGCGTCGAGCCATTGCGCCGCGGCGAGGAGCAGTCCCTCCAAGCCCCGCCTCAGCGCAGCTCGACGGTCTTGCCGTTCACCATGATCCGCTCGATCCGCATCTCGGCGGTGCCGTCGCGGCGGGCGTAGCCGGTGAGCCCGACCTTCTTGCCCGGCGCGACCTCGGCCTGGGTCAGACCGCGCGCCTCCATCCGCCCGGTCGGCGCCAGGATGATGTCCCAGCTCTTGCCCTTCCACCGCATCTTCGCGGTGCCGTGCGGGTTGCCCCAGTTGAGCTCGGTGAAGCTGCCGTTGAGCGTGATCGGCTTGGTCTCGTCATAGGACGACCAGCCATGATGCGCCGCCGCCGGCAGCGCGATGGCGGCCGCCGCAGCGGCGAACAGCGTGAGCGAACGCATGTTTCATCTCCCGGTAAGGATGCCGGAGGATACGCGCGAACGCGCCCACGGTTCAAATCAATAGGCGCGCGCGACGAAAATCCGCTCGACCGCCGGTCGGCCGGTGAACACGCACGTCCCGTCCGCCGGCGCCGCGTCGAGCGGCACGTTGCGGAAGGTGAGCTTCAGGCCCTTGATCTTCTCGACCACCGCGTCGAGCTCGGCCCCGCTCGGCTTCGCCCATTGCACCTCGACCCAGCCCGGATATTTGTTCGGCGCCTCGAAATAGGCCTGCAGCGCCTCGAAGCTCTCGACCCCGCGCACGATGTTCGCGTCCATCCGCGCGCGCGCTTCGCCGTGCAGCGCCGCCTGGATGTCCTGCAACAGCCCCGTCGCCTGCGTGATGAACTCGCCCTTGGCGACGATCGCGCTGTCGAGCTTGCCGTCCTCGCGATACAGCCGGTCGCGGCGGATCACCGAGACGTTGCCGCCCGCGACGTCGCGTCCGCCCACCTCGATCACCAGCGGCGCGCCCTTCTTGATCCAGCCCCAGCGCTTGGTCGCCGCCTTCGACGCGCGCGTGTCGAGCAGCGCGCGCACCGGCTCGCCGAACACCGAATGCGCGGCGAGCTCGGCCTGCAGCGCCTTGCAATAGTCGAGCACCGCCGCGTCCTCGTCATTGTCGCGCAGCATCGGCACGATCACCACCTGCCACGGCGCCAGCCGCGGCGGCACGCGCAGGCCGTCGTCGTCGCCATGCGTCATGATCAGCCCGCCGATCATCCGCGTCGACATCCCCCAGCTGATCGTGTTGGCGAGCTCGAACTCGCCGTTCGCATTCTGGAAGCGGATGTTCTGGGCGTGCGCGAAATTGGTGCCGAGGAAATGGCTGGTGCCGGCCTGCAGCGCCTTGCCGTCCTGCATCATCGCCTCGATCGAATAGGTCGCGACCGCGCCCGGGAAGCGCTCATTCTCGGGCTTCTCGCCCGCGATCACCGGGATCGCGGCGACGTCCTCGGCGAAGGCGCGGTACATCTCGAGCGCCTTCAGCGTCTCCTCGCGCGCCTGCTCGGGGCTGGCATAGGCGGCATGCCCCTCCTGCCACAGGAACTCGGCGGTGCGCAGGAACATGCGCGTGCGCATCTCCCAGCGCACCACGTTCGCCCATTGGTTGACCTGCACCGGCAGGTCGCGCCACGACTGGATCCAGCGCGAGAAGGCGGTGCCGATCACCGTCTCCGAGGTCGGCCGCACCACCAACGGCTCCTCCAGCTTCGCCTCGGGGTCGGGCACCAGCCCGCCCTTGCCGTCGCCGATCAGCCGATGGTGCGTCACCACCGCCATCTCCTTGGCGAAGCCCTCGACATGCTCCGCTTCCTTCTCGAAATAGGAGAGCGGGATGAACAGCGGGAAATAGGCGTTGTCGTACCCCGCCGCCTTGATCCGGGCGTCGAGCAGTCGCTGGATGCGCTCCCAGATTCCGTATCCCCAGGGCCGCATCACCATGCAGCCGCGAACCCCCGATTCCTCGGCCATGTCCGCTTCCGAGATGACGGCCTGATACCAGGCGGCGAAGTCCGCTTCGCGGGTGAGGTTGAGCGCATGCTTGATCATGGCGGCGGCGGATAGCGCGTCGCGTGGCCGCCGTCACCCCGCTTCACGGCTTGCCCCTAGCCCCGCACGCTCCTAGGCGGTCCCCATGCCCTCCGACCGCATCATGCTCGGCCTCGGCCTGCGCCTGCTTGCGATCCTGATGCTCTCGACGATGGGCGCGCTGATCAAGCTGGTCGAGACGCGCGGCGCGCATCTCGTCGAGATCATGCTGTTCCGCCAGCTCTTCGCGATCCCCTTCATCCTCGCCTGGGTCGCGGCCGGCGCCGGCCTCGCCTCGCTGCGCACGCGGCATTTCGGGATGCACGTCACCCGCTCGGCGGTCGGCCTCACCGGGATGGTGTTCAACTTCGGCGCGGTGCTGCTCCTGCCGCTGGCCGAGGCGACCACCTTCGGCTTCACCGTGCCGATCTTCGCCACCCTGCTCGGCGCGCTGGTGCTCAAGGAGCCGACCGGCTGGCATCGCTGGGGCGCGGTGCTCGCGGGGTTCGTCGGCGTGCTGATCGTCACCCAGCCGGGCAGCGGCCATATCCCGCTCGGCGGCGCGCTGGTCGGGCTCATCGCGGCGCTGTTCGTCGCGATCGTCGCAATCCAGCTGCGCCAGATGGCCCGCACCGAGGCGCCGCCGACCACCGTCTTCTGGTTCTCCATCCTCTCGGTCCCGCCGCTCGCGATCGGCTATCTCTTCGTCGCCGCGCCGCACGACTGGCAGACCTTCGCGCTGCTCGTCGCGATCGGCCTGGTCGGCGGCGCGGCGCAGCTCGCGCTCACCGCGGCGCTGCGCTTCGCCCCGGTCTCGGTGGTGGTGCCGATGGACTATTCGAGCCTGATCTGGGCGACGCTCTACGGCTATCTGCTGTTCGGCGCGCTGCCCAGTCCGTGGACCTGGGTCGGCGCGCCGATCATCATCGCCAGCGGTCTCTACATCGTCTGGCGCGAGCGCCAGCGCGGGCTCGCGCGCAGCTCGCCGGTCACGGCGGCCGACGAACCGCCGACCGGCGCTTAGCGCCGGTAGACGAGGATCAGGTTGTTGGCGGGCATCTCCACCAGCCGCTCGAACGCCAGGCCGCGCGCCGCCGCCGCCTCGCTCACCTGCGCCACGTCGCGCAGCCCCCAGCGCGGATCGCGCGCCTTGAGCGAAGCGTCGAACGCCTCGTTCGACGGCGCGGTCGGCACCTCGGCGCGGCGATAGGGGCCATAGAGGATCAGCGGCGCGCCCGGCACCAGCACGCGCGCCGCGCCGTCGAGCAGCCCCAGGGTCGCGTGCCACGGGCTGATATGCACCATGTTGATGCACAGCAGCGCATCCGCCCGCTCGACCGGCCAGTCCGCCGCGGCGGCATCGATCGCCAGCGGCGGCGCGACGTTCGCCAGCCCCACGCACCACGCAGCGATCGATGCCAGTGCGGCGGGCTCGGGGTCGCTCGGCTGCCAGCGCAGGCCGGGGAAGCGCGCCGCGAAGAAGGCGCAATGCTCGCCGCTCCCGCTGGCGATCTCGATCACCGTGCCCGATCGCGGCAGCACCTCGTCCAGCACCGCCGCGATCGGCTCGCGGTTGCGCGCCGTCGCCGGCGCATGCTTACGCACCGCGCCACTATCTTCGGCGGCGATCCAGGGCGTCGGGTCGGCCATCACGACGCCGCGAACAGTTCGAGGAACTTGAGCGCCAGCGGGCTCTTCTCGACCTCGGCCACCTGCGTGCGGTTGCCCCAGTGCACCCCGTCGGTATTGCCCAGCACCACCAGGGTCAGCCCCTCGCCCGGCACCTTGAGCAGCAGCCCGGCATAGGCCTCGGGCCACCAGCCGCCGTGCCACACCAGCTGCTGTCCGCGCCAGCTCTGGGTCCACCAGCCATAGGCATAGCCGGCCGGCTTGCCGTCGGGATCGGTCGGCGGCGTCCACATGATCTTGCGCAGCGCCGGCGACAGGATCCGCCCCTGATCGAGCGCCAGCGAATATTCGGCGAGGCTGCGCGCGCTGGCGATGATCCCGCTCGACGCGTTCATCTCGGGATTGGGCAAGGGCGTCGGCGCCAGGCTGTCCCATCCGTCCTTGCCGCTGGTGAACGGCGGGGCGAGGTTCCGCAGCGCTGCGCCGCCCTTGGGATCGCGCCATCCGGCGGCGATGTCCTTCAGACCCGCCTTGTCGAGCACGTACAGCCGCACCCAATGGTCGAACGGCTTGCCGGTCTTCTCCTCGACCCAGTTCGCCAGCCGCCCGAACACCACCGGATTGTACATGAAGTTGCTGCCCGGCGTGCCCAGCACGCGCATCTGCAGCACCTGCCGCACGCTGATCTTGGCGCTGCAATCGAGCTTGGGCGGCACATAGCCGTCCTCCAGCTTGACCCCGCCGCCAAAGATGCCGCCGCTCTTGGTCAGCCCCTCGCAGCGCTGCTTCCAGTCGGACAGCGTGGTGAATTCGTCATCGAGGCGGATCACCTTGTCCGCGTCCATCGCCAGCAGCGTCGCGGCGGTGAAGGTCTTGGTGATCGATGCGACGAGGTAGCTGGTGTCCCCCGTCGTCCGCTCCTCGGCGTCGTGGTCCTGCCAGCCGATCCCCTCGGCGGCCACGATCCTGCCGTCCTTGACGATCGCATAGGACAGGCTGAGCACCGCATGTTCCTTGCGGAACTCGGTCGCGAACGCCTTGAACTCCGCGAGCTTGGCCGCGTCGTCCGGCTGCGCGTGCGACGGCGTGGCGAACAACAGCGCGGCGGCGGTCAGGAACCTGCGAATCATGAAAAGCTCCCCGGTTTTGCCGAAGGCTAGGCGACACTCGGCGGTTCACGCACCTGCTAATTCTCATCGTCATCCCCGCGTAGGCGGGGATCCATTCTCGCTGACCGATCGGCCCCTGCCGCCACATCAACGCCAATGGATTCCCGCCTGCGCGGGAATGACGAGAAAGATGGTTTGCCGCGCGTCTTGCAACGCGGCCCCTTCTACTCCGCCGCCTCGGCCTGCGCCGGCTCCTTCCACACCAGCACCGGCTTGCGCGCGGCCTGGGTCTCGTCGAGCCGGCGGCGCGGCGCGAAATGCGGCGCCGACTTGAGCGCGGCGTCGCCCGCCTTGGCGCGCTCGGCGACCGAGCGGAAGGCGCCGATGAACTGGTCGAGCGCCGCCTTGCTCTCGGTCTCGGTCGGCTCGACCAGCATCGCGCCGTGCACCACCAGCGGGAAGTAGACCGTCATCGGGTGGAAGCCCTCGTCGATCAGCCCCTTGGCGATGTCGAGCGTCGAGAAGCCCTCGGGCAGTCCCTTGTCGCTGAAGATCGCCTCATGCATGCACGGCCCGCTCTTGGCGAAGGGCGCATCGAGCACATCCTCCAGCGCGCGCAGCACATAGTTCGCATTCAGCACCGAATCCTCGGCCACCTGCCGCAGCCCATCCGCGCCGTGCGACAGGATATAGGTCAGCGCGCGCGTGAACATGCCCATCTGGCCGTGGAACGACACCATCCGGCCGAAGCTCTCGGCATGATGCTCGCCCGCCGTCTCTTCCTCGATCAGCTCGAAGCGGTCGCCCTGCTTCTCGACGAAGGGCAGCGGCGCGAACGGCGCGAGCGCTTCCGACAGCACCACCGGCCCCGAGCCCGGCCCGCCGCCGCCATGCGGGGTCGAGAAGGTCTTGTGCAGGTTGATGTGCATCGCATCGATGCCGAGGTCGCCCGGACGAACTCGGCCGACGATCGCGTTGAAGTTGGCGCCGTCGCAATAGACGTATCCGCCCGCCGCATGCACCGCGTCGCTGATCGCCTTCATGTCCGGCTCGAACAGGCCGCAGGTGTTGGGGTTGGTGATCATCACCCCCGCCACGTCCGGCCCGAGCCGCGCCTTGAGCGCCTCGAGGTCGACGCGCCCGGCTTCGGTCGCCGGGATATCCTCGACGGTGAAGCCCGCGAACGCCGCGGTCGCCGGGTTGGTGCCATGCGCGCTCTCGGGCACCAGCAGCACCTTGCGCGCCTGCTCGCCCTTCGCATCCAGCGCCGCGCGGATCGCGAGGACACCGCACAGCTCGCCATGCGCGCCTGCCTTGGGCGACATCGCCACCGAATGCATGCCGGTCAGCGTCACCAGCCAGTGGGCGAGCTGATGGATCACCTCGAACGCGCCCTGCACGGTATCGACCGGCTGGAGCGGGTGGATGTCGGCGAAGCCGGGCAGCCGCGCCATCCGCTCGTTGAGGCGCGGATTGTGCTTCATCGTGCACGAGCCGAGCGGGAACAGCCCCAGGTCGATCGCATAGTTCTGACGGCTCAGGCGCGTATAGTGGCGCACCGCCTCGGGCTCGGACAGGCCGGGCAGGCCGATGTCGCGGTTGCGCTCGAGCCCGCCCAGCCGCGAGACCGCCTTGGGCGCCTCGGCGAAGTCGACCCCGGTGGTGTCGAGCGAGCCGATCTCGAAGATCAGCGCCTCGTCGAGCATCAGCGCGCGGTTGCCGGTATAGGTCGCCTCGTTGCTGCGGCGTTCGGGCGTCATCTCGGGACGCCAGCCGGACTGGTTGATGCTCATGCCAGCACCTCCTGAAGCGCGGCGGCAAGCGTCTCGACGTCCTCCGCGGTGGTGGTTTCGGTGACCGCGACGACCAGGCCGTTCTCCAGCGCCCCCTCGCCCGGATAGAGCCGCCCCAGCGACACGCCCGCGAGGATCCCCCTGTCGGCCAGCTCGCGAACGATCGGCCGCGCTTCCTTGCTGAGCTTCAGCGTGAACTCGTTGAAGAAGGTCGGCGTCACCAGCTCGACCCCCGGCACCTGCGCCAGCCGCTCGGCCGCGGCGCTCGCGCCCGCATGATTGAGCGCGGCAAGCTGCCGCAGCCCCTTCTCGCCCAGCAAGGTCATGTGGATCGACCAGGCCAGCGCGCACAGCACCGAGCTCGTGCAGATGTTGCTCGTCGCCTTCTCGCGCCGGATATGCTGCTCGCGGGTCGACAGCGTCAGCACGAAGCCGCGCTTGCCCTCGGCGTCCACCGTCTCGCCGGTGAGGCGCCCGGGCATCTGGCGGACATATTTCTCCTTGCACCCGAACAGCCCGACATAGGGGCCGCCAAACTGCAGTCCGACGCCGATCGACTGGCCTTCGCCGACGACGATGTCGGCGCCCATCTCGCCCGGCGACTTGATCGCCCCCAGCGCCACCGGCTCGGTCACCACCGCGACCAGCAGCGCCTTCTTGGCCTGGCACGCGGCGGCAAGGTCGGACAGGTCCGAGATGCGGCCGAGGATGTCGGGATACTGCACCACGACGCACGAGGTCTCGTCGTCGATCATGCCGATCAGCTTCGCCGTGTCCGGCTCGGCGGTCAGCTCGGGCAGCGCCGTCACCAGCTGGTCGCCGGTATATTTCGCCATCGTGTTGGCGACCGAGACGTAATGCGGGTGAAGTCCGCCCGACAGGATCGCCTTCGCGCGCCGGGTGATGCGCCGCGCCATGCCGATCGCCTCCCAGCACGCGGTGGATCCGTCATACATCGAGGCGTTGGCGACATCGGTCCCCAGCAGGCGCGCGACCTGCGTCTGGAACTCGAACATCACCTGCAGCGTGCCCTGCGCGATCTCGGGCTGATAGGGCGTGTAGGCGGTCAAGAACTCGCCGCGCTGGATGATGTGATCGACGCTCGCCGGCACATGGTGGCGATACGCGCCGCAGCCGAGGAAGAAGGGCGCCTCCCCCGCCGACAGGTTCTTGCG
Organism: Sphingomonas sp. MS122; assembly: GCF_049532975.1. Lineage (GTDB taxonomy): Bacteria > Pseudomonadota > Alphaproteobacteria > Sphingomonadales > Sphingomonadaceae > Sphingomonas. The sequence continues at coordinate 2,164,593 of NZ_CP186695.1, read as the reverse complement.
GGCGAGCGCAGCCATGTGCCGCTCGACCGCCAGCTCGCTGGCATACGGCGGCAGCCCCGCGATCGGGCCGCTCAGACGGGCGCTCTCGGGCACGTCGACGAACAGATCGTCGATCGCCGCCGCGCCGACCGCCGCGAGCATCGCCTGCCGGTCGTTGGGAGTCAGGGGTAGGTAGCGCAATTGAGTTCTCCGGCCGCTGGCCACTAACCAAAACCGTCACCCCGGCCTCGTGCCGGGGTCCACCTTGCCGCGCGGGATGCCGTCGAGCCTCTCGCCCATCGCCCGCCGCACCGTGGATGCCGGAACGAGTCCGGCATGACGGCGAAAATCAAAGCTTCGACACGAAATCCGCGTACTTGGCCTCGTCCATCAGACCGTCGAGCTCGCTCGTGTCGCTGAGCGACATCTTGAAGAACCAGCCCTCGCCCTCGGGGTCCTCGTTGACCAGCGCGGGATTGTCCTCGAGCGCCGGGTTGCCCTCGATCACCGTGCCGCTGACCGGCGCATAGACGTCGCTCGCCGCCTTGACGCTCTCGACCACCGCGGCGTCGTCGCCCTTGCCGACTTGCTTGCCCTCTTCGGGCACCTCGACGAACACGATGTCGCCGAGCTGGCTCTGCGCATAGTCGGTGATGCCGACGGTGGCGACGTCGCCGTCGACTTCGATCCACTCATGATCTTCGGTGAAATAGCGGCTCATTGTCATGCTCCCTGACGAACATAGCGGTGGGGGACGAAGGGCATCGGCACCACTTCGCCATGATGGATCTTGCCGCGCTGGCTCAGCGTCACGCGCGTGCCGGGCTCGGCCATCGCCACGGGCACATAGGCCATCGCGATCGGCTTCTGCACGGTCGGGGCGAAGCCGCCGCTGGTGACGCGGCCGACCTCGTTGCCCTCGTCGTCGAGCACCAAAGCGCCCTCGCGCACCGGCTGGCGCCCCTCGACGATCAGGCCGACGCGGCGCTGGATCGGGCCGTGCTCGCGCTCCAGCAGGATGCGCTGCGCGCCCGGAAAGTTCGCCTCCTCACGCCGCCGCTTGCTCGCGACCGCGAAGTTCAGCGCCGCCATGATCGGCGTCGTCTCGGTGTCGAGGTCGTGCCCGTAGAGCGGCAGGTCCGCCTCGAGCCGCAGCGAATCGCGCGCGCCAAGGCCGATCGGCTTGACCTCCGGCTGCCCCGTCAGCGCATCGGCCAGCGCCGCGGCCTTGTCCGCCTCGACCGAGATCTCGAACCCGTCCTCGCCGGTATAGCCCGACCGGCTGATCCACAGGCTGGTGCCGTTCCTCTCGAACCGCCCGCCGCGCATGAACACGAGGCGCTCCACGCCCGGCACCACCCGGCTCAGCGCATCGACCGCCTTCGGCCCCTGCAGCGCGAGCAGCGCATGCTCGTCCATATGGTTGATGTCGATCGCGTCGGGCAGATGCTCGCGCAGATGCGCGATGTCGTCCCATTTGCACGCGCCGTTGACGACCATGTAGATGCCATCCGCCCAGCGCGTGAACATGAGGTCGTCGAGGATCCCGCCATTCTCGGCGAGCAGCAGCGAATATTTCTGCCCGTCGACCTTCACCCCCGCGACGTCCGCCGGGATCAGCGCCTCGAGCGCCGCGTCGAGCCCGTCGCCCGACAGGAACAGCTGCCCCATGTGCGACACGTCGAACAGCCCGGCATTCTCGCGCACCCACAGATGCTCGGCCATGATGCCTTCATACTGGACCGGCATCTCATAGCCCGCGAACGGCACCATCCGCCCGCCCCGCGCGCGGTGCCAGGCGTCCAGCGGCAACCTCAGCAGCTCGACATTCTCGCCGCCCTCGGGATCGCCCGAATATTCGGTGCCGCGCGCCTGGGTGGCGTCGGTGGGGCCGTTATGGACTTTCTCGCTCACTTGCGCGGACTCCCGTGATTGGTGACGACGAACCAAAGCGCACGAGGCGCCGGGAAGTTCGCCGCCCCCTCTGTCACGGAACCTGAGAGCTTTCCCCCGCGGCGCGGAGTTACCCCTTCGGTGGCCCGGACCTTCGTCCGAGCGCTTTCCAGAGTGTCGTGGCCCCGCGCGGTCCTGGGTGCCTGAGAGATTCCGGGGCGGTTGCTCCTTCGGCGGAGGTGTTTGACGACCCCTGCTCTCCCGCGCGTGCCTTAAACGGTTGCCCGTTGCCGACGCATCTCGTCTGATCGGGCGCGGCAACGGAGTCAATCACTAACGATCGTCACCCCAGCGAAAGCTGGGGTCTCCTGCCACAGGCGCCCCGCTGGAGGCGAAAGACCCCAGCTTTCGCCGGGGTGACGGCTTGTTACCGCGTCGCGTTGTATTTCAGCTGCTCATCCGTCAGCTGGAAGCCGACCAGCGCCTCGAACGAGGCGCGCAGTACCGCCTGGCGGATCTCGGGACGCGCCAGCGGGTCCATCGCCGCGGTCTCGTCGCCGGCCTTGCGCCGCTGGGTGATCTGGCGGCGGATGTCCTCGGGCAAGGTCGCCGCCGCGCGGTTGACATAGGCCTGGCCCGTGCCCGTCGCCGAGGCGCGGGTCTGGCCGGGCTCGAAGCGCAGCGTCACCTGCCCCAGCCGCTTCGACACGACCGAGCTGCCGCCCTGCACCACCGCCACATAATAGGGCAAGGTCACCTCGCGCGCGCCCTCGCCCGAGCGGCGGCTGCCCAGCACCTCGAAGTTGATCGCGGTGTAGATCGTCTCGCTCGCATCGTTGCAGGTCGAGGTAACGTTGGTCAGCACCGCGGTCACGTCGATCGCGCTCGCGTCGCGGCTGGTCGCGGGGTTGAACAGCGTGATGTCGCCGGTGTGCGCCGCCACGCCGACTCGCGGACAGGCCGAACGGACCTGGGTGATGCCCCCCTCGGCGATGTCGCCCGTCTTCGAGCAGCCGGCGAGCGCCAGAATCGTCGTCGCGGCGAGACCAAATTTGCGGATACTCAAGAGGGGCACCTTTCCCGAACTGACATTTGGCCACGCCGCAGGGCAGGCGCCGGCCCGCCACGTCATAGGAACCGCCTTTCGCCCGCGCAAGCAATCGCGTAGAGCCTCGCGCAACATGAGCAGTCCGTCGAACCTTGGCGACAAGCCCGCACTGGAGTTGTTGATCGCCGCCCCGCGCGGCTTTTGCGCGGGCGTGGACCGCGCGATCCAGATCGTCGAGCGCGCGATCGAGAAGCACGGCGCGCCGGTCTATGTCCGGCACGAGATCGTCCACAACAAGTTCGTGGTCGATTCGTTGAAGGCCAAGGGCGCGGTGTTCGTCGACGAGCTCGACCAGGTACCCGACGGTGTCCCCGTGGTGTTCTCGGCGCACGGCGTGCCCAAGGCAGTACCGGCCGAGGCGCAGGATCGCGGCCTCTCCTATCTCGACGCCACCTGCCCGCTGGTGTCCAAGGTCCACCGCCAGGCCGAGCGGCTGGTCGCGGCGGGCCGCCACATCCTGTTCATCGGCCATGCCGGCCATCCCGAGGTGATCGGCACCTTCGGCCAGGTGCCCGAGGGCAGCATGACTTTGGTCGAGACCGAGGCGGATGCCGACGCGGTCGCGCCGGCCGATCCCGCCAACCTCGCCTTCCTGACCCAGACCACGCTGTCGGTGGACGACACCGCGGCGATCCTCGGCATCCTCCAGCGCCGTTTCCCCGGCATCGTCGCGCCCAAGGCCGACGACATCTGCTATGCGACCTCGAACCGCCAGGCCGCGGTGCGCGCGATCGCGCAATCGTGCGACCTGGTGCTGGTGATCGGCGCGCCCAATTCGTCCAACTCGCTGCGGCTGGTCGAGGTGGCGGAGCGCGAGGGCACCGGCGCCAGGCTGATCCAGCGCGCCGACGATCTCGACTTCGACTGGCTCGAGGGCGTGGCCACGCTCGGCATCACCGCGGGGGCCTCGGCGCCGGAGGTGCTGGTGCGCGAGCTGGTCGACAAGCTCGCCACGCGCTTCGAGGTCAACGAGCGCCAGGTCGAGACGGCGCAGGAAACCATCGCCTTCAAGCTCCCCCGCGGCCTCGAAGCCGCCTGAGCCATGGCCGTCTACACGCAGGTCTCGGCGGAAGCGCTCGCCGCCTTTCTCGCGCGCTACGACGTCGGCGAGCTGGTCTCGGCCAAGGGCATCGCCGAGGGGGTGGAGAACTCCAACTATCTCGTCGAGACGACGCGCGACCGCTTCATCCTGACGCTCTACGAGAAGCGCGTCGATGTCGGCGACCTGCCCTATTTCATGGGCCTGCTCGATCACCTCGCCGCCAAGGGGCTGCCGGTGCCGCCCGCGATCAAGGACCTTAGCGGGGTCGAGATCCAGGCGCTCGAAGGCCGTCCCGCCTGCCTGATCAAGTTCCTGCCCGGCGTCTCGCTCTCCACCCCGACGCCCGCCCAGGCCGAAGCCGCCGCGCGTGCAATGGCGCAGATGCACGCCGCCGTCGCCGACTTCACGCTCGACCGGCCCAACTCGATGGGCGTCGACAGCTGGCAGCCGCTGTTCGAGAAATGCGGCCGCAGCCTCGATCAGATCGCGCCGGGCCTCTACGACGACCTCGCCCATGCGATTGATCGGATCGTCCCCGTCTGGTCCGGGGAGGCGTTCGATCACTGCGCGGTCCACGCCGATCTCTTTCCCGACAATGTCCTGATGCTGGGCGACGAGGTCACCGGCCTGATCGACTTCTACTTCGCCTGCACCGATATTCGCATTTACGACCTCGCCGTGATGCACAGCGCCTGGTCGTTCGACGCCACCGGCAGCGACTATCGCGCGGACATCGGCGATGCGCTGATCCGCGGCTACGAGACCCGCTTCCCACTCGCGGCATTCGAACGCGCCGAATTCGGCAAGCTCGCCAGTGGTGCCTGCATCCGCTTCGCGCTGTCGCGCGCCTGGGACTGGCTCAACACGCCGGCCGACGCGCTGGTGATGCGCAAGGACCCGCTCGCCTATGTCCGGCGGCTCAAGCAGTATGATCCGGCGCTGGTGACGCGCGTCGCATGACCGAGATGCCGCTGGTCGAGATCGCCACCGACGGGGCGTGCAAGGGCAATCCCGGCCGCGGCGGCTGGGGCGTGGTGCTGCGCTCGGGCACGACCGAGCGCGAGCTCTCCGGTGGCGAGCCCGACACCACCAACAACCGCATGGAGCTGATGGCGGCGATCCAGGGGCTCAAGGCCTTGAAAAAGCCGTGCCGGGTCAAGCTCTCGACCGACAGCCGCTACGTCATGGACGGCCTCACCAAATGGATCTTCGGCTGGCAGAAGAACGGCTGGAAGACCGCCGACAGGAAGCCGGTCAAGAATGCCGACCTGTGGCAGGAGCTCCTCGCCGCGGCCAGGCCGCACCGCATCGAATGGACCTGGGTCAAGGGCCATGCCGGCCACCCCGACAACGAACGCGCCGACAAGCTCGCCAGCGACGCCGCGCTGCGGGTTTAGGGACGGGCGAGGGCGCTGCGTTCCCTCGCGGATCGCGCCGCGCATCTGATTGCGGCCACTGGACAGCGGTAACCGATCGGCAATCTTCCCATGTTCAGATCCGGACATGGACAGGATCTATCATCGCCGTTGGGCACCGGCCCCGGCCTGCAGCGCGACAACGCCGTTGCGATCAACTATCTTCGTCGCATGAGGCGCGGATGTATCTGTGCGGCGGGATTTGCCGGACTCCTTCTGGGCGCCGCCCATGCACGCACGATCGACCAAAAGCCTGTCCCGATCGATTACACCCCGGCGTCGTGCGCGACCGGCAGGCTAGCCGCGATCCCGAAGATCAGCTCCGACGGTATCGCGATCCTGTATCGTTTCGCAGCAACGGATGGTCGGACAAAGGTCGCCCCGGTTGTCCGCCGCATCGAAGAAGAACTGGGACTCAAAATTCGCTATATCGACCGTATTTCCGCAAAGAGCACCCTGGTAACGCAAAGCTATCATCTCCCAAAGAGCAGCGACGCCGCGATCAACGAGCTTTTCAACAATCTGTGTTCGACATTGACCAGGTTCGGCTTCGATATCGACGGTGTCGAGGTCATGTCAGCCAAAGAATTCGAGAGGACTGAGCTTCACGCGGCCGAGGAACGCCGCAAGCTTCACCGCAGGTACAGGGCAGTCCTGGACGAACCCCAAGAGCAGGAGATCGGGGAACTGCTTCGCGCCGACTGGGAAAATGAATTCCGCTACATCTTCTTTCCGCGTCCGGGGGTCGTCTTCTCCCGGGTCCGCGAAAATGATGTGGAATGCCGCTTCATCGAAAGCCGCCGGGACCCGAGGAGGGATCACATCAGCTGCGAGGTCGGCGTTCTCGGCACGTCATCGAACGGCCCGGAATATGGCAAGGGAACGCTGAGGCTGATCCGCAGCGAGAATTACGTAGAGGGCAAGGGAAGAATGCTCATCGTCTACGACGAAGGAGAGGAAGTGGTGATCACCTGAATCCCACGGACGTGGGGCATGCACAGAAAAGCGCGGAGAATTACCCCCGCGCTTCGCTGCATAACCGATTTGGTGGAATCGATCAGTCTTCCTCTACCGGCGCGCCGGGACCATTCTCCTTGATCGATTCGATCGCGTTCTTGGCCGAGGCCTTGCTGGTATAGCCCTCGGTCCAGAACATGATTTCGTTGTTGTACTTGAACTTGGCGACATACTCGCCGGCCTTGTTCTGCTCGATCACGAACTTGTGCGCCATACTCGGCCTCCTTCGTTGCGGCACGCCAACGATAACCGATCCGCGGGGCAGGTCTAGCCGCGGAATCGCCGGATCGAATAGGCGGCGGGATCGATGTGCGCGACCATCGGATCGGGCGCCGTGCCGAGCAGCATCGCCGCCGCGAGCCTGGTCGCGGCGGGCGAGGTCTGGATGCCGAACCCGCCCTGCCCCGCGCACCAGAAGAAGCCGGGCGCCGCGGGATCGAAGCCATAGACCGGCTTGCGGTCGGGGGCGAAGGTCCTGAGCCCCGCCCATTTGCGTTCGACCGCGTCGATCCGCCAGTCGACCGCGGTCTCGAGCTTGTCGATCGCCATCGCGACGTCGAGCTCCTCGGGCGCGGCGTCGCACGGGTCGCTCGGGATCTCGTCATGCGGCGAGAGCCAGATGCGCCCGCCCGCCTCGGGCTTGAAATAGAAGCGGTCGCGCGCGTCGCGGACCAGAGGCAGCGCCGGCTGCGCGGGCGGATCGACTCGCAGCTGCACCATCGTGCGGCGCAGCGGCATCGTCCCGATCGCCGGGGCGCCGGCCAGCGCCGCCACCGGGTCGGCCCAGGCGCCCGCCGCGTTGACCAGCACCTCCGCGGCGAACGCGCCCGCGCGCGTCTCGATTCGCCAGCCGCCGCCCTCCCGGCACGCCGCGGTCACCCCCGCCGCGCAGACCAGTTCCGCCCCCGCGCGCCGCGCCGCGCCGAGATAGGCGGCGTGGAGCCGCGCGACGTCGATGTCGGCACAGGTCGGGTCCCACAGCGCCTCGCTCCATTCGGGCCGCAGCCCCGGGCAGCGCGGCGCGGGATCGACCGGCTCGAGCCTGACTCCCGCCGCGGCGAACTCGGCGACGAAGCGGTCGAGCACATGCCGGTCCTCGCGCGTCGCGATGAACAGCTCGCCGCGCGGCGACAGGAAGCTCTCCCCGCCCAGCTCGGCCGGGGGATCGCGCAGTGCCGGGCCCGACGCCTTGGACAGCGGCTGGATGTCCGCTCCGCCATAGGTCTCCGACCAGAAGGCGGCGGAGCGGCCGGTGGCGTGATAGCCCGGCTGATCCTCGGCCTCGAGCAGCAGCACCCGCGCGTGCGGCGCGACCTCGGCGGCGAGGCCGGCGCCGGCGATGCCCGCGCCCACGATCGCGACGTCGTAGCGGCTCATCGGCGCGGCGCCCGCTCGTCCAGGAAGCCGTCGATCTCGCCGATCGCGCGGTCGCGCACCGCATCGACCTCGCGCAGGATCTCGTGCGCGCTCTCCTTGCCGAAGCGCACGATCCGCGCATCGGGCAGCCGCGCGACGGTCGCCAGTGCCGCCTTGGCATCGACCAGTCCGTCGGCCTCGGCGATCAGCGCGAGCAGCGGCACGTCCATCGCCGCGAGCGCCGGGCTGCCGCGCAGCTCGCGCGTCGAGCGGAACGCCTCGATCAGCCACTTCCAGCTCGGCGGGCCGGTGACGTTGGCGGGGTTGGCCTGCTGCCACCACAACTCGTCCTCGTACCGCGCCCGGTCATGCGTCAGCAGCGCCTGGCGGGTCTCGGTGGTATAGGGCTTCTCGTTGACCTTCCACGCCGCCCGCGCGGGATCGCCGAGCCCGCCCATCAGCCGCGCGAAGCGCTCGCCTAGCGACACCAGGCCGAGCGGCGCCCTGAGGCCCAGCATCGGCGCGACCAGCACCGCCGCATCGGGCCGGATCGCCCGCTCGACCAGCGCCCGCAGCACCAGGTGCCCGCCCATCGAATGTCCCATCACCACATGCGGGCCCGGCGTCGCCGCCTGCCATTCGCGTGCAAAGGCCTCGAAATCGGCGATGAAGTCCGCGAAATCCTCGATATGGCCGCTCTTCGCGCCATTGACCCGCCCCGACCCGCTCTGCCCGCGCCAGTCGAACCAGGTGATGTTCCAGCCCTGCGCCTGCCAGTGCGCCAGCGTCTCGAGATATTTCTCGACCACGTCGCCGCGCCCGCCCTGGAACAGGATCGATCCGCGGGGCGGTCCTTCCGCCGGCCAGTCGAAGCGGCGCAGCTGCCAGCCGTCGGGCGCCGCCCAGCTCGCGATGCGGGCGCCCGCGGGGATTGCCCGGCGATCTAATGGTGAAGATGCCATTTGCGCTGGTTACGTTTTGGAAAGCCCCTGCGTCTAGGGTCCATGCTCAAAGGGGTGTGGGCATCGTTGAAATGGGAGCGCTAGCTTCGACGATTCTGCTGGTCGTGCTCGGCCTGATCCTGGTCTCCGCCGGGATCGAGGATGCGCGCACTCGCGAGATCGCGAACTGGAAGAACGCCGCGATCGCGCTGCTCGCGGTGCCGTGGTGGATCGCGGCCGGCCTGTCGCTGTGGCCGGAGATCGCGCTCCAGATCGGCATCGCGCTCGCCGTGTTCGCGGTGTTCGCGGTGGCGTTCCACTTCGGGATGATGGGCGGGGGCGACGTCAAGATGATCGGCGCGCTCGCCTTGTGGTTCCCGTTCCAGCCGCTGCTGACGATGCTCGTCATCATGTCGCTGGCGGGGGGCGCGATCACCGTGCTGATGCTGCTCGACAAATGGCTGCGCCGGCGAAGCGAGCAACCCGAGATTCCGTACGGCATCGCCATCGCCATCGCGGCGCTGCTGATGCTTCGCGAACCGATTCTTAACCAGTTCACGTAGATGCTTAACGCCGGTGAAACCCGGTCTGAAGACTGAAAGGCCTGAGACGTCATGGATGGACGCAAGATCATTCTGCTGGTGGGCGCGCTGATCATCGCCGCCGTCACGGCATTCATGGCGCGGACCCTCATGGTCGGCACCCCGGCCCCCGTCGCCGATGCGGCGCCGACCGCCAACGGCCCCGCGCCGATCCAGGGCGTCGAGGTGCTGGTCGCGACCAAGGCGCTGCCCGTGGGCACGATCCTCGGCCCCGAGTCGATGAAGTTCGTGCCGTGGCCGGAGGAGCTGGTCCAAGGCGCCTATTACCGCAAGGCCGACACCGATCTCAAATCGCTTCAAGGCACCGTGGTGCGCTTCGCGATCCCCGCGGGCCAGCCGATCGCGCAGGGCGCGGTGGTCAAGCCCGGCGACCGCGGCTTCCTCGCCGCGGCGCTCGGCCCGGGCATGCGCGCGGTGACGGTCCCCGTCTCCGCCCAGAGCGCGGTCGCGGGCTTCGTGTTCCCGGGCGACCGCGTCGACCTGCTGCTGACCCAGACCGTGGCCGGCGGCGGCGACGGGCCGC